>DASRJG010000052.1:0-31000 GCA_035649595.1 Candidatus Polarisedimenticolaceae bacterium
TGACGGGGGGAAGGAAGGCCACCTCCGCGACCCCCGCGAGCGGACGGTCCCACGCCGCGTAGGTCCTGTCGCACGCCGCGAGCGGGCGCACGCCGACCGCGCGAAGCCCCGGATGGCGCTCCGTAAGCGTGGCCCACAGCGCGGCGACGTCCGCGCCGTCCGCGACGTCGATCGCCTCCTCGGCGGTGCCGGTGCGGTCCCGGAGCGAGGCGAAGTACAGGACCTTCAGCGTCATCGCACGCCGGCGGCGAGCGCGTTCGCCCGGGCGGTGATCCTGGCGACGACGTCGGCGAAGCGCCCCGGCAGCACGATCCCCGAGGCGTTGCGGTGGCCGCCGCCGCCGAACTCGGAAGCGAGGCGCTGCACGTCGAGGTCCCCCTTCGACCGGAGCGACACCTTCACCTTCCCCTCGGGGAGCTCGCGGAAGAGGACCGCGATCCGCACGCCGTCCACCGCGAGGAGCGGCGTGGTCACCTCCGAGGTGTCCACGCCTTCGGCCCCGGCCGCGGCGATCATCTCGAGCGTGATGCCGACGCTCGCCACCGCGCCGTCGGCGGACAGCGTCAGTCCCGCCAGGGCCCGCCCGAGGAGCCGCGTGTAGGCGGGGGAGTTGCGCTCGAACATCTCGCGGAAGCACAGCGTGGGGTCGGCGCCGGCCTCGAGCAGCTCGGCGGCGATCCGGAACGCGCGGGGCGAGGTGGAGCTGAACCGGAAGAAGCCCGTGTCGGTCGCGAGCCCCGCGTACAGAGCGTCCGCCGCCGCGCGATCCGGGGTCGCGCCCCGCGCGCGGATGAGCTCGTAGACGACGACGGCGGTGGCGCTCGCGGAGGTGTCGATGACCCGCTCCGCCCAGGGCGTCTCCCGCGTCGGATGGTGGTCGATGCAGAAGGTCTTCGACGCCCGCGCGCGCAGCGGGGCCTCCAACCGTCCGAACCGGTCGGGGGCGGAGTTGTCGAGCAGGACGATCGCATCCGCGGCATCGAGCAGCGCGTCGTGCGTCGCCGCCTCGTAGCGCTCCGCCTCGGGACCGTCGAACTGGACGAAGGCGAGGTCGCGCGGCGTCGCGTCGTTGTTGACGATCCGGACCTCGTGGCCGAGCGCGCGCAGATACCGCCCGAGCCCGACCTGGGAGCCGAGCGCGTCGCCGTCGGGGTTGACGTGGGTGACGAGGACGTACAGGGTCGCGCGCCGGAGGAGGGCGTCGAACGCCTGGTGCTCGCGCTCGCCGATCACGCGCCCCTCCTCTGGCGCTCCGCCAGCGCGAGGTAGCTGTCCACGCCGCGGCGGAAGCGCTCGGCGAGGTCCGGCGGGACCTCCCCGCGGAGCGTCGCGGGCACCCCCGCCGCGATCGCGCGCTCCGGAACCTCGAACCCCTCGCGCAGGACCGCCCCCGCGGCGACGAGCGCCCCCGCGCCCACGCGGCTCCCCGAGAGGAGGATCGCCCCCATGCCGATCACCGCCTCGTCCCCGATCGTGGCGCCATGGACGATCGCGCGGTGGCCGATCGTGACCCGCCTACCGATCACCGACGGATAGCCGCGGTCCACGTGCACGACGGTGAGGTCCTGGACGTTCGTCTCGTCGCCGATGACGACCGGAGCGAGATCGCCGCGCACGACGCAGCCGTGCCAGATCGAGCTCCGGGCGCCGAGCGCGACGCGGCCGGCGACGACCGCGTTCGGCGCCACCCACGCGTCCGGCGCCGCGTCGATGCGCGACTCCTCGAAACCACCGTCGTCGGCCACGTTCCTCTCGGCGGAAGGGCCGGCCAGACTAAGCCTCGGGTCGGGAGGTGTCAAGGCGCGCGCCGGTCGAGAAGGGCCGCGAGGATCAGCGCTTGATACGCGGCGTCGTAGTCCGCGCGGTGGATCCGCGCCGCGTCCTGCGGCGGAAGGCCCAGGAGGCGCTCGAGGCTCTCCTTCGACGTGTCCTGCCAGGAGATCCCGAGACGCCCCATCGCGAGGCTCTTCGAGTCGAGCCCCTTGTAGCCGAACGGGTTCTCCATGCCGAAGTGCGCGTAGTAGTACGCCACGTACGCCCAGTCGAAGACGGCGTTGTGGCCGACGAAGCAGGGCCGCTCCGGTCCCTCGTCGTGCTCGCGGACGAACGACGCCAGGCGGACCATCGCCTCGCGCGGCGCAAGCCCCTCGCGGCGGAGCCGCTCCGCGTCGAGGCCGCACACCGCCATCGCCCCCGGATCGAACCCCGGGAAGATCGGCGCGAGCTCGAGGTAGAGCGACGCGCCGACCGCGTGCCGGGCGCCGCGCCGAGACACCGTCGTGACGCCGATCGAGAGAAGGTTGTAGAGGGGCGGGACCGGGCCCGAGGCTTCGCAATCCACGCAGAAATAGGTCATGGACTCAGGGTAGCGCAGCGCTGCGCTGGTAACCTGCGCGCATGCGGGCGCGGGTGCGGGCCTGGGTGGCGATCGCGGCGGCCGTGTTCGCCGGCATCCTCTCTTATGCGACGCTCGTCGAGCCCAACCGCCCCTTGCTCCGGTCGGTCTCGGTCCCCTGCCCCGGGCTGCGCGAGCCCGCGCGGCTCCTGGTCCTCGCGGACGTCGATTTCCCCGGAGCCGCGGCGGGACGCGCCCTCGCGGTCCGGGCCGCGCGCGACCTGCGCCCGGACGCGGTGCTGATCGCCGGGGACCTCATCGATCGCATGGGGCTGCTGTCGGACCCGCCCACGCTCGCGCGCGCGGGCGCATGGCTGCGAGGGCTCGACGGCGGTCAGCGGTTCCTCGCGCCGGGCGAGGAGGAGTCCGCCCGGTTGGACGCGCTTCGCGCCGCGTGGCCCGGCGAGGCGGTGACGATCGGCGAGAACGAGGCGTTCCCGCTCGACACCCGTGGCGGCCGCGTGGACCTGTTCGTCGCCGACGTCCGGACCGACCCCGCCCCGTGGGGGCTCGACACGCGCGGCGGGCGGCCCGTGCTCGCGAGCCGGGGGCGGTTCGCGACGTCGTGGGCGTCGTACGAAGGGCCCGGCGCGACGTCGTGGGAGGCGGCGGAGATCACGCTCGCGTTCCTGATCGACGACCGCGACGCGCTCGTGGAGCTGCGCTTCGGCTGGCGGCCGGGAGCGTCGGACTTCGGCGGGGACGGATGGCGTCTGGAGCGCGACGCGTACCGCTCCACGTTCGGGCTCCTGCCGCGCGCGGGGGCGTCGCGACGGCTCGCGGGACGCACCGAGTCGGGGTACGCGCCGGAGGTCGGGATCTGGCATCGCGTCCGCATCGTCATCGACGACGACGGCACGAGGACGCGCCTCCGCGCGAGGCTGTGGCCCGAGCGCGGCGTGGAGCCCTCGGTCTGGCTCGTCGATGCCGTCGAGGAGGGTCCGGAACGCAGGCGCGCGGGCTCGATCGGGTTCGCGGGGCGATTCGGCGCGCAGTCCCTCGCCGACCTTCGCGTCGTCGCCCGGGACGGGCAGGTGCTCCTCGCCGAGCGATTCGACGACCGTGCGCGCTTCGATCGCGACTGGACGCAGCCGTCGCGGCTCGCGGCGTGGGCGCGGGCGCCCTCCGGCCTGCCGCGGGTGGTGCTCGCGCATCACCCCGACGTGGTCCTCGACCTGGCCCGCATCGGCGCCCCGCCTCCGTCGCTCGTCATCGCCGGGCACACGCACGGCGGGCAGGTTCGGATCCCGGGTTGGGGTCCCCTCTACACCTCCTCCCGCCTGCCGCGCGCTCTCGCCGCGGGACTGTCCTCCTGGCGCGGCGTGCCGCTCTTCGTCACGGTCGGCGTCGGCACGTCGGTCCTTCCGGCCCGGTTCCTCGTCCCGCCCGAGGTCGCGCTCGTCACGCTGGAGCCGCTGATACGATGACGCACCTTCGGAGACCTCGATGAGCCGCGTGCGCACGGGACTCGAGTCGTTCCTCGACCCCGCCAAGGGGGCGGCGGGGCTCGCGCGGGGCGCGCGGCTCGGGGTGGTCGCGCACCCCGCCTCGATCGACGCGGGGGGGCGGCACCTGGTCGACCGCCTGATCAGCGACGGCCGGTTCCGCGTGGTGAGGCTGTTCGGGCCGGAGCACGGGGTCCGCGGCGAGGCCCAGGACATGGAGAGCGTGGGCGAGGCGGTGGACCGCGCGACCGGGCTTCCCGTCGTCAGCCTCTACGGCGACACCGAGGCCTCTCTTCGCCCGACGCCCGAGCATCTCCGCGGGCTCGACGCGATCGTCTACGACCTCCAGGACGTCGGATCCCGCTACTACACGTTCGTCTACACGCTCTCGTTCGTGATGGAGGCCGCGCGCGACGCCCGCATCCCGGTCGTCGTGCTCGATCGTCCGAATCCGATCGGCGGGCTCGCGATCGAAGGGCCCGTCCTCGAGCCGGAGATGGCCTCCTTCGTGGGACGCTTCCCCGTGCCGGTCCGCCACGGGCTGACGACCGGTGAGCTCGCGCATCTCTTCCGCGACCACTTCGGGATCGGGGGGGACGTCCGGGTCGTCCCGATGACCGGCTGGACGCGGGCGCAGCACTTCGAGGAGACCGGGCTCCCCTGGGTCCTCCCCTCCCCCAACATGCCGACGCCCGACACGGCGCGGCTCTACCCGGGGGGCTGCCTCGTCGAGGGGACGAACCTCTCCGAGGGACGAGGCACCACGCGGCCGTTCGAGCTGGTGGGGGCGCCGTGGCTCGACGCTGCGACGCTCGCGGAGATGCTCGCGCAGGCCGGGGACGCCGAGGGACTCGACGGCGTGATGTTCCGCGCCGCCTCGTTTCGCCCGATGTTCCAGAAGCACGCCGGCCGGACCTGCGGCGGCGTCCAGGTCCACGTCACCGACCGCGATCGCGCGCGGCCGTTCGCGACCTATCTCGTCCTCCTCCGGGAGATCCGCGCCCTCGCGCCCGACCTGTTCGACTGGCGGCGCGAGCGGTACGAGTTCGTCGACGACAGGTTGGCGATCGACCTGCTCCTCGGGCTCCCGGGACTCCGTCCGATGATCGAGTCGCGCGCGACGCTCGCGGAGATGGAGGCCGTCTGGTCCGACGGGCTGGCGCGCTTCCTCGAGATCCGGGAGCCGTTCCTGCTCTACCCGTCGTAGCGCGCGCCGGGCGCGGGGTCCTCGGGCGTCGCCGGAACGCGGTCGTCGAACGCCGCGTCGCGCGGCCGCGTCCGGTCCCAGAGCTTCGCGCTCTTGAGGAAGACGTAGTGGGCGTGGTTCGCCGCGGCGATGAATCCGCGGACCCCCTCGGCGATCCCCCCCTTCATCAGATACATCTTGACGAACGCCGCCGGCGGCCCCGCGAGCATCCGCGGGACCGAGAAGCGCCGGCCGGACGCGGCGGCGGTGCGCGAGGCGAGGGAGCTGTAGCGGTTGAGCCGCTCCACCTGCTCGTGCACGCTCCGGTGGGTCAGGTGGAGGAGCGGCGCCCCGATCTCGCCGATCGTGTGCGGGGGATCGACGCGGACCGACTCGTGCACGTCCCCGCCCTCGAAACGGGCGGCGTCCTTGCGGAAGAGCCGGACCTGGCGATCGGGCCCCCAGGTCCGTGGGAGGAACGCTCCGGAGAAGCCGGAGATCCGGCGGAACGCGTACGCGGCGTGCGAAGGGTTGGCGAGGATCGAGCGAATCTCGTCGCCGGCCCCGGGCTCCAGCCATTCGTCGGCGTCGAGGCTGAGCACCCACAGGTGCCGCGCCTCCCCCACCGCGCGGCTCTTCTGCGCCACGTAGCCCGCCCAGGGAGCCGGCACGACGCGCGCCCCCTCGCGACGGGCGATCTCGCGGGTGCGATCGGTCGATCCGGAGTCGACCACGACGACGTCGTCCGCGAAACGGACGCTGGCGAGGCATCTCGCCAGGTTGCGCTCCTCGTTGAACGCGATGACCGCCACCGAAAGCGGCGGGCTCGCGCCGGTCATCGTCGCGGCGGGCTCATCAGGGGCATCGTCAGGACGCCCGGGGGGTTCGCCGCGAGCCCCAGCTCGCGGATCAGGCCGAGCGCGGGGCGCAGGTCCTCGCGAAGCGCGGCGCCGGCCTCGGACCAGGCCTCCCCCTCGCTGTTCTCCGGCGCCTGCTGGGTGAGCGCCTCGAAGAAGCTCTTCTTGCGCGGATAGACGACGATGGTGACGTCGTCGCTCGCGGGGATCTTCGCGGCCTCCTTCGCGAGCTTCAGCGCGACGTCGAATCCCCCGAGGGCGTCGACCAGTCCCAGGTGAAGCGCGTCCTCGCCGGTCCAGATGCGCCCCTTCGCGACCTGGAGGACCTTCTCCTTCGGGAGCTTGCGCCCGTCGGCGACCTTGCTCGTGAAGTCCGCGTACACGCGATCGAGCCACTGCTGGAACTTGTCCCACTCCTTCGGCGTGTAGTCCTGGGAGCCGGTGAACATCGTGCTGTTCTCGCTCGTGTGGACCTCGTCGTAGGTGATCCCGAGCTTCTCCCAGAAGCCGCTGGTCAGGAGCTTGCCGCCGACGACGCCGATCGACGCCGTGATCGTCCCCGGCTGGGCGACGATCTTGTCCGCGCCCATCGCGACGAAGTAGCCCCCGGAGCCGGCGAGGTTCCCCATCGTCACGACGACCGGCTTTCCGGCCTTGCGTGTGAGCTGCGTCTCGCGCCAGATCGTGTCGGAGGCGACGTACGATCCCCCGGGGCTGTCCACGCGGAAGACGATCGCGCGGACGTCGTCGTCGTTCCGGGCCTTGCGGAAGGCGGCCGCGACGGTGTCGGACCCCATCGCGACGCCCGAGAGCGGGCTGAACCCCCCCGCCCCCCTCTGGACCGCGCCCACGCCGTAGATCAGCGCGATCTTGGGGCCGCTGTCGTGCGGACGCCCGGCGCGCTCGAGGTACTTCTCCAGGTAGAGGAGCTTCGCTTCCTTGCCCATCTTCTCGCGCGCGCGGCCGTACACCTCGTCGCGGTAGAGCAAACCGTCGACCAGCTTGGCGTCCACGGCCTGCCGGCCGAGGTACGGCCCGTCGTCGAACACCTTGCGCACTTGCTCGTCCGACAGCCCGCGCCCCTTCGCCACGCCGGCGACCATCTGCGAGAACTGCGAGTCCATCAACGCCTTCATGGCCTCGCGGTGGGGCTCGTTGAACTTCTTCTCGGTGTAGAAGTTCATCGCGTTCTTGTACTCGTACCGGTGATCCATGCGCGGGACGACGTCGAGCTTGTCGAACATTCCGCGCACGAACGGGGACTCGTACATCAGCCCGGTGAGCCCGACGTCTCCGGACGGCTGGAGGTACACGGTCTCGAAAGCGGTCGCCAGGTAGTACGAGCCGTTCCCCGGCCCGAACTCCCCGAAGGTCTCCGCCCAGGCGACGGTGGGCTTCCCCGCGGCGCGGAAGCGCCCGACCGCGTCGCGGATCTCCTGGATCTGCGCGAGCCCCATGGGCACCGCGCCGAGCCGCGCGACCAGGCCCGTCACGCGATCGTCCTTGGCCGCGCGGTCGAGCGCGTCGACGATGTCGCGCGTCGTCGGCGCCTCGCCGCCGAACACCTTCGTGACCGGCTGCTCGGGCATGTACTCTTCGATCGGCTGCTCGAAATCGGCCTCGAGGAGGACGCGGGACGGAAGCTGGCCCTTGCCGTAGGTGCCGAAGAGCGAGAAGACGAAGACGGCGCACAGCGCGAGGACCGCGAGGGCGGCGAGGATCGCGAGGAACCCGATCAACTGCTTGTTCATGCGAGCCCTCGGATGGTGGAGCTGAGGGGGATCGAACCCCTGACCTCATGACTGCCAGTCATGCGCTCTCCCAGCTGAGCTACAGCCCCGGGGAAACCCGCGCATTCTGACACGACTTGACGCGCTTCGCGACGGGCCGATAGTCTACGCGGCCCCGACGGAAGCTCATGGGGCCCGGTGGCCCTCCCGGTCTTCAAAACCGCGTGTCGGGCGGCGTGCCGTCCGGGGTGGGTTCGACTCCCACGCGCTTCCGCCAACGTAGGCGGATGCGTGTCCTTCGCCCTTGCGATCCACGGCGGCGCGTGGAACATCCCCGACGAACAGGTGGACGCTCATCGCGCGGGGCTCCGCGCCCCGCTCGCGTGCGGGCGCGACGCCCTGCGCCGCGGCGCTTCGGCGCTCGACGTGGTCGAGCTCGTCGTGCGGATGCTCGAGGACGACCCCGCGTTCAACGCCGGGCGCGGGTCGCACCTCAACAGCGCCGGACGCCTCGAGATGGACGCGTCGATCATGGAGGGGACGCGGCGGCGGGCGGGGGCCGTCGCCGCGATCGCGGGAGTGCGGCATCCGGTCTCCGTTGCGCGTCGCGTCATGGAGGCTTCCCCCCACGTGCTCCTGGTCGGTGACGGCGCGCGGCGGTTCGCCCGGCGCGAGGGGGCGGAGATGTGCACGACGCGATCGCTGCTCGTGGGGCGGGAGCTCGCGCGATGGGAGCGGATCCGCGCCGGCGAGCGCGCCCTCGTCGCCACCGAGTTCTCCCCCGGGGCGCGGCCGCACGGAACCGTCGGCGCGGTCGCGGTGGACCGCAAGGGGCGCTGTGCCGCGGCGACATCGACCGGCGGAACGCAGGACAAGGCGCCCGGGCGCGTGGGCGACAGCCCGATCGTCGGCGCGGGGACGTACGCGGACGACCGGCGCGGCGCCGCGTCGTGCACGGGATGGGGGGAGGCGATCCTGCGGGCGGTGCTGGCGAAGACGTCGGTGGACGCCCTCGCGGGGGCGCGAGCGCCGTCGGCCGCGGGGCGCCTCGCGATCGCCGAGCTCGCGAGGCTGGACGGGCACGGCGGGGTCGTCCTCGTCGATCGCCGCGGCCGGGCGGGGTTCGCGTTCAATACACCGCGGATGGCGCGCGGTTGGGCGGACGCCCGAAGGATCGTCGTCCTCGTCGAGCGCCGGGAGCCGCGTCGTTGAGGATCCCACGCTGGCTCGCGTGGCTGCTCATCGTCATGGGGTTGTTCACGGCGGGGCTCCTGCGCCAGTTCCACGACCTCACGCCGACCTCCCCCTTCCTCGCGCCGGCCGTCGGGAGCCTCCTCTTCGCGTGCGTGCTGTTCCTGTTCCTCGTCGCCCTCCGGGAGCGCCAGATCGGCGCCGCCCCGGGCCCCGGCATCCGTCTCGGCAGCTTGACGCCGCTCCTGCTGCTGCTCCTCCTCGAGAAGTGGTTCTCGTCCAGCTTCTACCAGCCCGTCTTCGTGCTCCTGGCGCCCCCCGAGCTCGGCGACGACGCCGCCGACGCGTGGTTTCGGGCGCTGTGCGGCGTCGGCTTGCTCGTCATCGTCGCCGTCGGATCGCGCTTCTCCCGGCCGGCGTGGGCGTGGGTGCGCGCGCGGATCTCCGGGACCAAGTGCCTCACGGGCCTCGGCGCCGCCGCGGCGGCGATCGCTCTCGCGGGGGCCCTGCTCGCCTCCCTCGCGCTCGCGGCAGGCTCGGGCCCCGCGCTCCTCCCCCCGGCCGCGCGAGGACCGCTTGCGGTCGTCCTCGGCGGCCAGGCGCTGCTCGCGCTCGCCGAGGAGGTCTACTACCGCGGCCTGCTGCTCGGGGAGATCCTGCGCCTCGCGCCGCGGCTCGGCGTGCGTGCGCTCGCGGCGAGGCGGTGGACGGCGCTCGCGCTCAGCTCGGCGCTGTTCGGGATGGAGCACTTCGCGTTCGCCGCGGGGACCGAGCAGGCGGCGCGGCAGCTCGTCTTCGCGCTCGCGCTCGGAACGCTCTTCGGGATGATCGTCTTCCTGACCGACAACCTGTGGTTCGCGGCGGCGCTCCACGCGTGGATCAACTGGCTCCTGCTTTCGGCCGCGCCGCGGCTGGCCTTCGGTCCCGCGAAGGCGGCCGTTCCTCCCGGCGCGTCGGTGAGCCTCGCGCTCATCGCCGCGTTCATCGCCGCATTCCTCATGCAGCGGCGGGCGGCGCCGGCCCGCCCCTAGGCGGACGCGGCCGAGGCGGCGTCGTCGTCGATCTCGAAGATGCGGTCGAGGCGGATGATCTCGATCACCGCGCGCACCCCCGGGGTCAGCCCGCAGAAGCGCGCGCGCCCGCCGCGCATGCGGAGGCTCTTGAAGAGCCCGACCAGCACGCCGACGCCCGCGGAGTCGATGAACTCCACGCCGGAGAGATCCACGATCACGTCCGTCGCCTCCCCGATGAGACGAAGCGACTCCGCCTTCACGGCCGACGCGTTCACGCTGTCGATCGCGCCGCAGCCGCGCAGCGCGATCCTCAGCGCCGGACCTTCCCGAGTCGCATGGACCTTCATCACCGTTCGTCTCCGGCGGTCCCCGGCGGGAGCATGTCGAGCAGATCGTCGAGCGCGTCGTGACGCCCTTCCCGCACGACCCTCGCCAGCTCGCGGATCAGCTCGGCGATCCGCTGCGACGCCTCCTCGATGACGGCCGCCGCCTTCGCCACCGCCGGGTCGCTCGAGCGATGCGCCTGCAGGATCTGCGCCCTTCCGAGGAGCGCGGTCAGGGGGTTGTTGATCTTGTGGCTGAGCACGGAGAGCGTCTTGAGGACCTCGGCGAGCTTCTCGAGGCGGACGCGCTCCTCGACCGCGCGGTTCCGCTGGGTCACGTCCGTGACCATCACGACCTCGCTCGCGCGCGGGCCGCTCATCGCCCGCCGCGCGACCAGGAGCGTCCGACGTCCGCCTCCCCGGGTCGGAAGGTCGATCTCGGCCTCCCCGTCCCGCGGCACGCCGTGCGCGATGAGCGTCGCCAGGGCCGTATCGTCGCCCGCGCCCGCGAGAGCGCGCGCGGCGGCGTTCGCCTTGACCAGCGATCCCGCCCCATCGAGGATCATGACCCCCGAGGAGAGCCCGGCGAGCACGCCGTCGAGGTGGGCCCGCATCCTCTCGGCCTCCTCGAGAGCCGCGACCAGCTTGACGTTCCCCTCCTCCAGCATCGCCGCCCGGCGCTTGAGCTCGGCGGCCGCGACGGCCTTCTCCTTCAGGGCCGTCGCCTGGGCCGCGAACATGACGAGCGCGCGGAGCTTCCGCATGCTCTCCGGCGCGGCCCGGCCCGTGCGGGCGTCGAGCGCGTCCGACGGGAGGTCCTGCAGCCGCGACTCGTACTCGTCCAGGATGCGGTCGAGCAGGTCGTCCACGTCGTGGCTGCGTCCGATGAGATCGAGCCCGATCTCGTGGATCCGGCAGAGCTCGGCGAGATCGGGGATCGTCCCCTCCCGCGGCTCCTCCGAGCGATCGAATCGAATCCGGGACATGTCCACCCCTTTTCCTCAGCCCCCGGCGTCCGCGCGCCGGTGCTTGACGAGCACGACGCGGCCTCCCCCGGCCGCGTCCTCGTACGACACGTCGTCGACGAGATGTGCGATCAGATACAGGCCGTAGCCGCTCTCCGACGCCCGACCGAGGTCCGGCGGCGCGTACCGCGCGGGCTCGAACCGCTTTCCATCGTGGTCGAGGCGGACGACGATCCGGTCGTCCTCGACGGTCACCCGAACCTCCACGCGACCGTCGCGGCGCCCCTCGTACGCGTGGTGGTGGATGTTGGCGCAGGCCTCGCTGAACGCGACCGCGAGGTCGTGCGCCGCGCGCGGCCCGAACCCCGCCGCGTGCGCGACCGCGATGAGCCGTGCCCGCGCCCGCCGGAAGCGCACGGGGTCGCTCGAGAGCGGCCAGTCGTGCGTGGCGGCCTCACGCACGGCGCGCCTCCCGGGACGGCGCGTCCGCGGACGGCAGCGACAGCCGGAACTCGCTCCCTCCGTCGGGCCGCGGCCGATAGGTGAGCGTCCCGCCGTGGCGGCGGGCGATCGCCCGGGCCTCGTAGAGTCCGAGCCCGAGCCCGGCGGGCTTCCCCGTCAGCGGATCGCCCCCCTGCTCGAACGGCGCGAAGGCCCGCTCGAGGTCCTCCTCCGCCAATCCCGGCCCCCGGTCGAGGACCGCGATCGCGACGCCCGCGCCGGCGGCGGGGCCTCCGAGGACGCACGGGACGACCCGCACCTCCACGGGGGCGTCGACGGGGCCGAACTTGACCGCGTTGTCGAGAAGGCTCGCGAGCGCCCGGGCGAGCCGCGCCGCATCGCCGCGGATCGACACGGCGCCGGGATCGAGCAGCACGCTCGCCCGTTCCTCGGCGCGCGCCAGCCGGAGCGCTTCGGCGACGACCTCCGCGCACGGCGCGTCCGTCACCGCGAGATCCGTGCCTCCCTCCAGACGCGCGACGCGGAGGAGCTCGCCGATCAACCCGTCGAGAGCCGCCGACGCGAAGAGGATCCCGGCGGCCATCTCCTCGCGCTGCCCACGGTCGCCGTCGTAGTCCTTGAGGAAGGTCGCCGCGCCGACGATCGCGGTCAGGGGCGTTCGCATCTCGTGCGAGACCCCGCAGAGCAGGCGGTCCTTCATGGCGTCCAGCGACTTGAGCTCGTCGTACGCACGCGCGAGAGAGCGCGTCCGCTCGCGGACGGTCTCCTCCAACCGGTCCCGATGCGCGCGCAGCTCCTCGTAGATCGCGACCTTCTCGAGGCCGACCGCGAGGTGGCCGGCGAGCGTCGCGACGAACCGGAGATCGTCGTCCGTCGCCTCCCCGTCGGGCGCGGGAAAGGCCGCGACCAAGGCGGCGCCCGACCGCGGCTCCACGGGAACCGTCACCAGCGCGCGCCAGGCGCGCAGATCGCGCGGGAGGCCCGGGATCTCCGTCGGGAGATCCTGGACGGCCGCGGGTCCGGTCCGGGAGAGCATCCGCGCGAGCATCGCGGCCGACACCTCGTGCGCGACGAGCGGGGCGAGCGGCGCGCCCAGACACCGCACGATCGCGGCCCGGCCGCGCTCGTCGCGCTCGACCAGAGCCGCGCCCGACGCGCCGAGCACCGCGAGCGCGGAGGAGAGCGCCGCATCGACGACCGCATCCCGGTCGAAGCTCGCCCCGGTCGCGCGCAAACAGTCGGAGAGCTGCCGGAACGCCTCCGCCTCGCGCGACAGGCGGGTGGCGCGCGCGTGCTCGTCCGCGAGCTCCGCTCCGAGGGTGGCCCCGGCGTCGACCGCGCTCTCGAGCAGGTCGGGCGCGCGCGCGACGATCGCCGTCGTCGGGCGCGGAACCGCATCCGGTCCTGCGGACGCCTCCCGCGCGAGGTACGGGGCGAACGCCGCGTCGATCTGCCCGACGAGATCCCCCTCGTCCAGCGAGCGGCGGGTCGCCGGCTCCGCCATGGCCACGAGGCGTTGGAGCATGGCGCGGCACGCAGCGATGAACGTCGCGACCACGCCCGCGCCGTCGCACGCGACGGCCTCGACCGTCGAGCGCGGAGGAGCGCCGAGCACCCGCTCCATCTCCTCGCGCCGCGTCGCGCTCGGGAGGTCTCGCTTGTTGAGCTGGATCACGACCGGGACCGCCGCGGGATCCAGTCGGTTCGCGCGCATGTTCCGGCGGAGATCGTCCCAGGAGAGGCGGTTGTCGCGCTCGCGGGCGGGGTCGGAGTCCGCCACGAACACCACCGCGTCCGCCCCCGCGAGCACCACGCGGCGCGTCGTGTCGTAGCGCACCTGCCCCGGAACGGTGTAGAGCTTGATCGCGACCCGGTAGCCGAGCACGTTGCCGAGCGCCATGGGAAGGAGATCGAAGAAGAGCGTCCGGTCGTCCGCCGTCGCGAGCGACACCAGCTTGTTCCGGCCGTCGGGGTCGGTCAGCCGGTGGAGCATCCTGAGGTTCGTCGTCTTCCCCCCGAGCGCGGGGCCGTAGTAGACAACCTTCGCGAACAGCGTGCGGTCCGGCAGGCTCCACTGCGCCACGACCCGCTCCTCAACCCCGCCCGATGAGCTCGCGCACGCGGCACTTGAGCTCGTGGGGGGAGTAGGGCTTGGTCATGAAGGCCGCCGCGCCCGACGCGAGGCCGTGCTCGCGGTCGAGGTCGTGCCCGCGCGCGGAGAGCAGGACGATCGGGATCCGCGCGAAGCGCGGGTCGCCCTTGAGCTCGCGGCACCAGGTCAGGCCGTCCTTCCCCGGCATCATGACGTCGAGCAGGATCAGATCGGGGGGCGCGGAGAGGACGGAGCGCATCGCCGCCTCGACGTCGGACGCGGTCTCCGGCTGATAACCCTCCTCGCGGAGAATGAACTCCAGCGGCCTCCGGATGAAGGCGTCGTCGTCCACGATAAGGATGCGCTTCGGCGCGCTCACGGCGCCTCGTCGATGGCGACGCCGCGCACCACCACCAGCGTGACGTCGTCGCGCGCGGGGGTCTCCCGCGCGTGGGCCGCGAGGTCGTCGAGGATGTTCTGCCGGATCGCGGCGGCGCTCGCGGCGGGGCGCCGCGCGGCCTCGACGAGCCGCTCGACGCTGAAGAACCGCCCGGCGGCGTCCCGCGTCTCGACCACGCCGTCGGTGTAGAGGACCAGCACG
This sequence comes from Candidatus Polarisedimenticolaceae bacterium, assembly GCA_035649595.1. Taxonomy (GTDB): domain Bacteria; phylum Acidobacteriota; class Polarisedimenticolia; order Polarisedimenticolales; family DASRJG01; genus DASRJG01. Next base: position 14,261 of record DASRJG010000052.1, read on the forward strand.
TCGTTCGGGCCGAATCGCTGGTCCACGTCCCGGAAGCGCGCGCCGGCGACGATGCCGAGCGCGGGGCCGCACGGCCGCAGCGACTCGATCTCCCCGTCCGCGCGGAGGAGCAGCGGTGGATTGTGCCCCGCGTTCGACCAGACGATCCGCCGCCCGTCCGGGAGGAATCGCGCGCACACGAAGCTCGCGAACATGTCGGCCGCCGAGAAGTCCGACGCCAGCACCTCGTTGACCCGCCCGAGCACGTCCCCCGGGGAGAGGACGTCCCGCGCCTCCGACTCGAGCGCGCCCTTCGCGATGGCCATGTAGAGCGCGGCCCCCACGCCGTGCCCGGAGACGTCGGCGATCGCGATGCCGAGGCTGCCGTCGGCCATCGCGACGTAGCCGTAGTAGTCCCCGCCGACGCCGTCCGCCGCGCGGAAGCCGCCGGAGACGTCGAGGCCCGCGAAGAGGGGATCGTGCCGCGGGAGGAGCCCGCGGTGCACCTGACGAGCGATCTCGTCCTCGCGCCGTCGCGCGTCGGCGATCCGCGCCTGCTCGACCAGCCGCTCGTTTCGAATGAAGGCGGCGGTCAAGGCGGCGATCGCCGTCATCAGCTTGATCTCGCCCGTGAGGTACCCGCGCCCCTCCGGGCGCCCGTGCAGGGCGAGGGCACCGAGCTGGGTCCCCGGGCTCTCCGGCAACGGGACCACGGCCCAAGCCGCCGCGCCCCGGGCGTCCTCCTCCACCCCCGTCCGTCCGGTCGCGACCGTGTCGATCACCGCGCGGCGGGGCGGGGACTTGCCGCATCCCGCGAGCGATGCCGCGAGGCCGAGATCCGCCCCCGACTTCAGCCAGAGCTCGGCGGCGTGGGCGCCCAGCACGGCGGCCGCCTCGCGGACGACCATCTCGGCGATCGCGCGCTCGCCGAGCAGTGAGCCGATCCGCTCGCTGAGCCGGTAGACGAACGTCGCCTCCTCGTAGCGCTCGAGCACCTCGCCGCAGAGGCTGGCGATCTCCTCGTCCTGCCGGGCGAGACGGACATGGACGCCTCCCCCGTCCTCCACCCCTGGGGTGTGGCCCTTCGCCGGATTCACGCCTTTCGCCCTCCCCACGCCCGACGCCCGATCGCTGCACCAATATAAGTTTTGACTGTTGAATATCAATCCGACGTAGACCACATATGTAATTGTCGGTACGCGATCGACGCCCGGGATTTCCGGGGGGCCGTAACATGCGGCCCGGTCCAGAAGGCCGCTCCAGACGTCTCACTAGACGGCTTTCCGGAGGCGACGTGTCCGCACCGACCGATGAGGAGCTCCTGGTTTCCCTGCGGGGAGGTCACCACGACTCGCTGGGGGTTCTGGTGTCGCGGTGGGAAGGTCCCCTGTTCCGGTTCGTCTCCAGGATGGTCGATCGGCCGGATGACGCGCGCGACGTCTGCCAGGAGACGTTCCTCAGGGTGCTGCACAAGTCGGATGCCTTCCGCGACGGCGCGCGATTCTCGACCTGGATGTACCAGATCGCTCTGAACCTCTGCCGCGATCAGGCGCGCCGGAAGAAGCGCTGGAGCCATCTCATGGTCGCGCCGTCTCCCGCCGACGACGCGGCGCCGCGGGAGCGCGCCGCCCCCGACACCGTCGACACGAACCCCGCCGCATCGTACGAGCGGGCGGAGAGGCGCGACGCGGTGCACCGGGCGCTCTCCCGCCTTCCGCACGATCAGCGGGAGGTCCTGTTGCTGAAGGAGTACGAAGGTCTCAAGTTCCGGGAGATCGCCGATGTGCTCGGCATCCCCGAGAGCACGGTGAAATCGCGGATGTACGCGGCCCTCGACACGATGCGAACGTCGTTGACGGGCCTCGGCATCCAGTAGGAGCCGGTCATGCGCTGCGACATCTGGAACGACAGGATCATCGGACGGATCTATGGGGAGATCGACGCGGCCGACGACGCGGAGCTGACGCGCCACCTTGCCGGCTGCGCGGACTGCCGCGCGACCCTGGACGCGTTCCGCGGGATCCGGTCGATGCTGGGGGAGCACGAGCCCCCGGTGCCGGAGACTCCCAAGGTCGTCGTCCTCCGCGAGCCCGCGCGACTCCGACCCGCGCTTCTCGCCGCCTCGATCCTCGGCGCCGTCCTGCTGGCGGGCGCGGGTGCCGGCGCGGGATACGGTTGGGCGCGGCGAGCGGTCTCCGCGGCGCCTCCGACGACCGCCGCGGCCGCGGGGCCGACGCCGGCCGAGATGGAAGCGCTCGTCCGGCGCGAGGTGGACCGGCGCTGGGCCGCCCTCGAGGCCCGGCGCGCGGAACCGCCGGCATCGACGGCGGGATCGCAGGAGCGCGGCTTGACGCGCGACGAGCTTCGCGCGGAGCTCGCGAAGTTCGAGCGGACGGTCAACGGCGCCCGCGCCTCGGATCTGGATTACGTCCTGGACCAGATCGCGGCCTCGGAGGCGCGAACGGGGAGCCGGATCGGACAGACGAATCAGGCCCTTCGGTACGTCGCGCTCGCGAGCAATCCGCAGGTGAGCGAGCAGTAGGCTTCAGCGGGCCCCGACCCCGAGATCCGCCAAACGGTCGCGCGCCGCGAAGGCGAGCGCGTCGTCCTTGGCGGACTCCGCCTCCGACCGCGCGCTCTCGAACAGCGACCCCGCGAGCTTCGCGTTCCCCTCTCCCTGCGCCGCGGCGCCGAGCGCGTAGGCCGCGCGCGCCGCGAGCGCCCCTTCGCCGACCGCGCGCGCCTTCCTCCACGCGTCGAGCGCCGTCGCCGAGCGGCTCTCGCTCTCGAGGAGGCTCGCCAGCACGCCGAGGGCGGGCGCCGCGTCCGGCCCGCCGGCGGCAGCCTGCGCCGAGGCCCAAGCGGCGACCATCGCCGGGCTCCCCGTCGCGACGGCGGACGATCCGTCCCGGCGCGGCTCGCTGAGAGCCGTGCAGGACACGCGGCGCGACTCACCCGAAGGGGTCGCGATCTCGAGCGACACCGTTTCCCCGCGCACGGCCGCCTCGATCAGGGCGCGCGCGGCCGCGGCCCGCGTCACCGCCTTGCCCGCCATGGTCGTGACGCGATCCCCCGGCAGGAGGCCGGCCGCCGCCGCGGGGCCACCGGGCGCGACCTCGGCGACGATGACCGACGTCGCGCCACGATCGGCGAGCGTGACGCCGATCGAGCCCCGCCGCCACGCGGGCGGTCCCGGCGCGGGCGCGCGCGGCGCGTCCTCCGCGCGGCCGAGGAGCGGAGAGAACACGACCACACGCTCGGCGCCGCCGGGTCCGCCGCCCGGCAGCACGGCCACCGCCAGGTCCGTCGCGGGGGGAAGCGCGACCGCGCGCCACCCCTCGGACCGGCCGAGATCGGCTCCCTGCGGGAGCGCGACACCGGTGCGCGCGCTCCAGGTCGAGGCGGCGGCGCTCCAGCCCGCGGGCCAGGCGGTGCCGACGAGGGCGACGTTCGGCCGCGGCGCCAGGTCGAGCGTGGTCTCGGCGTCCTCCCCCACCACGTCCCCCGCCCAGACGACGCGCCCCGACGAGACGACCTCGACGCGCCGGGTGCCCGGACACATGGAGAAGGACTCGAGCGGAACCTGCCCCGCGCGCTCGCCGTCGATGCGCAGCTCGCCGACGTAGGAGGCGCCGATTGCGACGACGCGGCTCCGCGCCGGCCGCAGCGACACGGCCGCGAGGGAGAGCGGTGATCGATCGGCGAGATCGACGCTCACCATCTGTTGGAGCGTCTCGTCGGCGTAGCAGGACTTGGAGAGACGGATCTGATGCTCTCCCATCGGGACCGCGTCGAGCAGCAGCACCGCGGGCGCGTCGGACGACGCGCCTGCCGGCTTCGCGGTGAGTCCCGCCGCGGCTCCGTCGAGCGCGACGGCCACGCCCTCGACATCCGTGCGGACGATCAGGCCTCGCGCGTTGGGGACGAGGCTCAGCTTGAGGAGCGTCTCCTGCCCCGCGACCGTCCGGACGGCGACCTCGGCGGGATCGTAGCCGGCTCGCGTCGCGCGGAGGCGCCGCTCTCCGGCCAGCGCGTCGAACGATCCGTCGGCGCGCGCGGCGAGGGGCCGGCCGTCCAGCGTGAGCGCCGCGTCGCGCGGATCCAGATCGAGGCGCACGGTGCCGACCGTGGCCGCCCGCAGCTTCGCGAAGCGGTCCATCGCCCGCTTCGACGTCAGCTCCCGGCTCGGAGCGTAGTCGGCCTTGAGCTCGAGGATCGCCCGGTAGTCCGCGACCGCCGCGTTGAGGTCGTCGCTCGCCACGTGAGCCTGCGCCCGCAGATCGAGCGCGACTACACGCGACGCCTCCGGAAGGTCCGGGCGGGCGAGCAGCGCATCCACCCCCGCGAGCGCGCGCTCGATCTCGAGCCGCGTGAGCTGCTCGCGGATCGCGGCGATCTGGGCGTCCACGTCCGCCGCGGCAATCTTCGAGGCGAGCGCGATGGCGATCCACGCCGCGGCGACGAGCACGCGCGCCCCCCTCACGGCGCCACCGCGATCGATCCGGACGAGCCGTCGAGGATCCTCACGCCCCCGTCCGGGGCCGCGGCCAACGCGACCGGATGAGAAACGCCCACGGCGGGAAGCGCCAGCACTTCGAGGACCTCGCCCGACGCGGAGAGCCGCGTCAACGTCTCTTCCTTCTCGTCGAGCACCGCGATCCGCCCGGCGGCGTCCACCGACAGCGCGGCCGGGCGGCGGAAGACGGCGCTGCCCAGCGGGACCACCGATCCCGAGCCGCCGATCGCGACGAGACGGCCGCTCTTCCCCTCCGCGACGACGACGCCGCCGCCCGCGGCGACGAGCGCGGTCGCGCCGGAGCCCTTCTCCTCGCGCACGACCGAGGGCTCCGTCGCGCCGGGCATCCATCGTCCGACGCGATCTCCCCTGCGGTCGATCAGCCACACGCCTCCCGAGGCATCGACCGCCATCCCGGTCGGGGCGGCGAAGGCCCCCAGGGTCCCGACCGGAGCCGGATTCGGGCCGTCGGCGCGCAGCAGCTTGTCCTTCGTGGCGACGAAGAGCCGGCCGTAGGGGTCGAAGGCGATCGCGCTGACGTCCTCGACCGGGCGCGCGGGGAGCGAGGCGCCGGAGGCGTCGGTGATCTGGATCGTCCCCGTCTTCCGATCGTAGGTCGCCATCGCGCCGTCGGGGGACGCGGCAATCAGGGCCGCGCCGCGGGCGGTTGCGGACGCCGGAATCGTGGTGAGCGCGCTCCACTTCAGCGCCGGGGCGCGCTCGCGCACCAGCGCCGCGAGCGCGAGCTCCCGGGAGGCCTCGGCCCGGACCTCGCCCGGGACGCCGGCCTCGACGGCGGCCTGAAACCACGCCGCCGCCTCCCCGAACCGTCCCTTCGCCAGGCGCGTGCGTCCGAATCCCGCACGGGCTCGGGCCGCCGCGTCGCTCTCCGGCTGGTCCACGAGAACGCGCGCGTACTCCCCGGCCGCACGCTCGCTCTCCCCCGTCCGCTCATCGAGAACGCCGAGCGCGTACCGCGCCCGCGCCGTCCAGGTGTCGCGCGGGCCGTTGGCCGCGTCGATCAGCTCCTTGCGCGCCCGGGCCGCATCGCGGCCGGGGAGCGGCGCCGACCGGATCAGGGCGAGACGGTACCGCGCTTCGGCGGCGTGGTCCCCCCCGGGATACTCCGCGAGGATTCGCTCCAGCGGCGTGGTCGCCGCGGCGGCCGTGCGCGGATCGAGCCGCCCCAGCTCCTCCGGCCAGTCCGGCGCCCCGTTGAAGCGGGCGAGCCCGGCGAGGGCGTCGTCGGCGAGCCGTCCGCGCGGCGCCAGCGTCACGACCTGCTGGAACGCGGCGGCCGCGTCCGGCGACCGATCCGCCGCCAAGCGCTGCGCGATTCGCAGCTGCCGCTCCGCCGCCGTATCGTCCGCACGCGCGGCCGGTGCGAGGAGGGCGAGCACGATCGGTCCGACGACCGCGGAGCGTCTCACCGTTGCGACCGCCCGAACGACACCCTCACGGGCGGATTGAGGCCGGGACGCAGCTCGACCGACGCCTCCCGCGTCTCCCCCGAAGGCGCCTCGATCCGCATCGCGTAGCCGCCTGCGGCGAGCTCGTGGCGGAGCGGCGTCTCGCCGATCGCTCGCCACGGGCCGGCTCCACGCCGCAGGGCGACCGTGCAGTCCGGCGGAAAGGTCTGGACCACCAGCCGCGCCATCCGGGGGATCTCGAAGCTCGGGGAGGCGCTCCCCTCCGCGGGCACGTCCACTCGAGAGACGATGTCGATGAACCGGCTCTCGTCGACGGCGCGGACCTCGTGCGTGCCGGCGGTCAGCGTGACCGTCCCACCGGCGCGGGAGACCGGCTTGCCGTCGACGAAGTAGGCGACGCCCCCGCGCGTCGGAGGGAGCATCAGCCGGCCGAGCGGGAGCGGCTCGAGCTTGATCCCCCCGGCGAGCGTCCTCGCGTCGAGCGGCGTGGCTCCCGCGGGGATCGTCACCGACGCGGGCTTGAACCCCTCCGCGCGCGCTTCGATCGTGTTCTCCCGGCACAGGTCGAGCTCGACCGACGACGGACTCGAGGTCGCCTCGCCGTTGACGAGCACGTGCGCCGCGGCCGCGCCGGGATCGACGCCGACCTCCGCGCGGAGCGGGTCGAGCACCAGGACGATCTCGCCGCCGGCGTCGCCGGGGTCGATGCGATGCGACGCTTCCCTGCATCCTTGCGAGGCGGTCAGGCGGCCGTACGGCCCCGCCGCGGCGAACCGCACGCCCCCCGACGCGAGGGGGGCGCCGTCGAGCCGGATGGGGAGGCCCGGCGGCTCGGTCCGGACCCGCGCTTCGAGCATCGGGACGGCGGGCGGCATCCACCGGTCCCGCATCCGGTAGGCCGCGCCGGCGAGGAGCAGCGCGACCGCGGTCGCCGCGGCGATCCAGGGAACGATCGATCGGCGCGCGACGGCGGGTGAGGATCGGGACGGCGGGGTCCCCCGCCGAGACACGGGGGCGGGCCGGGCGGCTGCGGCCGCCGCGCCGACTCCCTGACCGGCGCGCCGCAGCGCCGCCGCGAAGGCGGCGGCGTCGGGGAAGCGATCGGCGGGGGCCTTCGCGAGCGCCCGTGTCAGAAACGCCGCGAGCGGCGCGGGCACGCGATCCAGCCGGAGCGTCGCCTCCTTGGGCGGCTCGTTGACGATCCGGTAGAGGACCGACGAGATCGAGTCCCCCCCGAACGGCTTCTCCCCCGTGAGCATCTCGTAGAGGACGACCGCGAGGGAGAACAGGTCCGCACGGCCGTCGAGCGCCTCGCCACGCACCTGCTCCGGGGCCATGTAGTTCGGCGTGCCCAGCAGCGCGCCGTCGTGCGTCATCGACGTCGTCGGGTTCTTCGCGAGCCCGAAGTCCATGATCTTGACCGAGGTCTCCCCGACTCGCATGAGGTTCGCGGGCTTGATGTCGCGGTGCACGATCCCCTGCCGGTGGGCGAACCCCAGCGCATCGGCCGCCGCGGCGACGAGTCCGACGACCGTGGGGACGGGGAGCAGCGTGTCCTCCCGGCAGAAGGCGTCGAGCGTCGCCCCCTCGACGAACTCCATCGCGAGGTAGGGGACGCCGTCGGCCTCCCCGACGTCGAAGATCGTCACGATCCCCGGATGGAGGAGCTTCCCCGCCGAGCGCGCCTCGCGGAGGAAGCGCTCGCGCGCGAGGGTGCGCTCGCCGGGCGGCAGGCTCGCGAAGATCTGGATCGTCTTGATCGCGATCCGGCGGTCGATGTCGGGGTCGTAGGCGAGGAAGACCCGCCCCATCGCCCCGCGTCCGAGCTCCTTGTCGATGCGGTAGCGTCCGAGGCTTTCGACCTGCATCGGCGGGGGGCACCTTGAAATGTTCGTTTCCGGAGTCGGGATTACGTTAGGTCCGGGGCGCGGCGGAAGTCAATTCCGCACGAGGAAGGGTAACAAATCCCGCGCCGCGTCGAGCGGGACGGTCGGGTCCCCCTTGCGGGGCATCGACCCGATGCGCCGGGGAAGCGCGCAACGCACCGCTCCCCCGCGGCGCTTCTTGTCGCGATCCATCGCGTCCAGGAGCCGTTTCCGGTCGAGCCCGCGCGGTGCGCGGACAGGGAGGCCCAGGATCGAAAGCAAGGCCGTGATCCGCTCCGCGTCCGCGCGCGAAAGTCCCGTGCGGCGTCGCGCGGCGGCGGCCTCGGCGACGAGCCCGACGGCGACGGCCTCTCCGTGCGGGATGGCGAAATCGCACGCCGTCTCGAGCGCGTGCGCGACGGTGTGCCCGAAGTTGAGCGCGCGCCGCGCCCCCGCGTCGTGCGGGTCCGCGCTGACGATCCGGCCCTTGGCGGCGAGGCACCGCGCGACGAGCGAGGCGACGGCGCGCTCCTCGCGTCGGGCCAGTCGGGGCGCGTCGCGCTCGAGGCTCCGGAACAGCGCCGCGTCGCACGCCGCGCCGAGCTTCACCGCCTCGGCGAGACCGGCGCGGAACGCCCGGTCCGGGAGGGTTTCGAGCAGACGTACGTCGGCCCAGAGCGCGACGGGCTGATGGATCGTTCCGATCGCGTTCTTCCCTCCGGGGAGATCGACCGCCGTCTTCCCGCCGATCGCCGCATCGAGCATCGCGAGCAGCGACGTCGGAATCTGGACGACGGGGATGCCGCGGTGCCAGGTCGAGGCGACGAACCCCGCGAGATCGCCGGTGACTCCGCCGCCGAGCGCGACCACCACGCTCTCACGATCCGCCCCAAGACGCAGCATCCCGTCCTCGAGGCGGGCCTTGGTCTCGCGCGTCTTCGAGCGCTCCCCCGCCGGGAACGTCAGGAGGGATGCGCGAGCCCCGCGAGCGGCGAGCGCGGCGACGAAGGCCTGGGCGTGGAGACGCGCGACGCGGTTGTCGGAGATGACGATGCAGCGGCGGGTCGTCCCCAGCTCGCGCGCCAGCGCGGCCTCGGCGCGGGCGAGGACCCCGGGACCCACGACGACGCGCGTGTGCACGACGCCGCCGCGGGGCGGCGCGATGCGGACGCGGAAGCGCGCCGTGCTCAGTGGGGCGGCGCTGAGGCGCCCAGGCGCTCGAGCTCGGCGAGGTAGTCCTCGACGAGGCGCCGCTGGGTGGCATCGTCGAGGTTCTTCCCCATTAGCCGGCTCGCCGCTTGGATCGCGAGGTCGGCGGCTTCGCCCCGCAGCTCCGCGCGCGCCTGGCGCAGGCCCGCGGCGATCTGCGTCTCCGCTTGGGCCATCAGCTGCTCGCGCTGCTTGCGGGCCTCGTCGAGGATGTCGGCCTTCAGCCGCAGCGCGTCCTGACGGCCGGCTTCGACCGCTTCGGCGCGCTCCTTCCGCGCGAGCGTCACCAGGGCGCGGTGCTCCTCGAGCGTCTTGTGCGCCTCCTCCCGCTGGCGCCGGCTCTCGTCGATCGCGTCGCGGATCCCCTTCTCGCGGGCGTCGACGGCGCCGAGGAGAGGCTTCCAGGCGAACCGGCCGAGCAGGAAGGCCAGGATCAGGAATATGACCAGCGTCCAGAACATCGTGCCGAACTGGGGCTGGATGAGAAGGCTGCTGCTCGCGCCCTCCTCGGCGGCGTGGAGCGGCGCCCCGAGCAGCATGAGGATCGCGAGCAAAGGAGCCGGGCGGCGCATCGTCCCCCCGCTACTTGAAGGCCATGATGATGCAGATGACGAGCGCGAAGAGGCCGGCCCCTTCGATGAAGCCCGCCGCGATCAGCATCGCCGTCTGGATCGTCCCCGCCGCGGCGGGCTGGCGCGCCATGCCGTCGAGCGCGCTCGCGGCCAGCCGGCCGATTCCCAGTCCGACACCGATCAGCGCGAGGCCCGCGCCCAGACCCGCACCCAAGTACGCCAGGTTTCCCGAAATTCCTTGCATGATCTCGATTCTCCTTTTTCGCGAGCCCCGCCCGCCTCTAGTGGGACGGGTGCACGGCCAAGCCGATGAACAGCGACGAGAGCATCGTGAAGATGAACGCCTGGAGGAACGCCACGAGGATCTCCAAGCAGTACACGAACAGCGCGAACGGAACGGACATGCCCGCGGCCCAGGCGGTCTTGAGCACGAAGATCAGGGAGATGAGGCTCAGGATGACGACGTGGCCCGCCGTCATGTTCGCGAAGAGCCGGATCGCGAGCGCGAAGGGGCGCGAGAGCATGCTCATGATCTCGACGACGACGATCACGGGGAGGATCAGGACGGGCAGTCCGTGCGGCACGAGGTTCCGGTAGTGCCCGATCACCCCGTAGTTGCGGATCCCGCCGAGCTGGCTGATCACGAACGTGAGCGCGGCGAGCGTCGCGGTGACGCTGATGCTGCTGGTCGGCGTGGAGAGCCCGGGGATCATCCCGAGCAGGTTGCAGGCCAGGATGAAGAAGAACGCGGTGGTCAGATAGCCGACGTATCGGTCGGCGTACTTGAGATCGATCGTCTTGCGCGCGATGTCGTCCCGTACGAACACGACCATCGCCTCGAGCGCGCACGCGAGCCCCTTCGGCACGCCGCGCCCGGCCCGGCGCGCCGCCGGAAGGAACAGGGCGAGCAGCAGGGCGCCGGCGATCCACATCATCACGACGTTCCGCGTGATGGAGACATCGACACGGCCGATGTGCAGCCGCGGGAGGGGGATCTCGATCGACGTGAAGGGGACCTCGATCTCGTGGGCATCGAGGATGTGATGCATGATGTGCTGGCCGGGATCGAACGCGGCCTCCGCCGCGCCCGGCGCCGCCGCCTGGTGGGTCTCCGCCGCGCTCACGCGCGCGTCCCCGCGGCCGGGGCCTCGCTGCGCGCGCGAGCGAACCAAGCCACCTCGTAGGCGATCGCTGGGACGAACCCCGCGGCGATCCCCAGCGCCGCCGGACCCATCGCGTCGGAGCCGAGCCGGATCCCGGTCGCGATCAGGGTCCCCGCCGCGAGGGCCAGGCGCGCGGCCATCGCGACGCCCAGCGCGACGAGGAACCCGTGCCCCGCCCGGCCGTGGGTCCGCGCGAGGAGGGCGGCGCCCGCGACCGTCGGGATCGCGACCGACGCGAAACCGGCGCCCGCCGCCAGGCGGGCTGCGTCGGCGGCACGGAGCGCCCAGGGGAGCAGCGCCACGCCGCCCGCGAGGGCAGCCAGCGCGACGCCGACCGCGCCGCGCATCGCCGCACGTCCCGTCACGCGACCACTCGCCGGTAGAAATTCAGCATGCCCGTCACCGCGCCGAGGACCGCGCCGACCAGCAGCAGCCACGGCTGGGTTCCCAAACGCCCGTCGAGCCATCGGCCGCCGAACACGCCGACGAGCAAGGGCCCGAGTATCTCGAATCCGATCCCGACGAAGCGGAGCGGCGACGGCGCACGACCTCCTCCGACGCCACCGCCCTGCTGGTTCACCATCTCCCCGCAGGGCCGCGTACTCTAGCAGACCGGATCCGTTCCATCATCGCGACGCGCGGGCGGCGACGCCCGGGGTCTTCGGGAACTCGTAGGACTTCTCGACCTGGGCGACGATGCGGCGGACGGGCTCGTCGAGGACCTCGAAGATCGGCGCCGGGCGGAGGCCGATCCAGAACGCGAGCACGACGAGCGGGAGGAGGTAAGCCCACTCGCGGCGGCCGAGGTCCTTCAGCCCCCTGTTCTCCTCCCGGTCCAGGGGACCGAACATCGTCCGCTGGTAGAGCCAGAGCATGTACGTCGCTCCGAGGACGAGTCCCGTCGCTCCGAGAACCGCCCAGACCTTCGACGGCAGCAGGAACGTCCCGACGAGGATCGTCCATTCCCCCGTGAAGCCATTCCCCGGGATGAGCGGCATCCCGATCGACGACAGGGTCATGATCATGAAGACGACCGCAAACCAGGGCATCACGCGGACCAACCCTCCGAACTCGGAGAGATCCCTGGTGTGGCGCTGCTCGTAGACGATCCCGACGAGGAGGAACAGCGCCCCGGTCGAGAGACCGTGGTTGAGCATCTGGAGAATGCCGCCGGTCAACCCCTGAACGTTGAGCGCGAAGACGCCCATCATGCACAGCCCCAGGTGGCTGACCGAGGAGTACGCGACGAGCTTCTTCCAGTCCCGCTGGACGAGCGCGACGACGGCGCCGTAGATGACGCCGATCACGCACAGCGCCAGCATCCAGGGGGCGAACCGGCGCGTCGCGTCGGGGAGCATCGGGAGGCTGAAACGCAGGAACCCGTACCCTCCCATTTTGAGAAGGACACCCGCCAGGATGACGGACCCCGCGGTGGGCGCCTCGACGTGCGCGTCGGGCAGCCAGGTGTGAAACGGGAACATGGGGACCTTGATCGCGAAGGCCAAGAAGAACGCCAGCCAGACCCAGATCTGAAGATCGACCCAGTCGGGCCAGGCCCCCATCGACTGGAGGAGCCGTACGTCGAAGGTCGCGACGCCGGTGACGGTCCGATGGTGGACGTACAGCGCCAGGATCCCGATCAGCATCAGCACCGAGCCGAGGAGCGTGTACAGGAAGAACTTGACCGAAGCGTAGATGCGCCGGGGTCCGCCCCACATCCCGATGAGGAAGTACATCGGGACCAGCATCACCTCCCAGAACACGTAGAACAGGAAGGTGTCGAGGCTGACGAAGACGCCGATCATCCCCGTCTGCAGGATGAGCAGGTACGCGTAGTACTGGCTCTCCCGGCGATCGATCGCCGACCAGGACGCGACGATCGCGAGGAACCCGAGCAGCGTCGTCAGGAGCACCAGCAGCATCGAGATGCCGTCCACGCCGACGATGTAGCGGATCCCGAGCGACTCGATCCACGGCGCGTCGAGCACGAACCGGTAGCCGTAGGCATCCGCAGGGGCGCCGCTCCAGGAGAACCAGAGCGGGAGGCTCGCGAGGAGATCGAGCCCGGCGACGGCCGCCGCGATCCGCGCGACGACGCCGGGGCGTGCGCGCGGCAGGCTGAGACAGAGCAGGGCGCCGACCAGGGGAAGATAGGCGACCACGTTGAGGATCTGATGGCCGAACGGGTTCATTCCGGCGGGCACCCCGAAGCGCGGCACGCTATCACAGCGCCGGAGCGGGGGTAAAGGCGGGAGACGCTAGACGAGGACCCGAGTCTGCAGCGTGCGGAGGACGTCCCAGACGCGATCGCTGTAGCCGAGCGGAATCTTGCCGTTGGCGTCCCGCCGCGCCTCGACGAGAGTCGGCCCGGAGCAATACGCCGCGAGGGCGGCATCGACGTTGTCGAACCGGTCGATCAGCCGCCGCAAGTAGGCGCAGCCGAGCATGACGTTCAGGTCGGGATCGAACAGCAGGTCGTCGCCGGTCCACTGCACGCCGAGGTCCATCGCGAGGTCCCGGGCGGTCCCCGACTGGAGCTGCATCAGACCCATGGCTCCCTGGGACGACACCGCGCGCGGGTCGAACCGGCTCTCCACTTGAACGACCGCGAGGACCATGAGCGGGTCCACGCGGAAGCGCCGTGCGTGCCGCTCGACGATGGCGACGACCGGCCGCGACTGCTCGACCGCAACGCCGGGGAAGGCGCCGCGGAGGTCCGACTGGATCCGGCGGCTCCAGTCCGCCGGGAGCCGATCGACCGCGGTGAGGGTGACGCGCTTCGGCGCAACCCGCTCGGGCAGGGTGACAGGGACCGGCCGGGCGAACAGCCCGGCGACCAGCATCCAACACACCACCGTCGCAACGGCGAAGCTCCGAACCATCCAGCGCATGTCGGGAGGTTACGGGCCGCATTTTGGTGCGTCAACCCGTTAAAGCAGCGAATAACTATAATTCAATTACTTTCTTGGAGGCTGCCCCCGCCGTTCCGTTCCTTTTTTCTTCTCGGGAACGACGAGTCTCGCGTCCAGCTCCTGCGAGGCGACCTGAACCCGGACTTCGACCCCGCTTCTCGTAATGCGGTGGACCGCCGCGGACTCCCTGAGGACCCGCCCTCCGACCCCTGGATCGTCCGCGACGGGGACCGCCGGAAAGCGCGCTTGGAGGCATCGCTCGACTCCGTAGGCGAAGTCCTTGGCGTCCTCTTCGGTCGCCCAGCGGCTGACCCAGACCGTCAGCCCCCCGGCATCCGTCCGCTCGGCCGGCGCCTCCAGCCGGAACAGGGCGTCGCCGATCCATCCGTCCCCGGCGATCATCCCGAGGTTGTCCTTCCCGGTCGTGAGCGAGACGAGGGAGATGATCCCCTGCTCCCCCAGCACATCGCGATCCACGACCGAGAGTCCCGTCCCGGCGGGGACGGCCGGCACGGCGAGGTCGGCCGCGGCGGCCGGCGCCCTGTCGAGGTGCAGGACGTCGCGCGTCGTCTTCCGTCGCTGGCGCTCGCGGCTGACGTGACCGAAGTCGGCCTTCTTCGCGAGGGCGGCCATCTGGGCGAACCCGTCGAGATAGACGAACTGCAGGAGGCTCGTGACCGCGGGGGATCCCGATCGCATTGCGCCGGGGACGAGCCGCCCGCCGAGCGCGTCCTCCGGTCGCAGGGTGCCCGCCACCACCTCGCTCTCGAGCCCGACACCCCCGAACAGGAGAAGAAGCGCCGCCAGGTTGGCGCTTCCCTCGGCCATCGACGCGCGCGCGAGGAGCGCGTCGGTCGTGACCGGCCCCGCGACGTCCGCCCCGTCGAGGAGCGCGTGCGCCGCGTAGTGCCCCGCGACCGGCTCGTCCGGCGCGACGCCGGTGGCGAGCAGGACCGACGATTCGGCGTCCTGCTCGGGGTCGCCCCGGCCGTCGTCGGCACGCAGGCGCTCGGGATCGACGAGCAGCCGCGTCCGCGACGCATCGAGCGTCATGCCGTCCAGGTCCGAAGCGAGCGCGAGGAGGAGCTCTCCGGGCTCGGGTCCGGAGCCGAGCCCGACGTCGCGCCAGGCGCGCCCCCGCGCCGCCGCCTGCGCGGGAGAGAGCCACCGGTCGGCACGCACGCGGGCCTCGGCGTTGCGAGCGGCCTCGTCCGCGCGGAGGGCGAGGAGGTGGCCCTGCGGGCGCGCGCGGACGATCGCGGCGATCCGGTCCTCGACCGATCGGACCTGCTCGAGAACGTCCACGTCCGCCGTCTGGGTCGCGCCGAGCGTGATCGCCGCGAGGGCCGACCCGATGAGCGCGAGCGATCGCCTCATCGAAGCGGCGGGTCGGAGAGCACGACGATCGCGTCTCCCGCCTTGAGCGACTCGGCGGCCGACGTGCCGGCGGCGAACTCGACGACGTAGCGGGCTGGCGACGGGGGAGCGACCGAAGGACAGTCCCCCTGCGCGGGACACGGGCGCTGATCCGCGGCGATCCAGACGACCCGCCCGAGCCGGTCGAGCCAGACGATGTCCAGCGCCACCTTGCAGTCCTTCATCCAGAAAGAGTGCTCGGAGTCCTCGTCGAAGATGAACAGCATGCCGTCGCGCGGGCCGACCTTCACCCGCCCCATGTAGCCCCGGGCTCGCGAAGGCCCGTCCGCCGCGACCTCCAACGAGAACGTGTGGCCCGAAGGGAGCACGGCCACCGCCCATTGGGGTGCCGTGAGGGCCGCCGCCAGAAGGAGCGCCGTCACGGCGAGCCCGAGACGAAGTCGCCGTTGACCACGAGGAGATCGGCGGCGTCGCCGGTGCCGCCCGGGGCGCGGTCGGCGCCGTCGCAGCGCAGACGGTAGCCTCGCGGGCCGGTCTCGTAGGCGAGCGGGCGGTCCCACGGATCCGGAGGAACCTCGGGAAGCTGACGGGGGACGAGCGACGAGAGGGTTGCCGGCAGGTGACCCGTCTCACGTCGATACGCCTCGACGGCGCGAGCGACCTGAACCATGAGCTGGCGCGCGCGTCGCGTCGGGTACGTCTGGACCGCGTTCGCGAGCCCGCGATAGACGATAATCTGCTCGCGCGCCTTGGACGCGATCTCCGCATCCGGATACTGATCGATCAACCGTTGCAGCCGATCAACCGCGCCTTGATGATCGCCGCGCTCGGCGCTCTCGAGGGCTTGACGCCACAGACGCTCCGCGCGTCGCTCGCGTCCGCCGCACGACGACGCGAGCGCGAGCGACGCGACGATCGCGACGATCGCGAATGTCGCCGCGCATCGACTTCGTGTGTTGACTTCATCGCGACGTCGTCTCATAATCCGCGCGCTCTCGAGCACGGGTGGTCCTCGGCAAAGAAGATTTCGCGTCCGGACATCGCGCGTCGGCGTCCGGCCGGTGGGCTCACTTTAGATGACGCTTCGGCCCAGGGCAACCGAGGTTCCCGAGCTGGTGCGGCGACTCGGCAG
The DNA here is from genome assembly GCA_035649595.1 of Candidatus Polarisedimenticolaceae bacterium. Taxonomy (GTDB): domain Bacteria; phylum Acidobacteriota; class Polarisedimenticolia; order Polarisedimenticolales; family DASRJG01; genus DASRJG01. Next base: position 30,416 of record DASRJG010000052.1, read on the forward strand.
CCGTCAACCCAAGCAAGTGGACCGGGCCCGAGCGCGACTCTCGATCATCGGCTCCCACTCCGTCGAGGCGCTCGTCGAAGCGCTCGAAGGGGACAACAACCGCGTGCGCACGCATGCGATGCCCCTCCTCGCGCTCATCCAGGATCCGCGCGGACGCGGTCCGCTCGTGGCGATGCTCCTCGATCGCGATCCGCGCATGCGGGAGATCGCCGCGCGCTGCCTCGCGCGGTTCCCGTCCCTCGACGCGGTGGCGGCGATCGAGCGGCTGCTGAAGCGGGAGCGCGTCCGCGACGTGCGCATCGCCGCGGTGCACGCGCTGCTCCAGCTCTACGAGGCGGGACAGGACGCGGCGATCCGGAGGATCCTCGAGATCCTGCTCGACCCCAAGGAAGACCCCAAGATCCGCGCGGCATGCATGGCGCTCCTGCCGCTTCTCCGTCCCTCCGCCCGACGCGGGCTCTTCCTGCGGCTAAGACAGGACGGGGTCGAGGAAATCGCCAGGAAAGTGGCGGAGATCGCCGACGAGGAGGAGCCGGCGGCCCCCCGCGACAAGTCCACGATCGACGCCCTCGTCCGCGATCTCGC
>DASRJG010000053.1:0-3440 GCA_035649595.1 Candidatus Polarisedimenticolaceae bacterium
AGCCCACCGTCGTGTAGTCGAGCTTGTACTTCAGCCGCTCCAGCGCGTACTCCAGGATCGTCTCGTGGTCGAACGCGAGCGGCGGGAGGGCGTTCATCGGGAACCACTTCGCCTCGGCCGCGTCGGTGCCGGCCTCGACCGGCGTGTGGTCCGATCCGATCAGCGCGAAGTAGGCGATCGTAATGACGCGCCCGCGGGGGTCGCGCCCGGGATCGCCGAAGCTGTAGAGCTGCTCGAGGTAGACGTCCGAGACGCCGGTCTCCTCTCTCAATTCGCGGAGGGCCGCCTGGTCGAGCGACTCGCCTTCCAAGACGAACCCGCCCGGGATCGCCCACTTTCCCTGGAAGGGCGGGATGGCCCGCTTGACCAGGAGCGCCTGCAGCGTCCGGTCGCGGATCGTGAAGATGACGGTGTCGACCGTCACGCGGACGTTCATCTCTTTCCTCCCTGGACCAGGTGCGCCTTCCGGCCCGCGGCGCGGATCGTTGCCTTCGCGCCCGAGTTGAAGGACAGATAATCCGACTCGACTCCGTCGCTGAAGATCACGCCCTCGGACGGCATTTGCGATTCAAGGACCAGCTCCCCGCCCTCGGCCACGAGGCCCGCCACGATTTTCGCCTGCGAGTGGCGGCTCGCAAAGGGTTCCCGCACGACGAAGACGAGGCGCGGATCCTCCCATCCGAACTGCGGGCGCCGGCCCGCCTGGCCTCCCGTGAACCGGGAGATGCCCGCGGCCATATTGAAGACCGACGAGAGCCATCCCGTCGAGCCCGCTCCGGTCGAAACGAGGACGCCGCTCGACGACTGCCGCTCCGAGTCCGGCCCGAACGCGATCTGGTAGCGCGCGGAGATGTGGGAGCGCGCGCCGATGAAGAACTCGTTGAAGGCGAGGAGGCGCTGGCCGTCGTTGAGCGCGGCCTCGGCCAGCGTGACTTTCCGGAACGAGGCGCGGCCGTCGAGCACGGACTGGACACCCTCGCGCGCGCGATCGGGGAGGAAGCTCAGCAGGATGCCGTCGAACCGTTCCGGATCCGGGTTCACCGCGACGATCGGCTGGACGCCCACGTACTTCGCCGTGTTGGCGACGAGGCCGTCCTGTCCGATCGTGACGACCAGGTCCGTCTCGGTGAAAACACAAGTCGGGACGAGCTCGCGATCCATGAACTGGATCTTGAGCCCGAGTTCCAGCGAGCGCCGGAGCGTGTCCAGCGACTTCGCGTACGCGGCGTCTTCCTCCTCGTACTCGGAGAAATCGCCGCCGGAATGCTCGATGTAGAACTTCGCCTGGCCGCGGCTGTTGAACCGCTCGATCAGCCCGGCCAGGCGCGTCTTCCTCGTGACGACGACGATCTTGTCGAACATGGCTCACCTGTCTTTCGAGCCGAGGAGCGACTTCAGGAGATCGGGGGTCACGTTGAGCTCGCCGATCTTCTGCGCGTTTTCCGCGAGGTTCTGGAACGCGAGGGCGATCATCGCCTTGGGATCGATTCCCCCGGACCCGATCGTCATCAGCGTGCGCCAGTCGACCGTCCGGACCTGGTTGAGGATCCCCTCGAGGGCGTAGGCGCGGATGTCCGCCTCCTTCCGCTCGTTCTGCACGCGGCGCTCGACGAGGGCGGCCCGCTGGTCCTCGACGGCGATCTCGGCGGCCATCTGGGTCTCGCGGATCTGGCGCCGCTTCTCCTCGACCGCCACTTCCGTCTGGAGCTCGCTCTCCTTGATCTTCCGCTCCTGCTCCACGGCCGCGTTGCGGCGGGCGTAGATGGCCTCGTCGGCGTTCCGGTGGAGGTCTTCCCGCGCCTCGGCTTCGAGGGCCTTTCCCATTTCCGGCGTGGGCTTGAGGGAGAGGATCGTGAGCTGGAGGACGTCGACGCCCATCAGGGTCACGGCCCGCTCGGCGCGGAGGGCGGGGAGGACGCGGGCGGCCAGCTTCTCGGAGCTCGTGAGGACCTCCCTGAGCTTGAGGGACTGGGTCACCTCGCGGGCGAGGAGCTGGGCGGCGTGGATGAGGCGCTCCCGCAGGACGCCCGGGTCGTCGGAGCGGTAGGCGCCGTCCGGCCCGATCGTGTAGTCGAGGAGCGACGCGAGCCGATGGGGGTCGACGACGCGGTAAGTCAGCTGTCCCTGGAGCGTGACGGCCTGGAAATCGGACGTCATCTCGTTGAAGACGAAGGGGACGTCCATGCTGGCGAGGGGGATGGAGACCAGGGTGGACGTCGGCCCCCAGTAGAGGAAGGAGAGGCCCGCGCCCTCGCGCTTCACGCGGCCCCCCTGGTAGTGGATGACGTAGGTCGTCGGCGCCGCCTTCAGGTACCGGATTCCCATCATGGCCGCCTCCTATAGGTGTCTTACTGACACTAGTGTAGTGTGTCTGAGACACTAAGTCAAGGGGAAAACGGAATCTGGAATCCAGAATCTGGAATCTAGAATCTGGAATCTGGAATCTGGGGAGAAGAGGCGGTCAACCGGCGCCTATACTTGCGGACACGATGGAACTCGCGGCGGGGCGGTTCTTCGACGCGTACGGCGCGTCGCTCGACGCGGCGCTCGAGGCGAAGGTCCGCGACATCGAGCCGTGGCTCGTGCCGGGCCTGGTCGTCGACCGGGGGTGCGGCACCGGGGCCTTCCTGCGGTATCTCGCCGCGCGCGACTGGAAAGTCGTGGGGATCGAGCTGTCGAGCGAGCTGACGCGGCGCCATCCCGGCATGATCCAGGCCAACGTCATGGATCCGGTCTTCGCGGACGGATTCGTCGAGAACATCGTGCTCAGCTCGGTGCTGCACGAGGTCTACTCGTACAACGGGTACTCGCTCGCGCCCGTCGAGAGGTGCCTCGCCACGTGCGCCCGCGAGCTGCGGCCGGGAGGGCGCGTCATCATCCGCGACATCTGGTCGCCCGAGCCCGGTCCGCCGACCCACGATCTCGAGATGGAGCCCGCCGTGTGGGCGCGCTTCCAGGACTTCCGCGCCCGGTTCCCGGGCCGGCTCGGCAGCGACGGCATGAATGAATCGAGGAGGACGGCCCGCATGTCGGCGATGACCGCGGTCGAGTTTCTGTCGAAGAAGGACTACGGCCGGCACTGGGAGCTCGAGTTGAAGGAGGTCTACTGCCAGGTCCCGCTCTCCGCGTACGGCGAGATCGCGGCCAAGCTGGAGCTCAACGTGCTTCACTCCCAGCCGGTGCGGAATGACTGGATCGTCGAGAACCGCTGGAAGGCGGGGGTGCGGGGCGACCTGCCGAAGTTCACCAATCAGCTGGTGGTCCTCTCAAAGCCCTGACGAGCCGGTATCCCCCTATTGCCCCCGACGTATATGCAAGAGTCGGGGGTCCAGGTGAGAAAGGAGGTGCGGCTTGCGCATTCAAGCGCTGGTTCGACTCTGGATGGTGTTCGGTCTGTCGGCGCTCGGATTCACCCCCACATCGTCCGCGTCGACACCCTC
>DASRJG010000054.1:0-24581 GCA_035649595.1 Candidatus Polarisedimenticolaceae bacterium
ACCGGCTGCTACGGCTCGCTGACCAGCTTCAACGTCCTGTTCGCAGAGCCGGACGATCGGTTCCGCGGCTCCGGGTCCGACGACTAGGCTGCGCTGCGCTTGACCGGCTTCGCGCGTTTCGCCGCCGCGGAGCGCTTCACCGTGCGCGGCTGCTCGTGCGCGAGATCGCGGATCACGTCTTTCAGGAACGCGATCATCCGCTTGCGCTGCCCGGCCGGCGTCGCACTCCAGGTCCCGCTCGCAGCACGCTTGTGGGCGATCTTGAACTTGAGCCCCGTCATCGACGTCGTGTAGTCGTTGGCGTTCAGCTTCCGGACGTTCTGGTGCGCGAGGATGTGCCAGTGGTACTCGGTGCCGACCGGAACCACCTTCAGTGTAGGCGCTCGCGTCAGCGCTTTCGATCCAGCGCGAGCCCCTGGCCGATCTTCATCCGGATGTGCCTCACGAACCGCTCGCGAAGATCGTCGGTGTACCCCGCCGCCCGAAAGGCGTCGTCGAGCTGCTTGTCGCTCAGGCGCGCGAGGAGGCGGCACGCCCAGACCACGTCGTCCACCGTCGCGTCCTTCAGCAGGTCCTTGTGGCGACCCCCGTAGTCGAAATCGACATGGTCGCCGTCGGCCCCACGGACGAACCCCCGCGCCTCGAACCCCTCGATGTCGTTCCGGCTGCCGAGCGGCCACCGCGGCTTGCCGAGCGCGGCCCCGAGGTCCTGCACCACGTACCACCGGGCGATGCTCCCCTGGTCGTCATGCAGCCGGTAGACACGGTTCTGGCTCGCCGCGAGATCCCAGTTGTTCAGCAGGATGTTCACGATCACGAGGCCGCGAAGGGGACGCGTGCCGACGAAGGGGTTCTCCTTCCACGACCATTCGCCGTCGCTCTTGTGGTCCCCCTTGAAGCGGAACCGGCCGGGCGCGGGCGTCGCCGTCGGCCCGCCGGACAACCGCCAGCGCGCCACGTAATGAACCACCGGCTGGCGGTACCCGATCGCCCACAGGATCCGCGAGACCGCCACTTCGGACTGCGCCTCGTCTCCGATCTTCACGTCCCACTTCCGTCCCGACGGATCGACGACCTCGTACCCCTTGCTGTGCCCTTTCGTGTCGAGGGCCTCGAGCCGGTACTCGACCTTCGGGTCGGGGACGAGCGCGGGTCCCCCTCGCCCGATCAAGAGGTCGCGGGACTCCAGGTCCCGGGGATCGTCCCAGAGCTCGATGAGGGCGGGTGGTGGGGAGGTCGAGGGGGCGGGCCGGGCGGCCGGAGCGCAGGCCAGAGCCCCCATCACCCCCACGGTGGCCGCAAGCTTGTTGACGACTCTCCCGAGGGAGTACGGGCGGGCGGACACGGCGGTCCAAGGCCGCGCGCACCTAGGACGCGTGCTGCAGGATCGAGCGCTAAGCATCGGAATCCATGGTACTTCGGCCGCGAGCGTCAACAAGCTCGCGGCCACCGTGGTCAGAAAGTCGAGCCGGAGCCTCCGCCTTTCGACCGCTGCGCGAGCCAGGTCCCGAGCGCCGCCAACCCCCCGACCACGACGAGGGCCCGGACCACACGGATCAGGGACACCACCCACGCGATGCCGATCCCGAGGGCGGCCCACCTGACCCACCAGTTGCCGGGCGTCGTCATCCAGTTGATGACGACGAGCATCAGGAGGATCAGCGGGCCGGTCACGAGGAACTTGAGCGAGCGAACCGTCTTCATCATCGAGCGTTTCCCCCCGGCGTAGGATACGCGACCCGGACTTCCGGGTTCCTGTGACGCCCCTGTCGATTCTCGCCCCTCCCGTTCGACTAAGGGGCGAGCGGGGCCGCACCGGCCTCCGCGAACAACGAGGAGGATCTGAAGATGACGCGGAAAGGAAAGGGAATCGGGCTCTTCGTCGCCGCCGGGCTCGTCGCCGTCTCGGCGGGGCTCGCGGGAGGACCGACACCGCCGGTGCTCGCCAAGCTCCAGTCCCTCGCGGGGGATTGGGTGGCGGCGGAGGACGGGGACATGGTCAAGAAGGGGGATCTCGTCGCCCGCTATCGCCTGACCGGACATGGCTCGGCGGTGGTCGAGGACCTCTTCCCCGACACGCCGCACGCGATGACGACCGTCTACCACGCCGACGGCAGCGACGTCGTCCTCACCCACTACTGCATGAGCGGCAATCAGCCGCGGATGAGGGCGAAGGGCGCCGCGGGTTCCCGCGTAGACTTCGCGTTCGACGGCGGCACGAACATCGATCCCAAGCGGGATCGCCACATGCACCAGGCCTCCTTCGAGTTCGTCGGCGACGGCGAGATCCGGAGCGCATGGACGGAGTACGACGGCGGCAAGCCGTCGATGACGGTGAAGTTCCACCTCGTCCGGAAGACGAGCTGAGGAGGCGCGATGAAGTACCTGCTGCTGATCTACTCCAACGAATCGAGCTGGTCGGGGCTGTCCGAGCAAGAGCAGGGGCAGATGTACGAGGAGTACATGGATTACACCCGGTCGATCCACCGGAGCGGCCACTACCTCGGCGGCGAGGCGCTCGAGCCGATCGCCACCGCGACGACCGTTCGGGTCCGCGACGGCAAGACGCTCTCGACCGACGGGCCGTTCGCGGAGACGCGCGAGCAGCTCGGCGGGTACTACCTGGTCGAGGCGAAGAACCTGGACGAGGCGATCGGGCTCGCCGCACGGATCCCGAGCGCCCGATTCGGCTGCATCGAGGTGCGTCCCATCATGCCGACGCCCCCGATGGACTGAGGTCGCGACGGGGACGGCGGCGACGCCGCCGTCCCCGGGCACCATGGATCTCGCCGCGCTCTACCGCGAGGAGCGCCCGCGCGCGCTCGCGACGCTGATTCGGGTCCTCGGCGACTTCGATCTCGCCGAAGACGCCCTGCAGGAGGCGTTCGCCGCGGCGCTCGCCCAATGGCCTCAGGACGGCCCTCCCGCCAACCCGGTCGCCTGGCTCGTGGCGACGGCGCGGCACAAGGCCGTCGATCGCATCCGGCGCGCGGCGACGCTCGCGGAGAAACGGGAGGCGATCGCCGCCGAGGCCGCGCTCGCCTGCACGCCAAACGTCGAGGAGGAGACGCTCACGGACGACCGGCTTCGACTGATCTTCACCTGCTGCCACCCCGCCCTCGCGCCGGAGGCGCGGATAGCGCTGACGCTGAAGACGCTCTGCGGGCTCTCCGTGGAGGAGATCGCCCGCGCGTTCCTCGTCCCGGGCCCGACGATGGCGCAGCGTCTCGTTCGCGCGAAGCGGAAGATCCGCGCCGCCGGAATTCCCTATCGCGTTCCCGACGCCGACGACCTCCCCGAGCGGCTGGAGGGGGTCCTTCGCGTCGTCTACCTCGTGTTCACCGAAGGCTACGCGCCGACCGCCGGCGAAGCCCGCCTCCGCCGCGACCTGTGCACGGAGGCGATCCGCTTGGCGCGACTCGTCCGGGTGCTCCTCCCGCACGAGCCCGAGGCCGTGGGACTCCTCGCGCTGCTCCTCCTCCAGGACTCGCGGCGGGAGGCGCGCTTCGACGGGGCGGGAGATCTCGTCACCCTCGACGATCAGGACCGCGCCCTCTGGGACGGCGACGAAATCGAGGAGGGTCACGCGCTGGCCGAGTCGTCGCTTCGGGGAGGCGGCGGGTTCTACGGGATCCAGGCGGCGATCGCGGCGCTCCACGCCGCCTCCGCTCGGCCGGAGGAGACCGACTGGCGTCAGATCGCCGCGCTGTACGACCTGCTGTTGCGACGGCATCCGTCCCCTGTGGTGGCGCTCAACCACGCCGCGGCTGTCGCCATGGCGGACGGGCCCGCGCGCGGGCTCGCCTTGCTCGACGATCTCGACAGGAGCGGAGCACTGGCGGGGTTCCATCTCCTCCCCGCGGCCCGAGCGGACCTCCTTCGGCGCCTCGGTCGCAAGGCGGAAGCCGCGGAGGCCTACCGTGAGGCGATCCGAACGGTGGGGAACGCCGCCGAGCGTCGCTACCTGGAGCGCCGGCTGCGGGAGTGCTGAAGAATCGCGCTGCTGATCCCCGCCCTTGAGCGTACATAGGCTCTTCCTCGCGTGGGGGTGCCTGCGGTGACGTCTGCCCCGCTCCGCCGCTTCGTTGCCGGAATCGGATTGGCATCGATCCTCGGCGGCTGTGCCGGCGTGCTCCGCCCGACGGATCCGCCCGCGGCACACGAGGACAGGAACGGGGAGGCCGTCGGCCTCGAGGCCGAGGAGGACGACCCCCCGGTCGCGCGCGACGACAGCATCGTCCCCGGACCGCCGCAGAGAAGCCCGCTCGCGCGGGCGCTCCCCGGCGCCGACTCCCGCGTCAACCAGGACGCGACCGCCCAGAACCAGGACGAGACCTCGATCACGGTGAGCCAGCAGAACCCGCTCGTCGCGGTCGGCGCCTGGAACGACTACTTCATCATCACCCCCGGCCAGAACACGGTGATCGGCTACGGCTGGACGCACGACGGCGGGCAGACCTGGCAGAGCAGCCGTGTCAACTTCCCCTCGCTCCCCGCGACCCAGTCGACCGGCGATCCGACCGTCGCCTCCGACAGCCAGGGGAACGTCTACCTCGGGATCCTCGCGTACAGCGGCAGCGCCAACGGCATCCTCGTCGCGAAGTCCACGGACGGCGGAGTCACGTTCGGCACGCCGGTGCGGCTCGACAACGGCGGGGACAAGGAATACCTGGCGGTCGATCAGCGCGACGATACGGTGTACTGCGTCTGGGAGAACACGGGGCAGCTGTTCAACCAGGGGGTCTTCTTCTCCAAGAGCACCGATCACGGCGCGACGTTCACCCCGCGCCGCCAGATCTCGACGAACAACGGCGGGACCAACAACGGCGCGACCCCCTCGGTCGGCCCCAACGGCGAGATCTACGTCGTCTGGAGCAACTTCGGCAATACGATCTGGTTCCAGCGATCCACCGACGGCGGAACGACCTGGCTCCCCAGCGACGTCGCGATCCGGACCGACGTGACAGTGCCTCACACGCCGCTGCAGGGAAACTTCCGCAACCCGCCGATTCCGTCGAGCGCGTGCGACACGAGCAACGGCCCCCACCGCGGCCGCATCTACGCCGTCTGGGCCGACGAGCGCTACGGCGATCCCGACATCCTGCTGTCCTGGTCGGACACGATGGGGAGCGCGTGGAGCGCGCCCGTCCGCGTGAACGACGACTTCCTCGGGAACGATGCCGACCAGTTCTTCCCATGGGTGCATGTCGACGGCGACGGCCGGGTCCAGGTCACCTTCCTCGACCGGCGCGACGACCCGAACAACTTCCTGTTCAGCGCCTATCTGGCCACGTCCACCGACGGCGGGGTCAGCTTCGGGCCGAACATCCGCGTCTCGGACGGTCTCTACGGCCCGACGAACTACGGCTTCCTCGGCGACTACACCGGCGCGTCGTCGGGGGGCGGCAAGCTCCATCCCCTCTGGCCGGACGGCCGCAGCGGGAATCCCGACGTCTTCTCGGTCTCGGTCGATCTCGCGGACTACGATCTGGACGGGATCCTCAACGACGGAAGCGGGAACGGCCAGTACGCCGACGCGCGCTGCACGGCCGGCCAGACGACGAGCTGCGACGACAACTGCCCCGGGACGCCGAATCCGGCCCAGGCGGACGGCGACGGCGACCTCGTCGGCGACGCCTGCGACAACTGCCCGGCGGCCCCGAACACGAACCAGTTCGATGCCGACCGCGACGGCTTCGGCGATCCCTGCGACGCCTGCCCCGCGATCGTCGGGGGCGATCTCAGCGATCCGGACCTGGACGGGGTGGCGGCGTGCATCGACAACTGCCCGGCGACCCCGAATCCGAATCAGGCGGATGCCGATGCGGACGGTGTCGGGGACCTCTGCGATCCGTGTCCGTTCAGCACGCCGAACGATCCGGACGCCGACGGCGTCTGCGGCAACGTGGACAACTGCCCGTCGATCGCCAACGCCGCCCAGCGGGACGAGGATGGCGACGGAAGGGGGGATCTGTGCGACACGTGCCCGTCGCTCTTCGATCCCGCCCAGACCGACACCGACGGCGACGGCGCGGGTGACGCGTGCGACTGCCAGCCCACCGATTCCGGCGACCGCAGGCCGCGCGAGATCCCGTCCCTGATCGCCAACCGCGACGGGCTCGGCGGTACGGCGCTGACCTGGGTGGTGTCCGCGGTCGGCGATACCTACCACGTCCTGCGCGGTATGGTCCCGAGCTTCGCCGCGAGCGACTACGGCGCCTGCCTCGCGCAGGGGCTGTTCGGGACGTCGTACACCGATCCCGACCTCCCGGCCCCGGACACCGGGTTCTTCTACCTGGTCGCGTCGCAGAATCTCGACTGCGGGGTGGGGTCGCTCGGCCCGACCTCGAGCGAGGCGGAGCGCGTCAACCTCGACCCGGCGGCCTGCGCGGGGATCTCGTTCACCGACCGGCACGCGACCGGCGAGTCGAACCCCGCGGGGACCGTGACGGGGACCTTCAACGACACGGCGACCTCGAACAACGTCCGGCAGTCGATCCAGGAGGTTCTCTCCTCCGGAGGCAAGCCGACCACCCGGTTCTCGTTCCTCGAGCATCGCTGGACGTTCAACGTGGCGGCGGGCTCCCGGATCGAGATCCACATCGAGGGCGCGCGCACGAACAGCTCCGACGGCGACAACTTCCGGTTCGAGTTCTCCACCGATGGGACGACTTTCACTCCGCTATCGCCTCCCAATCTTCCTTTCACGGAGACCAACGGCGACGTGCAGGGCGTGTTCCAGCCGAGCGTCTCCGGGGCCGTGACGATCCGGGTCGTGGACACGAACCATGCTCCCGGGACGCAGTCCCTGGACACCGTCAGCATCGACGAGATCTGGATCCGCTCCATTCCCTGACGCGCCGGGTTTGTACGCGCGCGTTGTAAGCCGTACAAGCTGACGCCGTTTTTTCCGCAAGGCGCGCGGAATTCCCGGCGCTTTGCCCTCGGCTCACGGTTGGTATTCCCCTTGCTGTTGGGGACCGGCGAGGAGGAAGGCCGCGATGAGATCGATCATCAAGCTCGGGCTCGCGATCATCGCCGCCGCAACCCTCACCCTCTCCGCGGCCGCGCACGACACCGCGTACCGCCCCGACCCGTGGATCACGACCAAGACGAAGATCGCCCTCTTCACCGCGGACGACGTCTCGGCGTCGCGCATCCACGTGGACACGGTCAACGGCCGGATCACGCTCCACGGGAAGGTCGCGACCGCCGCCGAGAAGGCGCGCGCGGAGGAGATCGCGCGGGGCATCGACGGCGCGCGCGACGTCCGGAACCTGCTGCAGGTGGTCCCGGAGAGCGGCCGTAAGACGGTCAAGATCGAGGACGAATCGCTGAAGAAGCGCGTCGAGGAGGCGCTGGATGCCGACGTCGCCCTGAACGAGAGCGACATCGACGTCGAATCCGTGGACAAGGGCGTGGTGCTGCTTTCCGGCAGCGCGGACACGCTTTCCGCTCACCTGCGTGCGATCGAGATCGCATCCTCGGTGGACGGCGTGCGGCGCGTCGCGAGCGAGATCCGCAGCCCCGACCTCGTGTCCGATCAGGAGATCTGGCGCGACCAGGACGAGGACGACACGAGCGCCGCGAATCCTCCCGAGAAGCGCAGCCTGACCCAGCGCGCGACCGACATGTGGATCACGTCCGCGGCCAAGGCGCTGCTCATCGCCGACGCGGACACCCCCGCCGACGAGATCAACGTCGACACCCGCAACGGCGTCGTGACCCTGTTCGGCACCGTCCCGAGCCGCGAGGCCCGCAAGGCCGCGGAGGCGGACGTGCGCAAGGTCGCGGGAGTCAAGCGGGTCCAGAACGAGCTTGAAGTCGTCACCCCCGACAAGCAGAAGGCGGTGCAGGTTCGGGACGCGGACGCGGAAGCGGCCGCGAAGGACAGCCTCGACGCGCACGACGAGTTCGAGGACGTGTCGGTCGAGGTCAAGAACGGCGTCGCGCGGCTCACCGGAACGGTCGGGAGCCAGAGCGATCGGTTGATGGCGGCGGTCATCGTTCGTTCCTCGACGGGCGTTCGCGCCGTCGAGAACGACGTCACGGTCAGCTACGAGAAGTAGCCGGCCGACAAGGAGTCGAGCTCATGAACTGGAACCGAGCCGAGAGCGATCCCAAGGAAGCCCAGCGTGAACTCGCTCGGCGGCGACTTGTTGTGCTCGAGTACGTCCCGAGAGACGGAGACGTCGTCGTGATCGACCGGTCGGACGCGGCCCGAACGGCCGCAGCCGCCCTCCGCGGACGCCGGCAGCTCGCGGCGGCGCGGTAGGAGCCCCTCATGAACTGGGACAGGATCGAAGGAAACTGGAAGCAGATCCGCGGAAAGGTCCAGGAGAAGTGGGGCAAGCTGACCAACGACGACCTCGACGTCATCGAAGGGAAGCGTGAGCAGCTCCTCGGAAAGATCCAGAACCGCTACGGCGTCGCACGCGCGGAGGCGGAGAAGCAGCTGCGCGAGTGGGAAGCGACGGTCGGCTACTGATGGGAAGGGAGACGTCGATGGTGCCGTGCGAGGTCTGCGGAAACGTTTACGACAAGCCGTTCGAGGTCACGCTCCGGGGAGAGGTGCACGTCTTCGACAGCTTCGAGTGCGCGATCCACGCCCTGGCGCCCGTCTGCGCGCATTGCGGATGCAAGATCATCGGACACGGCGCCGAGTCGCGCGGCACGATCTACTGCTGCGCGAGCTGCGCGAAGGCGATGGGGGTCGTCGGGATCGACGATCACGCCTGACGCGTCCTCGCCTTCGCCTTGTGGCGGGCCTCCGCCTCCTCGATCGAGTGGGACTTGGTCAGCGAGCTCTCGCGCTTGGCCATCTCCGCGAGGCGCGCGTAGTGGGCGTGTAGGGCCTTGAGGTCCGCTTCCGAGAGATCCTCCACGGCGACGAGACGGTTGCTCGCCCCTTCGATAGCGGCGACGATCTCGTTCAGCTTGATATGGACCGCCTGAGAGTCCTTGTTCTGGCTGCGCTGGATCAGGAAGACCATCAGGAAAGTGACGATGGTCGTTCCCGTGTTGATCACGAGCTGCCAGGTGTCCGAGAAGCCGAACGCCGGCCCGGAGACGGCCCACACGACGATCACCGCGACGGCGCTCGCGACTCCCCACGAGCTTCCGGTCCACTGCGTCACGCGGTGGGACAATCGCTCGAGTCCACGTCCGATCGCCGCGAACCCCGGTGACTTCATCGTGTGTGGCTCCTTTCGTGGCGGACCTTACAACCCGCGGGCCATCTTCCGTGGAATCGATCTTGCAGCGTACCGAAGCGCGCGGGGGCGGAGGCCGAGATCGATGAGGACTGGAACCTGGAAAACCCGGACCGTGCGCTTGGCGCTCCTAGGAGCGCTGGCTTTCGCTTCCGCTCGGGCGTTTGCCGGATCTCCCGCGCCGGTCAGCGGTTTTTCGGTCGCCCCCGCGGACGACGGCTGGGTGATGGGCTGGACGACCTCTCCGCAGCAGGCCGAGGGTGTGAAGGTCGTCGTTGTCGCGCGCACGGACGGCCGATTCCCCGAGAATCCCACCGATGGCGAGCCCGTGGCGCAACGGCTGGATCCGCCGGGGACGTCGATCTCCGAGCCCTACGCTCCGCCGACGAGCGGAGAGACGTACTCCTACAGCGCTTTTGCGGTCGACGAGTCGGGTACCGCGTCCGCGCCGGCTCACGCGGAGGCGACGATGCCTCTCCAGCCGCCTGGAACGGTTCAGAACCTCCGCAGGACGGACCTCGGAAGTTGAAAGGCCTACAAGTTTGAGTTGTAAAGGACATCAGGTCACGCGATGCAAATGGCAGAGAACTTGCCGGAATTGAAGGTCCTGGTCGTGGACGATAGCCCCGACGCCGCCGAGGTGTTGGCGCTCCAGCTCGCGCACGAGGGCTACACGACGAGCTACGCCCTCGACGGCGCGACGGCGCTGAGGACCGCGGCGACCTTCATGCCGGAGGTGGCGCTGCTCGACCTCGGGATGCCGGAGATGGACGGATGCGAGCTCGCGCGCCGCCTGCGCCGCATGCCCGGGCTCGAGAACGTCCATCTCGTCGCCATCACCGGCTTCAAGCAGCCGTCCTATCGCAGGAAGTCGGCCGAAGCCGGCTTCGAGGAGCACCTGATCAAGCCTGTCGATCTCGCGGAGGTCAAGTCGGCGATCGCTCGAGTGACCGGCGAGGAGTGAGATGCGGGGGTCCGTTCCCGTCGAGCGCATGCTGTTCCACGTGAGCCTCGCGGCGGCCGCGGCCGGGGTCGTGATCACGGGCGCCCTCTCGCTCGTGCTCGGCCTCGCCCGGCCCACCGCGAGCTTCGCCGCCATCGTCCTGGCGGCGCTTCCGCTCGCGATCGCCGCATCGTTTCCGGTCCGCCGCATGGCGACCCGCGCCTGGGAGGAGGGGGCGGGACGGCTCGGACGGGCGGCCGAGCGGGCGAGCCGCAACCTCGCGGTCCTCGCGGACACGGGCGCCGAGCTGAGCCGCTCGTTTCACGTCGAGTCGGCGCTTTCCCGCGTCGCAGGCCGGACCGTCCCATCGTTTGCCGACTGGTGCACCATTCACCTGTCGCAGGGCGGAGCGTTGAAGCTCGTGGCCGTCGTCGAGAGCGGCGAGCAGCAGGTTGCGACATCGTCCTACCCCGAGTGGGTGGCGCGAGCGGTCGCGACCGGCCGACCGGAGCAGATGGCCTCGAGCATCGTCGTCCCGCTGGGGCTCCGCGGCACAGCCTACGGCGCGGTCTCGTTCGGGTTGGGGGACGGCCGCCGCTTCGGCCCGCAGGACCTGGTCCTGGCGGAGAGCCTCGCGGCGCGCATCGCGCTCGCGCTGGAGAACGAGAAGCTCCACCGCGAAGCCCGGGACACCGGCCGCCGGACCGACGAGCTGCTCGGGAACATCTCCCACGACCTGCGGACGCCGCTCAACGCCATCGTCGGGTGGGCGACGATGCTCCAGTCGGACAAGCTCGACGCGTCGATGCGGCAGCGGGCCATCGAGACGATCGATCGGAACGCGCGCCTGCAGGCGCGCATCATCGAGGACATCCTGGACGCCTCGCGCCTGGTCGCCGGCAAGCTCCAGATCGAGATGCAGCCGGTGGAGCTCGCGTCGGTCGTGACCGCGGCGCTCGGCGTGGCGCGGTCCGAAGCGTCCGCGAAGGAGATCCACCTGCGCACGACGATCGATCCCGACGTGAGCCTCGTCTCGGGAGATCCGCTGCGCTTGAGGCAGGTGGTGACGAACCTCGTGAGTCGGGCGATCAAGGCGACGCCGAAGCACGGCGAGATCGACGTCAGCGTCACCCGCTCGAACGGAAACGCCGAGGTCGTCGTGCGCGACAACGGCGCCGGGATCGACACCGAGGTCCTGGCGCGCGTGTTCGAGCGGTTCCCGCTCGAGATCGTCCGCCATCTCGTCGAGCTGCACGGGGGCCGGATCGAGGCGAACAGCGCGGGACGCGGGCGCGGGGCGACCTTCCGGGTGACCCTTCCCCTGAGGGCCGCCTAGCGCTCCGCTCCGTCGGACGCCGGCACGGCGGCGGGCTTCCGGCGACGCTTCGGCTCACCGTAGCTGTACAGCCGGTTGTACAGGGTCTTCAGGCTGATGCCGAGGACCTCGGCGGTCTGCCGCTTGTCCCCGGACAGCCGCTCGAGCGTGCTCAGGATGAGCTGGCGCTCCACGTCGGCGAGCGAGGAGCCTGCCGGAAACGGAGCCGCCGCCGGCGCGGCTCCCGTCGCGGCCGCCTCCGTCCCGGTCCGGCCGAGCGACAGGGCCTCGAGCTCGATGACGGCGCCCCCCGTGATGTACCCGCGCTCGATCGTGTTCTTCAGCTCCCGCACGTTGCCGGGCCAGGTGTGCTGCTCCAACCCCTCGAGGGCGCTCCGGGAGAACGTCTTGGAGCCCTCGGAGTCCGTGTTGAGCTGGGCGAGGAAGTTCTCGGAGAGGAGCGTGACGTCGCCGGGGCGCTCGCGCAGCGGGGGGACCTGGATCGGGAAGACGTTCAGCCGGTAGAGGAGGTCCTCGCGAAGCTTTCCGTCCTGCACGGCCTTGTCCGGGTCGCGGTTCGTCGCGGCGATGACCCGCACGTCCGCCTCGAGCGACTGGTCCCCGCCCACGCGCGTCAGCGTCCCCGTCTCGAGGATCCGCAGCAGCTTCACCTGCAGCTCGGCCGGCATCTCCGTGATCTCGTCGAGGAAGAGGGTGCCGCGATGCGCGCGCTCGAAGATCCCCTTGTGGCGCCTGTCGGCGCCGGTGAAGCTCCCGCGCTCGTGGCCGAACAGCTCCGACTCGATCAGGTTCGACGGCATGGCGCCGCAGTTCACCGGGAGGAAGGCCTCCTTCGCGCGGCGACTCTGCTGATGGATCGTCTCCGCGATCAGCTCCTTGCCCGTGCCGGTCTCCCCGACGATCAAGACCGTGCTCGACGTCGGCGCCACGCGCGCGATCTGGTCGTAGACGTGCTGCATGCTCGGGGAGGCGCCGATCATCCGCCCGAAGTGCCCCATGCGCCGGAGCTCGTGGCGGAGGCTCGCGACCTCGGAGCGCAGCTCCATCGCCCGGCGGCTCTTGGTCACGATCTTCTCGAGCCGCCGGAGGTCGATCGGCTTCGTCAGGTAGTCGATCGCCCCTCCGCGCATCGCGTCGATCGCGGAGTCGATGCTCCCGAAGCCGGTGATGACGACGACCTCCGCGTCCGGGAAGTCCTCCAGGCGCTTGAGCAGATCGAGCCCGTTCCCGTCCGGGAGCTGGAGGTCGAGGAGGACCAGATCGAACGCGCGCTCCTTGAGAGCGGCCTCCGCGCCGGCGACGGTGCTCGCCGTGACCGCCTTCTCGAAACCGCGCTGCTTGAGCCACTCGGACAGCAACTCTTGGCTTGCGTCCGAGTCCTCCACGATCAGGGCGCTCGGCATCCTCTGGTATCCCTCGTCCCCGCGCTGAATAGCTATTTTATACCGTCAACGGAGCCCGTCGGTCATCGAGGGGTGCCACGCATAGAGGAGCGTGTGCCCCTTGATCTCGTCGATGACGGTTTTCGCGACCGCCGGCCTCAACGCCGGGCAGCCGTAGCTGCGCCCGAGCCTCCCGAGCTTCCGGGCGACGTCCTCATCGACGTAGGCGGCGCCATGGACGACGATTCCGCGCGCTTCCGCCCGGTCGTTCAGGCTCGGGTCCGTCCCGCGGAGCCTCAGCGAGTACCCGTTCTTCCCGTCGTAGGTCGCCTCCGTGACGAACGCCCCGAGCGAGGTCATGAGGCTGCCGTCGCGGTTGGAGAACGCCTCCGCGAGGTCCTCTCCGGAGTTCCGGCCGTGCGCGACGATCTCGTTGAAGAGGAGCCGCCGAGAGTCGAGGTCGAAGATCCACATCCGCTTCGCCGTCGAGGGGAGGCTGTAGTCGATCACCGTCAGGAGGGGTCTGAGGACCTCCCCGCGGGCGGCGAGCGCCTCGCGGGCGCTCAGAGCCGCGTGGAGCGCTTCCCCCCTGAGTGTCGGCGCCTGGTCTCGCAGCGCCTGCTCGAGATCTTGGGGCTGCGCGCTGGCGGCCGAAACCAGGCCGAAAGCGGCGAACAGGGGGACGAGGGCGCGAAAGGGCCTGGTCACTCCGACAAGATAGCCCACAAGACTGCGGCGGGCATCTCGGGCCTGCAAGAGCGCGGCTTTTCAGTCTTATTTCGAGACGGACCGCTGGCGATCGATCGCGGCTCTCTGCGGAGGATCGAGGACGTACACGTCCGGGGCCGTTTGGAGGCTCCCGTCCTCCTCCACCCACGCGGTGAGGTAGACGATGTGGACCGGCACGGGAGGCTGCACCGGAAGATGCCGCTCCTCCGGCTGGGCGAGCGCCTCCCGTAGCCGCTCGCCGGCCTCCCCCGGCATCAGCTCTGCCGCGAGATCGAGCGGTCGCTCGACGCGAATGCAGCCGTGGCTCAGGTCCCGCTCGGCGCGGCCGAACAGGTGCCCGGCGGGGGTGTCGTGGAGGTAGATGTGGAACTTGTTCGTGAGATCGAACTTGAGCCTGCCGAGGGCGTTCGCGGGCCCCGGATCCTGACGGAGGTGGTACGGGAACTTCCCCTCGTCCACGGCGCTCCAGTCCACCGTCCTGGGATCGATCTCGCGGCCCTCCTCCCCCTCCCCCTCGAACAGCCGCAGACCGTGACGGGCGAGCGCGTTCCTGTTCTTGCGCAGCTCCGGCAGGTACTCCTTCACGACGATGCTCTCCGGGACGTTCCAGGGCGGGTTGGCGACGATCGACACGATCCTGTCGCTGAACACGGGCGTGGGGTTGAACGCGGTGCCGACCACGATCCGCATCCGCTGCGCGACCGCGGTCCCGCGGACCAGCTGGAGGTCGAACCCCGGTATGTTGACGAGGACGTGGGGATCGCCGAGGGCGCGCGGGAGCCAGCGCCACCGCTCCAGGTTCAGCTCGATCTCGGGGACTCGCGGATCGGACGCGTCGCGAAGCGTCTTGAGCACCTCGCGAAGCCGCACGTACTGCGGATGAGGTGGCGGAAGCCGCTCGAGCCACGCCGCGACGTCGTCGGCATCCGCGGCTCGCCTGAGCTCGGCGACGAAGTCGATCTCCGGCGGCTCCGAGTGCCAACCCTCCTGCACCTCGTCGGGATGGACGCGACCGGTCGCCACGTCGGAGGCGTACCGCAGCACGGCCGCGGTGAGCAGCACGTCGAAGTCGGCGAGACGGTTCGCGGCCGCTTCGTCGAGCCGCCCGCTCCCCAGCTGGGACCGGAGCGACTCGAGCCGCGGCGTCTCGTAGTCCTCGGCATCGAGCCCGTGCTCCCCCGCGCGCTTCAGGACCTCGATCGCCGTCGCGGCCCGAGGGAGAGGCTTCCCCGCGTCGTCGGACCAGGTGAGCCGCTCCGCCCGTTCCGCGTAGAAGGTCGAGAGCGTGCGACGCGTCGGGAACGCGCTGTCCGCCACGCGGAGCTGTCGGACGAGCGCGGTCTCCACCTCGTCCGGCGAGAGCTGGCTCTTCGGCGGGCGGGTGATGGCGGCCAGGCGAGCCTGGAGCCGCTCGGGGATCGGGTTGCTCGAGCCGCAGCCGGCCAGGAGGATCAGGGCGGCGACCCACGCCGTCTTCGTCATGGAAGTCGAGCCTAGCCGGACGAGGGTCGCCGGGCGATGGGGTGTTGACCCCACCGTGGCCGTTGTCTACGCTCCGTTCGAATGCTCGATCTCTTCGAAGCCATACGACGCGACGATCTCGCGTCGCTCCGCCGTCTGCTCGACGAGCATCCGGATCGGGTGGAGGCGCGGGACGCCTCGGGGGCGACGCCGCTCCACGTCGCGGTCGAGATCGACAACCCGGACACGGTGGAGCTCCTGCTCTCGCGTCGCGCGGACCCGGCGGCGCACTACGGCGACTCGGGGCACACGCCGCTGTCCTGGGCGGTGACGACGATGGCGCTCCAGGCGGCGGAGACGCTGGTGCGGCACGGCGTGAAGCCGGACCTGTTCTGCGCCGCCGGTCTCGGCCGCACCGAGGACGTCCGCTCGTTCTTCGACGCGAGCGGCGCGGTGCGCCCCGGTGCGTCCACGACGGGGAGCAGTCGTTACGACTCCGGCGGCCGCCGGCTCCCCTGCCCTCCCGAGTCCCCGCGGGAGATCGTCTCCGACGCGCTGTACATCGCCTGTCGCAACGGGCAGGCGGACGCGGCGCACGAGCTCCTCTCCCGGGACATCGACGTGAACTTCCCCGCGTTCATCGGGGGGAGACCGCTGCACTGGGCACACTTCGGCGGCGCGGCCGCGATCGTCGCGATGCTCGAGGCCGCCGGCGCCGATCCGACGCTGCGAGACGCCGAGTACGCCTGCACGCCTCGAGCGTTCGGCATCTGCGTCCCCTCGAGCTGGGGACTCCTCCGTCATGTGGTCGAGCGGCTGCAGGCGGATCGATCCCTCGCGTCGATCGCCGACGGACGCGGGACGCCGCTCCACGAGGCCGCGCGGAGCGGGCACGAGAAGATCGTCCGTCTCCTGCTCGCGTGCGGCGCGGATCCCTCCGCGCGCGACCGGGATGGCAAGACGCCTCTCGACCTCGCGATCGAAGCGGGTCACGACGCGCTCCGTTCGGTCCTGACCCCAAGCTGATTCCACCGCGGACGACGATTCTCTTGCTCTTCGCGATCGTTCGTTGTATGTGGTAACAGCATACAAAGGCATGACGCGAAGGGGGGGCCATGCGCGGCGACCGCCCGGTCTTGGCCATGTTTTGGCTGGTCTTGGCGATTCTCCTCACGGGAGTCGCTCCTTCCAACTATGTCAATTTTGAATCTTCACAGGTCCATCCGATCAACCTGACGCCTTCGGGCGGACGCCTGCTCGCCGTCAACACGCCGGATGCGCACCTCGAGGTCTTCGTGGTCGCGCTGGACGGCGGCCTGACGCTGGAAGCGTCGATCCCCGTCGGGCTCGAGCCCGTGTCGGTGGTGGCACGAACCGATTCCGAGGCCTGGGTCGTGAATCGCCTCTCCGATACCGTCAGCATCGTCGATCTCGACCTGCAGGTCACGGTCAAGACGCTCGCGGTCGGGGACGAGCCCGCCGACGTCGCCTTCGCCGGGGGGAAGGCCTTCGTCGCCGTGGGCGGGGAAGACGCGGTCAAGGTGTTCAACCTGGCATCGCTCGGATCGCCTCCCGCCAAGGTCGATCTGTTCAGCAAGAGCCCGCGCGCCTTGGCCGTGTCGCCCAACGGCGCCAAGGTCTACGCCGTCCCGCTGCACTCGGGGAACGAGACGACGGCGATCAACGAGAACGTCGTGTCGGGCCACGGCTCGTCGCTGATGGCGGGAAAGCTCTCGCAGCTCGGGCTGAGCGACATCGTTTGCGACGGAGCTCCGAACCCCTACCCGCCGCTCCCCGCCGGCATCGCCCGCAACCCCGCGCTCACCGACCCCTCCGACGGGATCCCGAAGGTGGGGCTGATCCTGCGCTGGAATCGAGCGACCGCCCGATGGGAGGACGACGCAGGCCAGGACTGGACCCGCTGCGCCTGGCTCCGGCTCCCCGATCACGATCTCTTCGCGATCGACGTCGCGACGCTCCAGACCACCACCGTCGATCACCTCGGTACGTCGCTGTTCGACGTGTCGATCAATCCGGCGTCCGGGAAGATCTACGTGCCGAACACCGAGGCGCTGAACGCCACCCGCTTCGAGCATCCCCTCGGCGTGAGGGGACACGTCGTGGACAACCGGCTGGCGATCGTGGACCCCTCCGCCGGGAATGCGGTGACGGTCGTGGATCTGAACGGACACATCGATCGGGGGAGCGATCCCGCCACCAACCTCGTCGAGCGCCAGGCGAGCATCTCCCAGCCGGGGATGATGGTCTGGAAGAGCGACGGGTCCGCGGGCTACCTCACCGCCATCGGCTCACGGAAGGTCTTCCGCGTGAGCGCGAGCTGCACGCTCCCGGCGTGCATCTTCGGCCCGGCCCGCGCGACCCCCGACTCCGTCGTGGTCGGCGAGGGGCCGACCGGCGTCGCCCTGCACGAGGGGACGGGGACGCTCTACGTCCTCAATCGCTTCACGAACTCGATCGCGCTGGTCGATGCCGCATCGATGACGAAGTCCGGAGAGATCGAGCTGCACGACCCGAGCTCGGCCACGATCCGGAGCGGCCGCCGTTTTCTCTATGACGCGATCGACACGTCGGGGCACGGCGACGCCGCGTGCAGCAGCTGTCATATCTCGGGAGACCGCGACGGGCTCGCCTGGGACCTCGGGAACCCGGAGGGGGCGCTCGCGACCTACGGGACGCCGGGGGACAACGTTCGGTTCGTGACGGTCGTCTCGGGGACCCTGCAGGACTGCACGCCCGGAACGTCGAATTGCGCGTCTCACGCGGGCTTCGATCCCCAGAAGGGACCGATGACGACCCAGACGCTCCGCGGGATGATCGAGCCGCTCCACTGGCGTGGCGATCGCGGGACGCTCCTCGACTTCAACCAGGCGTTCGTCGGCCTGATGGGCCGTCAGGACATCGGCCCCATCGGCGGCAAGCCCGCGGGGCTGTCGGCCGAGGACATGGCCACGCTGCGTCAGTTCGCTCTCGGGATCCAGTTCCCCCCGAATCCTTATCGCAAGACGGACGACACGCTCCCCAACGTCCCGGTCGTCGTGCCGGATCACCCCGTGACGGGAAACCCGACGACGGGCGCGTCGGTGTTCGCGACCCTCCCGAACGGCGACCTCCTCCCCGCCCGCTGCGTCACCTGCCACGCGTCCTCGACGGGAACCGCGGGGGGGAAGCTCGGTGGATTCGAGCCGGGGAATCCCCCCTCGGACCTCGCGGCGCTCGCTCAGGGGCAGGCGGTCCTCTCGGCTCACAACGACCTGAAGATCCCGCACCTGCGGAACCTGTACGAGAAGATCGGGCCGATCCAGGGCCCGCACTCGGGGGCTCCCCCCGAGCGCAAGACGGGGTTCGGATACCGCCACGACGGCACCATCTCCGATCTCGCGACCTTCCTCTCGCTGAACGTCTTCGGGCTGAACGCGCAACAGATTCGCGACGTCTCCGCGTTCCTGCTGTACTTCCCGACCGGCACGCGGCCGGCGGTCGGCAAGAACCCCACGGTCCCCGCGGGCGCGCCGCCGACGGGGACTCCGGCGGAGGAAGACCTGCTCACGACCCTCCTGGCCTTCGGGGACGCCGCCGACGCGAACCGGCACTGCGACCTGACCGCATCGATGACGAGCGAAGATCGCACGCGAAGCTACCGGTTCACCGGCGGCGCCTGGCAGAGCGACGTCGCCGCCGAGCCCCCGGTCACGACCGCCGCGCTTCGCTCCGCCGCCACGGGGCCGGTCACCTTCCTCTGCGCGACGATCGGATCGGGATCGCGGCTCGGCGGCGATCGCGACCAGGACCAGACGCTCGACGGCAACGACTGCGACGCGACGGACGCGGCCGCGTGGTCGGTCCCGACGGAGGTGTCGAACGTGCGTCTCGCCGGCGCGGGAGCGGACGTCACCTGGAACGATCAGGCGCCTCAGACCGGACCGGAGGTGACCTACGACATCGTCGGCGGTAGCCTCGGCGCCCTTCGCGCGTCGGGCCTGGCCTCGGCGTCGTGCGTCGTCACGGGCGTCGCCATCCCCGCGTATCCGGGGGCGATCCCCAACCCGCCCCCCGGGGAGGGGTTCTACGTGCTCGTGCGCGCGAAGAACACCTGCGGGTCCGGCGGCTTCGGCGCGGGGCGCGAAGGGCTGGACGGACTCGCCTGCCTCGGCGGCATGACGCTCGTGCCGAGGGTCTCTACGCGCCGACCGCCAGCGGCCGCTCCGTCGATTCCACTTCGTCGTCCCCCGCGTCCTCCCGGTGCCCTTCCGCCCGGTGGTCCTTCGCGATGAGCATGTAGAGCGAAGGCACGATGAACAGCGTGAACACAGTTCCGATCGCCATGCCGGCGACGAGGACGAGACCGATCGAGTTCCGCGCGATCGCGCCGGCGCCGGTGACGAGCACCAGCGGGAAGTGTCCGGCGACGGTCGCGACGGTCGTCATCAACACGGGGCGAAGGCGAATGCGCGCGGCCTGCTGAATGGCCTGGAGCTTCTCCAGACCACTCCGTTGCAGCTGGTTGGCGAACTCCACCACGAGGATGCCGTTCTTCGAGATCAGGCCGACCAGCGTGACCAGGCCCACCTCGGAGTAGATGTTGAGCGTCGTGGTCCACCCGGGCAGGTTGTTCCCCGGCGTCCGCAGGAACGTCATCAGGAGCGCGCCGAACAGCGCGAGCGGCACCGAACCCGCGAGGATGACGAACGGATCTCTGAAGCTGTTGAACTGCGCGGAGAGGACCAGGAAGATCAGCAGGAGCGCCAGGGCGAACGACGGGAGGAACTTGCTCCCCTCCGTGCGAAGCTGCCGGGATTCTCCCGTGTAGTCGATCTTGTAGCCTTCGGGGAGGATCTTCGCCGCCTCGTCTTCGAGCGCCTTGAGCGCCTGGTCGAGCGGGAGGCCGGTCGCCCCCGAGACCTTCACCGCGTTGAGCTGCTGGAAGCGGTTCAGCGAGCGCGGCTGGGTCGATTGCCGGAGCGTTGCGATCGTGCTCAGAGGGACGAGCTTGCCGTCGGGACCGGTGACGTGGATCTGCTGGAGCTGATCCGGCGTGAGCCGGGCCGCGCGCTCGACCTGCGGGATGACCTTGTAGCTGCGCCCCTCGATGTTGAAGCGGTTGACGAAGTTGCCGCCGACGGCCGCGGAGACGTCGGCGCCCACCTGCTCCAGGCTCAAGCCGAGCGCCGCCACCTTCTCCCGGTCGATGACGATCTCGGCCTGGGGCTGATCGAGCTTCGTGTCGATGATCGGCGGGAACCAGAACTGGAGGCTCGGGTCGGTAGCGGCCTTTTGCTGGAGCTTCTTCGCGAACTCCAGGATGCGCTCCGGCTCGGCCGTCGAGGCGATGACGATCTCCACCGGGAACGAGCCGCCTCCGGGAAGCGCCGGGGGCATGATCGGGAAGATGCTGATCCCGGAGATCGATGCCAGCTTCTGCTGGGCTTCGGGGAGGATCTCGAACGCGGTCCGCTTCCGTTCGTCCCACGGCTTCAAGACGCCACCGCCGAACCCGGAGGTCGGGAAGGTGAGCTGGAACGTGAAGGCGGTCTCGGGGATCTTGAGGAACGCATCCTCGACCTTGTTCGCGTACCGGACCGTCTGATCGATGGTCGCGTCCGCCGGCGCCTCGATGATGCCGAAGATGACCCCCTGGTCCTCCGTCGGCGCCAGCTCCTTCTGCGAGAACATGAACATCGGGTAGCAGAGAAGGGTCAGGCCGATCCAAACGGTGTAGACCGCCGGCCGCGCGTTGAGCGTGCCGTCGAGCAGCCGGCCGTAGAAGCTCCGGAAGCGGTCGAAGGTCCGGTTGATGTAGCCCGCGAGGCCGTGGCTCTCCCCCTCGGCGGTCAAGAGGCGCGAGGCCATCACCGGCGAGAGCGTCAGCGCGACGACCCCGGAGATCATGACCGCGCCGGCGAGCGTGAAGGCGAACTCGCGGAAGAGGGAGCCCGTGAGGCCGCCCTGCAGGCCGATCGGCGCGTACACCG
This sequence comes from Candidatus Polarisedimenticolaceae bacterium, assembly GCA_035649595.1. Taxonomy (GTDB): domain Bacteria; phylum Acidobacteriota; class Polarisedimenticolia; order Polarisedimenticolales; family DASRJG01; genus DASRJG01. The sequence goes on from DASRJG010000054.1 coordinate 21,054, forward strand.
TGGCGAGCGTGATCGTCATCGCGATGATCGGGCCGAACAGCTCGCGCGCGCCGAGGATCGCCGCTTGCAGCGGCGTGCTTCCGTCGCGGAGGCGCCGCTCGACGTTTTCGACGACGACGATCGCATCGTCCACGACCAGTCCCACCGAGAGCACGATGGCGAGCAAGGTCAGCAAGTTGACGGTGAAGCCGAACACCTGCATCAAGAAGACAGCGCCGATCAGCGAGACCGGGATCGCGACGATCGGGACCAGCACGGACCGGAACGAGCCCATGAAGAGGAAGATCACGATCATCACGATGAGGAGGGTCTCCATCAGCGTGTGGGTGACCTCCTTCAACGCGTTGCGGATGTAGCCCGTGGCGTCGTAGGCGACGGCCGCCTTCATGCCCGTCGGCAGGTCCCTCTGGATCTTGTCCATCTCGACGGTCACCGCCTTGATGACGTCGAGGGAGTTCGAATTCGGCAGGACCCAGACGCCCATGAAGACGGCGGTCTGCCCCGAGAAGCGGACCTCGGTGTTGTAGTCCTCCGCGCCGAGCACCACGTCCGCGACGTCGCCCAGCCTCACCAGCGCACCGTTCTCCTGGCGGATGACGAGCTGCCGGAACTCGTCGACCGACCGCAGGTCGGTGTTTGCCGTCAGGTTCACCTGGATCAGGGCGCCCTTCGTCTGACCCACCGCAGACAGGAAGTTGTTCGCGGCGAGCGCCTGGCGGACCTGGACCGGGCTGACGTTCAGCGCCGCCATCCGGTCCGGCTTCAGCCAGATCCGCATCGCGAAGGTGCGTCCGCCCAGGATGTCCGCCCGCTGCACGCCGCCGAGGGCCGACAGGCGCGGCTGGATGACGCGGACGAGGTAGTCGGTGATCTCGTTCTGCTGGAGGATGTCCGAGCTGAAGCTCAGGTAGCACGAGGCGAACTGCGAATCGGCGGATTCGATGTTGATGACCGGGACCTGGGCCTCCGGCGGCAGATCGCCGCGCACCTGGTCGACCTTGGACGCGATCTCGGCCAGCGCCTTGCGGCTGTCCTGGTTCAGCTTCAGGTGGGCGTTGATGGTGGACACGCCGAGCGAGCTCTGCGATTCGAGATAGTCGATTCCGTCGGCCCCTGCGATCGCGCGCTCGAGCGGCGCCGTGATGAACCCGCGGATCAGGTCCGCGCTGGCGCCGACGTAGACGGTGGACACCGTGATGGTCGCGTTCTCGCTGCGCGGGTACTGCCTGACGTTCAGCGTGCGGATCGCCTGCACGCCGGCGATGAGGATCAGGAGGTTGACGACGATGGCGAGCACGGGCCGCCGGATGAACAGATCGGTGAACGAGCGCACGGCTTCTTCCCTCAAGAATTCGGAGGACGCGGAGCGGACTGCGCGTCCGGCGCCAAGGAGTTGTCGATGGCCACGGGCGAGCCGTTCCTCAGCTTGAAGACGCCCGAGCTCGCGATCGTCTGTCCGGCCTTCAGCCCGTTGGTCACGTTGACGAAGTCACCTCGGGTCTCGCCCAGGCGGACGGTGGTCATCTGCACTTGCTTGACCGTCTTGCCCGACTTCTCGTCCTTGACGTCGCTGACGACGAAGACCGAATCGCCGTAGGGGGCGTGGAGCACCGCGGTGGACGGCACCACCAGCACCGCCTGGGTCTCGGGGAGGACCAGCACCACGCGCGCGAACATCCCGGGACGCAGCTCGCCCCCCGCGTTGGCCACCGTCGCCTGGACCTTGACGTTGCGCGTGGACGGGTCCACCTCGGGGTTCAGCGCGGTGACCTTGCCGTTGAACGTCCGGCCCGGCGTCGCGTCGGTGGTGACGCGAACGGCCATCGCGCGCTGCACCTGGCCGAGCTGCTGCTCCGGGAGCGTGAAGTCCACGAAGACCGGATCGAGCGAGTGGAGCGAGACGATCGGGTCGCCGTCGTGCACGAACTGGCCGAGGTTCACCGAGCGGATCCCGAGCCGGCCCGCGAACGGCGCGCGGATCGTCTTCTTCGCGATCGTGGCTTGGATGGTGTCGACCTGTCCGGTCGTCTGATTCGCCGCCGCCTGGGCCGTGTCGAAATCCGACTGCGCGATCACCCCCTGCGCGCGGAGATCGACGGCCCGGGCCAGGTTCTGGCGCGCGAGCTCCGCCTGCGCCTTGGTGGCGCGCAGCTGCGCTTCCTCCATCGACGTGTCGAGCTGGACGAGGACTTGCCCCGCCGCGGCCGTCCCGCCCGATTCGAAGTTGATGCGGCGGACGGTGCCGGCGAGCTCCGCCCTCAGCTCGACGCCCTGGACCGCCGTGACCGAGCCGACGGCCGGCAGCAAGGATTCCCAGGTCTCCTGGCGAACCTCGGCCGCGCTGATGGTCTCGGGCGGTATGGACATCTCGGCCCCCGCCTTGATGAGGGCGCGGATCTGGAGGGCCTTCACCCCGGCGAGCACCAGGACGACGCCGAGGAGGCCGGAGACTGCGATCAAGATCTTTCTCTTCATGGCTGAACCTGCGCTACGCGCGCCCCCGAGGTCGCGCGGGTGAAAAGGAGCGGCCAGAGGCTGCGAAGGATCGCGAGCTGGCGCTCTTGGATCTGGGCGGAAGTCAGGGTGGCCGAGTCGACGATCGCGCGCATCATCATCCCGTGCGCGGAGTCGACGATCAGCTCGGCCGCGAGGCGCGCGGGGAGCGAGGCCGCACCGCTCTTCGCCTCCTCCGACGAGGCGATCAGCTCGGTGAGGCTGCCGATGAAGAACTCGGTGACGTCGCGCACGAGCGCGCGGACGTGCTCGTTCCTCGCCGCCTCCGCGTACAGGTCGGTGACGAACGATGCCTGGACGTGGGCCGGCTGCTCCTCGCAGTGGCAGGTGAAAACGATCTTCAGCGCCTCGAAGAGGCTCGGCGCCCGCTTGGCCTCCTCGAGCATCGCGCGCATGCCGGCGAGGTGCTCCATCGCGATCATGGAGATCACCGCGTCCTTGTTCTCGAAGTACCGGTAGATCAGCCCGACGCTGATCTCCGCCTCCGCGCTGATGTCGTGCATGGTGGTCTGGTGGAAGCCCCGGCGGGCGAAGCAGGCCACCGCCGCGCGGAGGATCTGGCGCCGCCGCTCTTCGCTGGCGTCGAGCGGCGCCGGGTTGACGTTGGAATCTCTCATTGAATGAATGCTCATTCACATGGTGAACCATGAGCGAATCCCTGTCAAATCACCTAAACTTTGCCCAATGCCGACCTTCGGGGACCTCCTGCGACACGAGCGCGAATCGCGCGGCCGAACGATCGAGGACATCGCGTCGACGAGCGGCATCCAGCAGGGGTTCCTGGAGGCGCTGGAGCGGAACGACTTCGACGTGCTCCCCGGCCGCGCCTTCGGCAAGCTGTACCTCCGCGCCTACGCGGAGATCCTTGATTTCGACCCCCGCCCCCTGATCGACGCCTACGACAAGGAGCAAAAGGCGGCGCCTGCGGCGCCTCCCCTGGACGCGCCGAGGGACAAGCCGCGGCCCGTGGCCGAGGCGATCGCGAAGTGGCGGTCGGCCAAGATCAATGAGGGA
>DASRJG010000055.1:0-6912 GCA_035649595.1 Candidatus Polarisedimenticolaceae bacterium
TCGAGCCGGGCGGGGTCGATCATCGGCTCGACGGCAAGGAGCGCGTCGGCGGCGTCGTCGGGAGCGTAGGAAAACGTCCGCCGGATCTGCGCGAGCGCTTCGGCCGGGCGCCCGCAACGCGCGAGGACGATCGCCGCCCCCCGAGCGACCCATTGGTCGTACGGGACGAGCCGCACGGAGGCGAGCGCCTGCCGGGCGGCCTCGTCCCGCGCCTCCGCCGTCTCCTCCGACTCGACGAGCAGGCTCGCGGCGATGACGCGCGTGGCGGGGTCGAGCGGAGTGCTCCGGAGCCGGGCATCGAGGGTCTCCCGCGCGGTGGCGACGTCGCGGGCGTCTCCGCTCGCGAGCGCCCTCGCGAGTGCGGCCTCGGCGAGGGGAGCGGCGTCGAAGGGGCGTCGCGCGACATCGGCGCCGGCGAGGGTCGCGACGGCCGCCGCCGCCGCGAGCGCGCAGGCGATCGCCCCGCCGGCGCGCGTGCGGCGCGCCGGAGCCGGGGGGTCGGCGATCTTCAGCGCGGGGCGGACCACGTCGCCCCGAACAGCAGCCCGGCGAGCGCCGCGGCGATCGCTGCGTTGGCGGGAATGTGGAAGTTGAAGTCGACGACCGCGTGCAGGAGCAGCGCGGCGAGGCCGAAGACGGCTCCGGTCGCCACCGGCTCGCGCGCGCTCGCGAGCACGCGGATCCCCGCGCGGGCCACGGAGGCGAGCAGCACGGCGACGAGGACGAGGGCGGGGAGGCCTCCCTCCGCGCCCGCTTGCAGCGCGTCGTTGTGAGCGTGCGTGTAGTGCAGCGTAATGCCCGGCGAGGCGAACGCGGGGAACGCCCAGGTGAACGCGCCGAACCCGCACCCCGCCGCCGGGAGGGCGGCGATCATCGCTAGCGTATCCCGCGCGACGTCGAGCCGTCCCCCCGCGGCGCCGAGGTCGCCCGCGGACGCGGCGTAGCGGGCGGCGAGCCGGTCCGCCCCGAGATCGACGAGCGGAATCGCGGCGACCGCGACGGCGAGCGCGATCGCCGCGACGCGATGGACGGGGCGGGCGCGGAGCGCGACGACCGCCGTCCCCGCGAGCGCGGCGAGGCCGAGGGCGGTTCCGGCGCGCGAGTACGACAGGAGCAATCCCGCGACGCCGGTCAGGGCGAGCAGTCCGACGAGCGCCGCGAGGCTTCCCTCCGGACCGAGCGCCTCGAGGAGCGCGCGCTTGCGCTCCGGCCGCCCGCGCGCGCGCCGCGCGACGGCGATCGAGAGCCCGAGCCCGAGGGGGAGCGTCGCCGCGAGGAAGGCCGCGTAGTGGTTGTGGTTGACGAAGGTCCCCGTCGCGCTGTCGAGGTAGGCGGTCTTGGGGACGTTCCAGATCCTCGCGTGCCCGGACGCGAGCACGAGCGTGCCGTAGAGCCCTTGGAACGCCGCCGCGACGACGGCCGCGAGCGCGAGCCGCGCGGCGCCGCGCGCGGCGACCACCGACGTGGTGACGAACAGGATCCCCGCGAGCGCCGCTCCGGTCCGGACCGCGGAGGCGGTCGCCAGCGGCGCGAGGGAGAGGGTCGCCTCGGGGAGGGGCGCGAGACCGTCGCGAAGCGCCGCCGTGCGAGGCGAGATCGTCTCGACCGCGCCCTGCGGGAGCGGGACGATCTGGATCAGGGCGAGGCCGAGGAGGCCGAGGACCGCCGCGATCGCGGCGCGGGGAGGGAGCGCCACCTCGCGCCTCCAGGCGATCGCCCCCCAGGTCGCGGTCAGGACGAGCGCGAGGATCTCGAGCGCGAGACGCCCGCCGGGGGCGACGGAGCCGAACGGGAGGGGTGCGAGCAGGATCAGGCCGCACAGGCCGGCCTCGAGCAGGGCGAGAGGCCTCATCCTCCGGCGGCGCGGTCGGACGGTCCGGCGTCGTCCGCGGGGTTGTCGTAGCGGCCGTAGTAGCCGTAGACCGCATAGCCGTGCCGCGCGGCGTAGAGGTCGTTGAGCACGACCCCGATCGGCCGGACGCCGGCCTGCGCGAACTTCTCGACGGCGCGGTGGAGCGACTCCCTCGGCGTGCGTCCGGCCCTCGCGACCAGGATGGAGGCGTCGACCACGCTCGCGATGATGACCGGATCGGCGACGGCGATCACAGGCGGCGAATCGTAGAGGACGTGATCGTACCCGGCCGCCAGGAGCTTCGGCCCCAGCGCGGCGAAGTTGGCGGAGTCGAGCAGCTCGGAGGGGTCGGGAGGAACGGGACCGCTCGGGACGACGTCGAGCCCTTCCACGACCGTGCGGCGCGCGAGCGCGACGGGATCGCTCGCGAGCCCCGAGAGATACGAGGAGAGTCCGGTGGCGGACTCGATCCCGAAGACGCGGTTGAGCCGCGGCCGGCGCAGGTCGGCATCCACGATGACGACGCGGCGCCCGGCCTGCGCCAGCACGATCGCGAGGTTCATCGCGGTGGACGACTTGCCGTCCTCCGGGAGCGCGCTCGTCAGCATGATCTGGCGCGGGGGATGGCCGGGGTTGGAGAGCAGGATCGCGGTGCGCAGCTCCCGGTACGCCTCCGAGGCGGCCGCGCGCCGGTCCCGGTGCGCGACGAGGTCCACGGTCTCGGCGAGCGCGGGCTCCTGCCGTCGCGCGGCGATCCCTTGCGGGGCGCCGTGGTGCGGGACGATCGCCAGCACGGGGAGGTGCACGAGCCGGTCGATCTCCGCGGGGGAGCCGATCGTGTTGTCGATCGAGTCGAGGAAGAGCGCCGCCGCGACGCCGAGCCCCAGCCCGACGAGCAGCCCCAGGAGAAGGTTCAGCTTCTTGTTCGGCCGGAACGGCGAGGTCGCCGCACGCGCGCGATCGACGACCCGGACGTTGGACGAGCTCGCGTCCATGTCGGCCAGGCGCGTCGTCAGCGCCATCTCGTTCTGCCGGGTCAGGAGGGCGTTGAGCGTCTCCCGCTTCTTCTGCACGTCGGATTGCAGGTTCTTGAACTCGACCGCGTCGCGCTTGAGGGTCTGGGCGGCCCCTTGCTGGTCGTCGAGGAGCCGGCTCAGCCCCCGCACCTCGTCGGCCGCCCTGAGGTACTCGCTCTCGGCGGCGCGCCGGACGTTCTGCCCGATCTCCTCGGTCTCGAGGTCGAGCCGCGTCTTCGCCTGCTCCATCTTGGAGCGGAGCTGCTGCATCGCGGGCCAGTCGTCCTTGAAGATCTTCGCCTTCTCCGAGTACTCCGCCTCGAGGCTCGCGTACTCCTGCTTGAGCCGCGCGATCAGCTCCGACCGCTGGGTTTCGGGGAGCGCCGCGGCGGGGGTCGCGGTGGCGGCGCGGTACGCCGCCTCCTTGGCGGCGAGCGTGGCCTTGGCCTCGGTCCGCCGCGTGGCGATGTCCGAGTAGGCCTTCATCGTGATGTTCCCCTCGTCGTCCGCCGAGACGATCCGCTTGGCCTCGCCGTATCCCTGGAGCTTCTCCTCGAGCTGGGCGATCTCGCGCTTCAGGCTCGCGATCTGGTCCACGAGGAACTCGGACGCCTGGTCGCTCGAGTTGTAGCTGTTCTCGATGTTGAAGCCGATGAAGGCGTCCACCACGCCGTTCGCGACCTTGGCCGCGAGCTCGGGATCGGGCGCCACCCAGGAGACCTGCACGAGGTGCGAGTTGCGGATCGGTGCGATCTCGAGGCGGGACTGCACGCGGGTCGCGGCGATCTCGGCGGGGTCTCGGAGAACCTTCGGCGTCGTGCCGGGGAGCATCGCGCGGAGGCGCGCGTAAAACGACGGCGCGTCGTCCGCGCGCTCGAACAGCGGGTGCGACGTCAATCCCAGGCGATCGACCGTCTTCCGCGCCACCGCGTCGGAGGAGAGGATCTTGTACTGCGTCTGGTAGAAGTCGGCGTACGCCGCCCAGGAGTAGTCCACGGACGCGAGCTGGTGGACGTTGAGGATGTCGGGGTTCTGCCGCTCGATCTGCAGCGTGGCGGTCGATCGGTACAGCGGCGTGACGAGGAACGATCCGATCAGCGTGAACAGCGCGACCGCCGCGACGCACAGGTAGACCACGCCGCGTCGGCGCTTGAGGACCGCCCAGTAGTCGAGCAGGTCTCGCGTGCGGGTGGACTTCTCCATCATCAGAAGAACGACTCCGGGACGAGCACGAGGTCGTCCTTCTGCAGGACCGGGTCCTCGGCCTTCCCCCGCTTCACCTTCTTCAGGTTAACCGGGATCGTCTGCCTCTGCCCGTCGGGGCCCGTCCGGATGATCTGCACCTTCGACTGCGACGCCCGGTCGGTGGTCCCCCCGGCGAGGGTGACCGCCTTCAGCACGGTCACCGGCTCCGAGCGGGGGACCTCGTACAGGTTCGGCGACTTCACGGCCCCCGTCACGAAGATCCTCACCTTTTCGACCGACGGGACATAGACGATGTCCCCCGGGAGGACGGCGACGTTCAGGGCGGGATCGGCCTGGTAGACGAGCTTGTCGAGGTCGATCGCGATCCGCTTCGTGCCCTCCTCCTCCGGCCGGAAGATGACGATCTCCTTCCCCAGGTCCCGGTCGAGGCCGCCGGCGAGCGAGATCATCTCCAGGAGCGTCTTGTCGCCGAGCATCTCGTAGGTGTCCGGCTTCTTCACGGCTCCCGAGACGGCGACCTTCTTCGACTCGTACTCCTTGACGAAGATGGTCACCTGCGGATTGCGCACGTACTTCTCCTCGAGCAGCCGGGCGATCATCCCCTCGAGCTCCCCCTTCGTCAGCCCGGCGACCTGCAGCCTTCCGAGCAAGGGAAGCGTGATCGAGCCGTCGTCCGCGACGCGGACGGTCTGATCCAGCTCCTTGAGGTCGAAGACGCGGATCTCGAGGAGGTCCTGGCGGCCGATCTTGTAGTCCGAGCCCCCGCGCTTGAGGAACGGGACCGGGGGGATCGGAACCGGGGCCACCGCGATCGGGTGCGCCTCCAGGACCTCGGGGGTCTCGGGCGCGGCCGGGTCGATCGCGAGAAGGAGGAAGAGGAGCATTCCCAGCATCGGGACGGAAGTCTACAACGTCAGTATCCGAACGACACGCCGAAGCCCACGGTGCCGCGGGTCTGGTCGAGGGAGTCGTCGGTCGAGTTGCGCTTGGTGTTGACGTAGCGGAAGGCATACTCCACCCGGCGGCCGAGATCGTTCTCGGAGATCCGGAACCGGATGCCGGCGCTTCCGGTCAGCACGTCGTCGCGCCGTCCGGTCGGATCACCCAGAAAATCCAGAGTTCCACGCCCGCCCCCCAGCTCCATCCCGAGGAACCGGTTGAAGTACTTGACGAACATCGCGTCGGCGCCGGTGTAGGTGTACAGGTCGGTGGACTCGAGGACCGAGTACCGGACGTCGCGCGTGCCGGTGAGGGTGACGTAGCTCCCGGACCCGCCGAACCTGTAGCCCAGGGCAACGTCGGCGACGGTGCCGCGGAAGTCGGTCGCCGTGGGTTTGTCGAGGTCGAAGTCGGCCCATCCGACGTGGAGCGTGCCGAAGACGCGCCCGCCCAGTCCGAAGTCGAGTCCGGGAAGGACGCGGCGCTCCTTGCCGTCGCGCTGGACCGCGGGGTCGTCGAAGACGATCGTGCGCCGCGAGGCGTCGAGGAGCACGCGCGCGCGGCCGAACGCGAGGTAGCGCAGGCGCAGGCGCGAGCCGGACTCGACACGGTCGATTCGCTGGCCGATCGTGAGGCAGCCGGTCCCGGCGACGCAGGGGTCGTCGGGGTCCTCGCCGGTGAAGCGGCTCCGCGTGATGCCGATCTCGCCGTCGGTCCGCCAGCCGGCCTTGAAGACGAACCCGCCCCCGGTCGGGATCTCCTTGCGGATCGGCCGCGCGTCCTGGGCGTCGATCGGCCGGTCGCGGATCCGATCGTAGCCGAGATCGGCGTAAAGGCCGATGCGGCGGAAGGGAATCGTCAGCCGCATCCGCCCGAGCTGGTTGAAGTAGTTCACGTCGTGCTGCTGCGCGTAGACGTAGAACTCGAGCCGCTCGTCGAAGGTCAGGAAGGCGCGGCGGCCGAAGAGCACGAGCCCCTCCGCGCGCGGCGCGATCGCGATGAAGTAGTCGCCGACCTGCGGCAGCGTGGAGTCGTCCGGACGGTAGAAGACGTTGCTGTCGTAGCCGAAGTTCGGGATCTGGAGGCCGGGACGGATCCGGATCGGTCCCCACTTCAGGTAGCGGGAGGTGTCGGGGGGCTCGAGCGGGGAGATCGATTGCGCGAGAGCCGGGAGCGAGACCGCCGCGAGCGCGCAGGCGGCGAGCACGGGACCGAGGCGCATGAGCGTTAGTGCGCGCCCCTCGCCGTCAGCACCACGGGAACCGTGCGGAGCAGGATCTGGACGTCCAGGCGCAGCGACCAGGTGTCGATGTAGGCGAGGTCGAGCTTCATCCAGTCTTCGAAGTCGATGCCGTTCCTCCCGGAGACCTGCCAGAGGCAGGTGATGCCGGGCTTCATGGACAGCCGCCGGCGCTGCCACCTCTCGTATTTCTTGACCTCCTCCGGGATCGGCGGGCGAGGGCCGACGAGGCTCATGTCCCCGCGCAGCACGTTCCAGAACTGCGGAAGCTCGTCGATCGAGAACCGGCGGATCCACCTCCCGACCGGGGTGATCCTCGGGTCGTCCTTGATCTTGAAGACCGGCCCCGACATCTCGTTGCGTCCGGCGAGCGCCGCGCGGCCGGCCTCGGCGTCGTGGACCATCGACCGGAACTTGTACAGGGTGAACGTCCGCCCATTGAGGCCGACGCGGGTCTGCCGGAAGAAGACCGGCCCCGGAGAGGTCGCGCGCACGAGCACCGCGACGACGGCGTAGAGGGGCGAGAGGAGGACGAGCGCCCCGGCGGAGGCGACGAGGTCGGTCATGCGCTTGACCAGGAGCGCGACCGGCTGCCGCGGGGTCGCCGAGACGGTCAGCATCGGCGTGCCGTCGAGGTCGGTCTGGTACATCCGCGCGAA
>DASRJG010000056.1:0-2225 GCA_035649595.1 Candidatus Polarisedimenticolaceae bacterium
GATCGGCGGTGCGCCAGGCGAGCGGCGCGTAGCGCCCCGACCGGTGCGCGTCCACGGCGAGATAGGCGACACCGCTCTCCGCGTGCCCCGCCTCGATCCGGGAGATCCATTCCCCCTTCGCGGCCGAGGGAAGGGAGGAGGTGAGATCGGTCCACGCCCCCCCGCCGTCCTCGGTCACCCAGAGCTTCCCGTCGTCCGTCCCCGCCCAGATCATCCCCCGCTTCACCGGCGATTCGGCGAGCGTGTAGACGACCCCGTAGGTCTCCGCGCCGCTTCCGACCGTGTCGATCCGGTCGGCGATGCGCGCGCTCAGGTCGGGGCTGACGATCGCCCACCGCTCCCCCTTCTCCGAGAAGCGGAAGACACGGTTCCCGCCGAGGTAGAGCACCCCCGGCTCGTGCAGGCTTCCGATCAGGGGCGCGTTCCAGTGGAAACGGAACCGGCTCTGCCCTTCGTTCGGCTCGGGCTTCAGCACGAGGAGCTGCCCGTTGTCGAGATCGAACCGGTGAATCTCCCCTTCCTGGGACTCGGCGTAGACGAAATTGGGATGGAGGGGATCGAAGACGCACGAGAATCCGTCGCCGCCCCCGACGTTGATCCAGTCGGAGTTGAGGATCCCCTCCTTCGACATCGTGCGCGAGGGGCCCACCCAGTTGAGGTTGTCCTGGAGGCCGCCGCAGATCCGGTAGGGCGTGCTCGCGTCCAGGTTGATCCGGTAGAACTCGCCGGCCGCGAATCGGTTCAGGAAGTCCCAGGTCTTCCCCGCGTCGTACGACTGGTAGGCGCCGCCGTCGGTCCCGAGGATGAGACGCTCGCGCTTCGCCGGATCGATCACCAGCGCGTGCGTGTCCGGGTGCACTTTCTTGAACGCGTCCTCGCGGAACGTTCGCCCCCCGTCGTCCGAGACGTGAACAAGATACCCGAGCAGGTAGACACGGTGATCGTCCGTGGGATCGACGCGGATCTGGCTGAAGTAGAACGGCCGCGGGTTCAAGGGGTTCACGCGGGTCCAGCTCTCCCCGCCGTTCTCGGAGCGGAAGACCCCGCCGGTCTTGACGCGGACCCCCCAGCCCGCCGCGCCCTCCGGATCCGACTGGACCACCGCGTAGACGATCTTCGGGTTCTTCTTGTAGATCGAGAGCCCGATCCTTCCGGTGTCCTTCGGCAGCCCGCTCGAGAGCTTCGTCCAGTGCGCGCCGCCGTCGCTCGAGCGGAAGATGCCGCCGAGGTCGCGCCCCTCCGTCGCCGGCGGGCCGAAGGTGAACGACCACGGGGTCCGGCGGCGCGCGTAGAGCGCGGCGAAGATCACGGAGGGGTTGGACGGGTCGATCGCGATGTCGCCACAGCCCACGCGGTCGTCGAACGGTGACGGCGCCGCGAGGATCCGCGACCAGGTCTTGCCCGCGTCCGTGGTCTTGAACAGCCCCCGGTTCGGAGATCGGCTCCACAGGTCTCCCATCACCGCGACCCAGGCGGTCTTCGGGTCGGACGGGTGGACGACGACGCGGGCGATCGCCTTCGCGTGCGTGAGCCCCACGGAGGTCCAGGTCGATCCGGAGTCCTCGGAGCGGTAGACGCCGTTCCCCCAGGAGGAGCTGTTGCGGTCGTTCGCCTCTCCCGTGCCGACCCAGACGACCTTGGGCTCGGAGGGTGCGACCGCGATGTCGCCGATCGCGGCCACCTTCTCCTTCTCGAAGATCGCCGTGAACGACGCTCCGGCGTTCGTCGTCTTCACGATCCCGCCGGTCCCGAGCCCGACGTAGAAGGTCGCGGAATCCGACGGATCGAGGGCGATCGCCGAGACCCGTCCCCCCATCACCGCGGGACCGATCGAGCGGGCACGCAGCGCGGCGAGCGCGTTCTCGGACAGCTCGACGACCGGCGGCTGCGGGGCCGCCGCCGCGGCGCGAGGGAGGAGCATCGGGAGTGCGAGGATGAAGAGCGCGACGCGCATGGCGCGCCATCATACGCGACCCGCCCGCTGTTAGACTTCGCGCCGATGAAGGGGCTCGTCTCGTTTCACGCCGTCGACGTCGCGTTCTTCGACACGTTGATCGCTCCCCTCGCCGGCGGAGGCAAGGTCAACCCCGAGGAGTTCCTCCAGCGCGCGGCCGTCGTCCGGCGGAACGGATGGAGCGCGCGCCGCTTCGCGATCGCGCTCGCGCAGCTCGCGGAGAGCGCGGAGGCCCCCCGCCCTGAGCCCGGATCGAACCTCTGGCAGAGGC
>DASRJG010000057.1:0-3905 GCA_035649595.1 Candidatus Polarisedimenticolaceae bacterium
TCTGGCCTTCGAGCCGGCCGCTGAAGTCGCTCCGCTTCGGCTACGTGAAGTCCCTCTTCGAGGACGACTACACGGCCATGGCGGACAAGGACGAGGACAAGCGCGGCTACGAGGAGTGGAAGACGTTCGACGCGCGCACCCTCGACAAGCTGAAGATGATCGGCTTCACGCTGGTCCCGATCGAGCTGAAGTTCTCGGTCCCGGTGCCGCCGCTGGCGACGATCCTGTCCGCCGAGGCCGCGACCGCGTTCGACGTTCTGCTGCGCGACGGCCGCGTGGACACGATGGTCCGGCAGGTCGCCGACGCTTGGCCCAACGTGTTCCGCCAGGGGGAGCTGATCCCCGCCGTGGAGTACATCCGGGCCCACCGCGCGCGGACGATCGTGATGCGCGAGATGGCGGCGCTGATGGACGGGGTGGACGTCTACGTCGTCCCGTCGTTCGGAGGGGACAACGAGCTGCTGACCAACCTGACCGGCCACCCCGCGGTCGTGGTGCCGAACGGCTTCAGGACGACCGACGGCACGCCGACCAGCATCACGTTCCAGGGGCGGCTGGACGAGGACGACCTGGTGCTCGCGGTCGCGAAGGCCTATCAGGAAGCGACCGACTTCCACCTCAAGCGGCCGCCAATGCACGCCTGATCGCGGCGACGTCGCCGGGGGTCGTGCGGCAGCAACCGCCGATCAGTCGCGCTCCGGCGTCACGCCAGAGCGGCGCGAGCGCGCCGAGGTCCACGCTGTCGCCGCGGACGATCCAGTTCCGGCGCGTCGCGTCCCACGCGTCCCCGCGGTTCGGATAGGCGACGAGCGGCTTCTTGGTCGCGGAGGCGAGGCGCCGCAGCAGCGGCACGACCCGCTCGGGGGCGACGCAGTTGACGCCGACGGCGATCACGCGCGTCGCGCGGTCCGCGGTCGTCGCCGCAGCCTCGACCGGCGTGCCGTCCGCGAGCGCGCTCCCGTCGCGCGCTTGGAAGGAGATCCAGACCGGGAGCCCGTCGCGCTCGCCGAGCACCCGCGCGATCGCCTCGACCTCGACGCCGGAGGGGATCGTCTCGAAGGCGAGGACGTCCGCCCCCGTCTCCTCCGCCGCGCGGACGCGGGGGCGGTGCCAGTCGGCGAGCGCTTCGATCGAGAGGCCGTAGTCCCCTCGGTACTCCGACCCATCGGCTAGCGAGGCCCCGTACGGCCCGAGCGACGCCGCGACCAGCGGACGATCCGCCCCCGAAGCGAACGCATCGCGCGCGCGGAGCGCGATCGCGACCCCGGGGGCGATCAGCGGGACCGGCGCCTGGTAGGTCGCGCTCGTGACGACGTCCGCCCCGGCCTCGAGGTAGTCCCGGTGGACCGCCTCGACGATCTCGGGAGCGTCCGCGATCGCCCGCGCGGACCAGAGCGGGTGGTTCAGATCGAGGCCGCGCGCCTCGAGCTCGGTCGCGAGCCCGCCGTCGAGGACGGCGGCGCCGCGCCGGGCGATGAGGACGGAGAGGGGATCGTGCACGTCGCGATCCATTGTGGTCCAATGAGGGGCATGAGCAAGCTCGCGATGATCGTTCTCCTCGCTTTACCGCTCCTTGCGGTCGCTGCCGACGTCGACTTCCAGAAAACCGAGGCGGACTGGCGCGAAACGCGCGCGAAGCGGCTGGCGTCGCCGAATGGATGGCTGACGCTCGTGGGCCTGTCCTGGCTCTCCCCGGGGGAGAACGTGTTCGGGTCCGACCCCGAGGCCGCCGTCCCGCTCCCGAAAGGGAAGGCGCCGCTCCACGCAGGAAAGCTGATCCTCGAGAACGGCGCCGTCCGCATCGTCGCGCCGGCGGATTCCGGCGTGACGCTCGACGGGAAGCCCGTCGGGGAGCGCGTGCTCCGCGACGACACGCAGGAGGAGACCGACGTCCTCAAGATCGGCGAGGTGTCGTTCTACGTGATCAAGCGCGGCGACAAGTTCGGCGTCCGCGTGAAGGACCCGAACAGCCCGGTGCGCACGGAGTTCAAGGGGCTGGACTACTTCCCGGCCGATCCCAAGTGGCGGGTCGCGGCGACCTTCAAGCCGTACGACGCCCCCCGCAAGGTCGAGATCCCCACCGTGCTCGGCACGACCGAGACGATGGAAGCGCCGGGGCTGATCACGTTCAGCGTGGATGGGAAGACCTACACGCTCGAGCCGGTGGTCGAGGACCCGGAGAACCCCTCGCTCTGGTTCATCTTCAAGGACGGGACCAGCGCGAAGGAGACCTACGGCGCCGGACGCTTCCTCTACTCCGACATGCCCAAGGACGGGAAGGTCGTGGTGGACTTCAACCAGGCCTACAACCCTCCCTGCGCGTTCACTCCCTATGCGACCTGCCCCTTGCCGCCGAAGCAGAACTGGCTCCCGGTCCGGGTCGAGGCGGGGGAGAAGGCGTTCAAGGGCGGGCATCGGGCGATCGACTGATCCCGTTTGACACCCCGGGACCCGCGGGTTAACGTCCCAGCGCCGATGCGTGTTATCTCCGCTTTCCTCGCGATCGTCGTGGCGGCGACGAGCGTCGGAGCCTCGCTCCACGGCCACGCCCCGGCCCTCGCGGGCTGGGACGATGCGGCCGCGCACCTGGTCTCGGCGCACGACGACGAGCTCAACCCCTGCTCGATCTGCCGCCTCGCGCACGAGACCCCGTCGGCCCCGCTCGCGCCCTGCGATCTCTCGCGCCCCGTCCGCATCGAGTCTCCGCTCGCCGTCGAGCGCCCGGCGCGTGAGGCCGACGCCAACGCTCGCGAGCACTCCCCGCGCGCTCCTCCCCGCCCCGCGTCCTGCTGAGCACAACCGCGCGCCCGGTCGATCGCTGACCGCGGCGGCCGCGCGCCTTTTCAGCGACGCCCGCACCGAGGAGATCGTTCATGAAGGGATGGGTCTTGATCGCGCTCGCCGCGCCGCTCGCGGCCGCGCGTGCGCAGGAAGCTCCGCCGCAGCCCGAGCCGCCCCCGCCGGCCCCGCCGCCGATCACGGTCGCGTCGGGGAACGCGGGAAAGAACTACCTGAACCTGTCGCTCGACGGGCTCTTCGCCGTCGGCGCCTCCACCGAGCCCGACGTCGAGGGGCTCGAGACGGGCGGCCACGATCCCGCCCAGCGTGGGTTCACGGTGCAGAACGTCGAGGTGGTCTTCGACGGCGCCGTGGACCCGTATTTCAAGGGGCAGGCCAACGTCGTCCTCCAGATCGACCCCGAGGGGGAGACGACCATCGAGCTCGAGGAGGCGTACGCCACCACGACCTCGCTCCCCAAGAACCTGCAAGTGAAGGCCGGGCAGTTCTTCACGGAGTTCGGCCGGCTGAACCCGACCCATCCGCACACCTGGGACTTCGTGGACCAGCCCCTCGTCTCCGGACGGATGTTCGGAGGGGACGGCCTCCGGAGCGTCGGCGCCCGGCTGTCGTGGCTGATGCCGACGCCGTTCTACTCCGAGATCCTCCTCACGGCCCAGAACGCGCGCGGCGAGACCGCCACGAGCTTCGGCGGCGTCGCAGGGGACACGCAGTTCGGGCGCCCGCTGGACCCGGACGTCGTCAAGAGCTTCGGCGACATGCTCTACGTCCCGCGCTACGACGCGTCGTTCGATCTCGGCGACACGCACACCCTCGTCGTCGGCGCGTCGGGGGCCTTCGGACCGAACGGGACCGGCCCGGACGCGAACACGTCGATCGCGGGGGTCGACCTCTTCTGGAAGTGGAAGTCCGCGCGCGCGGACAAGGGCTTCCCGTTCGTCAAGGTGCAGGCGGAGGGGATGACCCGCCGCTACGACGCCGCGGCGACGGCGACGCTTCCCGCGGCGACCTTCGAGGACCATGGCGCCTACGCCCAGGTCGTCTGGGGGGTCAAGCCGATGTGGACGCTCGGCGGCCGCTTCGACACGGTCGGAGGCGACGTGGGC
>DASRJG010000058.1:0-2855 GCA_035649595.1 Candidatus Polarisedimenticolaceae bacterium
CGCCCCCGAGATCCCGCACCCGCTCATGCTCGGGACCGGCTCCCACATCCGCGAGTCCTGGCGTGTCGCCTACCACCTCCCCAAGGGAATCGGCTCGGTCGTGTTCGGCTACGACTCCATGGAGGACGAGGAGCGGGCGGAGAACGCCCTCCCGGGCGTGTTCGTCTTCGTCGAGTCCCGCGCGTTCCCCGCCTTCCGGGGGGCGTTCGACGACGACCTCGCCGACGGCGTGTCGTCGGGCGCGCGCCGCAAGACGCGTGAGATGCGGATCGAGTTCGCCGGACGTGCGTTCGAGACGAAGCTCGCGCGCGGGACCTGGTCCGCCGGCTACCGCAGCGTCGACCACAACCGAGCGGTCGAGATCCACTACTTGGGGATCGTCCCCAATCTTCCCCCCGTGATCCCCCCTCAGGTCCCCAACCCGATCGATCCGGCGGTGTTCGCCCCCCAGCCGGACATCGTCCGGGAGAAATCGGACTTCTCGGGGAGCGGCATCGGCGGCGGTCTCGACGTCGAGTTCATCCTCCATCCGCGCGTGTCCGTGATCTCCGGCCTGTCCGTCGGCGTGCTCAGGGGGAAGGTGGACACGCAATACACCTCGCGCGCCTCGTTCTACGCCTCGACGCCCGGGGTCCCGCTCACCCGCGAGGAGCTGTTCGACATCCTCGAGAACGGCACGGGCGACGAGGTCGCCCTGGTCCATCAGGAGTCGGTCCTGCACGCGATCCGGACGACGAGCGAGTCGCTTCCGGCCCAGACCTTCGACGCCTACGCCGGTGTCCAGGTGTCGATCTTCCGCGGATTCAAGGCGTTCGCCACGCTCCGCGAGGCCTACTACCAGAACGTCGCGCTGTACGTGGTGCCGAACGCGTCGAAGGGGAACGACCGCACGAAGCATTCGGCCGGCTACGAGGGGTACCAGCTCGGCGTGAGCTGGCGCTTCTAGGTGCCTGTCAGCGAGCGCGACGTCCTCGAGGCGCTCTCCGGCGTCCGCTACCCCGGCTTCACGCGGGACATCGTCGCGTTCGGCGTCATCCGCGATCTCGCGATCGCGGAAGGAGCGGTCTCCTTCCGGCTCGAGCTCGGCCCGGGGAACCCTGCCGTCCGCGGCACGATCGAGCGCGAGGCCCGCGCGGCGCTCGAGCGCCTCCCCGGCGTCACGTCGGTGATGATCCACGGCGCGCCTGCCGCGGCCCCGGCTCACGCTCCGGGGGCGGGTGCGCTCGACGCGGCTCTCCTTCCCGGAGTGAGGCACACGATCGCCGTCGCGTCGGGGAAGGGTGGCGTCGGGAAGTCCACCGTCGCGGTCAACCTCGCCGCCGGGCTCGCCCGCCGCGGCCGGCGCGTGGGGCTTCTCGATGCCGACATCTACGGACCCTCGATTCCCCTGATGATGGGGGTGGACGAGCGCCCGCGCATCGATCCGACCGGCCGCTCGATCCTCCCGTTCGATCGATGGGGGGTGCGGTTCATGTCGCTGGGCTTCCTCGTGGACAAGGACACCGCCGTCATCTGGCGGGGGCCGATGGTCATGAAGGCGATCGAGCAGCTCCTCCGCGACGTCCAGTGGGGGGAGCTCGACGTCCTCGTCGTGGACATGCCCCCCGGGACCGGGGACGCTCAGCTGACCCTGTCGCAGAAGATCCGCCTGGCGGGGGCGGTGATCGTGACGACCCCGCAGGACGTCGCGCTCGCGGACGCGATCAAGGGGGTCGCCATGTTCCGGAAGGTCGGCGTGCCGGTCCTCGGGATCGTCGAGAACATGAGCGTCTTCCGGTGCCCGCACTGCGGCGGCCTGAGCGACGTGTTCGGGTCCGGAGGGGGGCGGCGCGAGGCGAAGCGCCTCGGCGTCCCTCTGCTCGGGGAGATCCCTCTCGACGGCGCGATCCGCGAGGGCGGAGATGCCGGCCGCCCCGTGACGGCGCCGGGCGGGGACTCGCCTCTCGCCGCCGGATTCCTCGAGGTGACCGATCGTGTGTGGGACGCGCTCTCCCGCCGCGACGACGAAGGCGCGAGCTGAGGCCTGACGGTATACTCAGCGGTCGTCTCCGGAGGTTGCCGTGAGGATCCCCGTCGTCATCGCCGTGCTCGCGGCCGCGTCGATCGCATCCGCCGCGCCGCCGGCCCCCGCCGCTCCGAAGACCGACCCGCGCGAGGCGCTCGTCCGCGCGCTCACGGCCGGGCGCACGCCCCAGGAGCAGGCGCAGAACCTCGCCGCGCTCGCCTGGCCCGCCAGCGGTCCCCGCGACTCGGCGATCGCCGAGGCCGCCCGGGAAGAGCTCGAGAACTTCGGCAGCCACGCGATGGTCGCGCTCCGCGAGGCGATCAACTACGTCCGCCCGGAATACGCGGAGGAGGTCGTCCGCACCACGATCGGGGCGCAGCGCTTCTCCGAGGTCGGCCGCGGGCGCGAATACCTGCCGATCCTGCTCGATGCGTTGTGGGTCAGCCCGCGCGCGGCGAAGGAGCTGGCGATCCGCGGCCTGCTCGGCGAGAGGCCGAGCCTCGCGGTCCAGCCGATGATCGACAGCGCCCTCGAGGACCCCGCGCTCGTCCCTCTGGTCGTCGAGTCGCTCGGGACCCTCCGCTACGAGCAGGCCCGCTTCTACCTCGAGCGAATTCTGATGGAAGGACCGCCCCCGCTGCGGCCGGTCGCAGCCTCGTCGCTCGCCCAGATCGGAGGCGCCGCGCTGAAGCCCCTGAAGAGCGCGCTCAAGGCTCCGTCGAAGGAGACGCGGCTTCTCGCCGTCCACGCGCTGCTCCCCGCGGCCACGGAGTACGAGCTCGGCTCCCTCTACGAGTACATGGAGCAGCACGGGGACGACGACCCGGTCCTGACCCAGGCGATCAAGGCG
>DASRJG010000059.1:0-29613 GCA_035649595.1 Candidatus Polarisedimenticolaceae bacterium
CGAACGTTCGCCACGGTGTAGGCCTCGAGCCTCGAGCGCACGTTGCCGGCGTCGTTGTCCAGGACCTGCGACCCCACGTGGAGTCCGTCGATGCGGAGACCGAAGCCCCGCGGCAGCGCCGCATCGAGGCCCGCGGCGACCCGGACCTTCGGAACGAGCGGCACGTCGCTCCCGTCGTCGGGACCCGCGGTGAAGGTCGCGTCCGTGTAGGCGGCGTTGGCGAACGCGCTCACGCGCGCGCCGAGGCGGCCGCGCGCCGCGAGCTCCGCGCCGAGACGGCGAGTCGCGGCGGCGTTCACGTTCGTTCCGAACGGATCCGACGGCGTGGGCGTCGGGTCGAAGATGATCTCGTTCCGCGTGTCGGTGAGGAACAGCGCGGCGTCGATGGAGTAGGCGCTCCCGTGCACGCGCGCGCCGAGCTCGTAGGCGTGCGCATCCTCGGGCTTCAGCTCGGGATTGCTGCCGAAGAAGGGGAAGGCGAACAGCTGCTCCGGCGTCGGCGGAAGGAACGCGTCGGCGTAGGAGACGTAGATCTCCGCCGCGTCGGTCGGCCTCGCGGTCACCCCGGCGCGCAGGGACACCTCCGAGAAGGTCCGCTCGTCCGATGGGACCGTGCCCGGAATCGATTCGTCGTATCCGACCCGGCTTCGATCGGCGCGGACCCCGCCGGTCAGGTTCCATCGGGGAGAGATCGACCAGGCGTCCTGCGCGAAGACCCCGGCGCTCGTGACCCCCGCGGTGTTGCGCGATGCCGGCGCGGAGGGATCGTAGGTTCCCGGCGAGGAGGGCGAGGTGAAGAAGCCCGTGCTGTCGGTGTCTCCGTCGAGCGCCTCCGCCCCGAACGCCAGCCGGTGGCCGCCGATCTCCCGGGTCGCCTGTCCGGTGCCGCTCCACGCGCTCCCCTCGGCGTCGAGGAAGAACCCGCCGAAGACCGAGGCCGAGCGGCCGGTCGAAAGCGTGCTCGCGCGGTCGTCTCGGAAGGCGACGTGCGCGGCGACGGAGAACCCCGCCCCGACCGGGCCCTGGAAGGTCAGGGAGGCCTGACGGTCCACCGAGTCGGTGAAATCCAAGCGGTTGTAGACGTTCTGCTGCGGATCGGACTCGAACTCCGCGAGGCTGAGCGCCCCCGGATTCCCGTAGTCGAGGTCCGACGAGAAGAGCGAGAGGGACAGGTGTCGCTCCCCGCCGACGTCGACGCCGCCCGAGGCGTAGAAGCGAGCCTGGCGTCCTCCCGCGTTCGGCCGGAATCCGTCCGTCGTGTCGTAGGAGCCCGACCCGAAGACGTCGAAGCGCCCGAAGCGGCCACCGTAGGTCCCGTCGTACGCTTGCGTGTTCCAGGTTCCGCCGGAAACGGAGACCGACGCCGCCGGCGTCGTCCCGCGGCGCGTGATGATCCGCACGACTCCGGCCTCCGCGCCCCCTCCCGCGAGCGCCGCGGCGGGACCGCGCGTGATCTCGACGCGCTCCACGGCGTCCAGGGGGACCTGCTCGAGCGCGACCGCGTTGTTCCTGGGATCGTTGAGGCGGGCGCCGTCGAGGAAGACCGCGACGCCCTTCCCTCCCGCGAAGCCCCGCAGGTCGAGCGTCTTCTGGACGTCGTTTCCGACCTGGTCGATGAGCGCGATCCCCGCTTCCTCGACGAGGAGATCCTGGAGGTTCCGCGCGCCGCTCGCCTCGATCCGCTCGCGATCGACGACGGTCACGTGCGCCGGGACGTCGGACTTGGGGGCCGGCTTGTCCTCGAGCCGGGTCGAGGTCACGACGACCGTCTCGTCGTAGGGAGTGGTCTCGTCCTGGGCGAGCGCGAGAGACACCTCGGACGTGGCGGTGACGAGGATGAACGTGGACAAGGCCGTGACAGGAATCGGACGCCGCATGCGAACCTCCCGTTCGACGCGCGCGAGAGCGCGAGAACGCTCGTCCGGTCTCCTGGCTCACGGATCGTCCGCCGCCGGGCGCCTTCCCGAACGCCCAACCCCACTCGGGATCCTCGACGTTCAGTGGCTGCTGCCCGGGGCGTCCCCGTTCACAGTGGCGGGGGCCGCGCGGGATTCACACCCGCTTCCCTCGACGAGCGCGTGTTGTGAAAGAGCGAGGCGAAACGCGCGCACGTTACGCGGAGGATCGACCCCGTGTCAAGTCGTCGAGCCGCGCGGAATCACGAACGGCCGACCCGACGAGGGATCCGTTCCGATGTCCACGTCCACCTCGTAGACCGCGCGAATCGGCTCGGGGCGGAGCACGTCGCCGGGCGTTCCGTCGACGGCGATCCGGCCGGCGCGGAGGAGGGCGAGCCGATCACAATGCCGTGCGGCGAGATTGATGTCGTGGCTGACGATCACGACCGTGAGCCCGCGCTCCCGGTGGAGCCGCTCGAGGAGCGCGTAGACCGCCACGCGATGCTTCAGGTCCAGGAACGCCGTCGGCTCGTCGAGGAGCAGCACGCGCGGCTCCTGCGCCAGGGCCCGCGCGAGGATCACGCGCTGCCGCTCCCCTCCCGACAACGCGCGGAGCGATCGCTCGCTCAGATGGGCCACCTCGCATCGGTCCATGGCCTCCCGCGCGATCTCGACGTCCCGCGGGCGCTCGATGCCGAGGAAGCCGAGATGAGGAGCGCGCCCCATCCGGACGATCTCCTCGACCGTGAACTCGAAGACGGCGTGCGTCTCCTGAGGGACGACCGCGACCCGCCGCGCCCGCTCCTTCGACGGCAGCGAGGAGAGGTCGTCTCCGAGCAGCGTGATGCGCCCCGACGACGGGGCGAGCGCGGCCGAGGCGAGCCGGACGAGAGTCGTCTTGCCGGCTCCGTTCGGGCCGAGGATGCCGACGATCGTCCTCTCCTCGATCGCGAGATCGAGCCCCGAGACGAGCGGCGCGGCGCCGTACGAGAAGCCGACGTCCTCGAAGGCCAGCGCGGCGCTCACGATTCCCTCAGCCGGCGCATGAGGAGCACCAGGAAGAACGGTCCGCCGATCATCGCCGTGACCACGCCGACCGGGAGCTCGCTGGGGGCGAGCAGCGTCCGGGCCGCGGCATCGGCGAGCACGACCATCGCCGCGCCGGCGAAGGCGGATGCGGGGACGAGCAGGCGATGGTCGGGGCCGAACAGGCGCCTCATCGCGTGGGGGACGATCAGCCCCACGAAGCCGACGATCCCGGTGAACGCGACCGCCGCCGCGGTGACCACCGACGCGGCGACGACCGCGACCCACGTGGAGCGCTCGACATTGACACCGAGCTGCGCCGCCTCCTCGTCGCCGACCGCGAGCAGGTTCAGCGTTCGCGCTTGAGCGGCGAGCGCCCCGAGCCCGATCCCGCAGAGCACCGCGAGGGTCGCCAACACCGACCACGAAGGCGAGGTCATCGCCCCCATCAGGTACGACAGAGTCCCCTGGAACCGTGCGGGGTCGCCGGTGCTCACGAAGAACTGGATCACCGCCGAGTCGAACGCGTTGAGGACCACGCCGGTCAGCAGGAGCGCCGTCGTCTCCGTTCGCCCGCGGAAGCGGGTGAGGCCGAACAGGACGACGAGCGTGCACAACGCCCCCGCGAGAGCCGCGGCCGGGCGCCCCGTGGTGGCCTCCAGGAAGGCGCGCGGCGCCACCGCGTCGAAGGCGACGGCGCCGAGCGCGGCTCCTCCCGAGATGCCGAGGATGTAGGGGTCCGCGAGCGGATTGCGGAGCACGGCTTGATAGGCGCAGCCGGCCGCGGAGAGCGCCGCCCCGACGAGCCCGGCGAGAAGGGCCCGTGCGAGCCGCACGTCGATCAGGATCGTTCGACGATTGGCATCCCCCTCTCCGGCCAGCGCCGCGATCAGCTCGCGCAGGCCGAGCTCGCTCGGTCCGACGCTCGCCGCGAGCGCCACCGCGGCGAGCGACAGGAGGACGACGACCGCGAGCGCGCCGGGCTTCCGCCAGCCGGTCATCGCGCGGCCGGCTCCTCGTGAACGACGGGGTGGACGATCGCGGCGAGCGCCTCCGCGTCGTCCGCGATCCGCGGGCCGGGACGGAGGGCGAGCGACGCGTCGAGGACGACCACCCGATGGGAAGCGACCGCCGGTATGCGTGTCCAGCGGGACCAGAACCGCTCCTCGTCGTGGGCCTCGCCGGCTGGAAGGTCCATCCGGGATTGGAGAATCAGCTCGGGCTTCGACGCGAGCACCGCCTCGAGCCCGATCCTCGGATACCTCGGCTCGGTCACCACGTTCCGCCCGCCGGCGATCTCGAGGAGCTGCGCGGGGAGCGTGTCACGCCCGGCGGCGATGATCGGAGTCGTTTGGAGGCAGAACAGCGTCGGCACCTTCGGTCGACCGGCCACGCTGCGCGCAACCGCGTCGAGACGCGCTCGAACCGACGCCGCGAGCGCGCGTCCCCGCTCGTCCGCGCCGCAGAGCCGCGCGACCGACTCGACCGCGTCGAGCGACTCCTCCAGCGTCTCCGCGGGCACGATCTCCACGCGGAGACCTTCCCGCTGCATCGCGAGGGCGGCATCCCTGTTGCCGGGGCCCGGGCTGACGACGACGAGGTCCGGCCTCAGGGCCACCACCGCTTCGACCGACGGGTTCACGTATCCGCCGACCTTGGGCCGCGTCTTGGCCTCGGGGGGGTAGTCGCAGTATTCGGTGACGCCGACCACCCGCTCCCCGGCCCCCACGGCGAAGAGGATCTCGGTCAGCGCCGGCGTCAGGGAGACGATGCGCGAAGGGCTGGCGCGCGGCTCGGATTCGCCCGACGGGGGCCGGGCGCACGCGAGCGCCGAGGTGAGAAGGACCAGAAGGACGAGCGTCCGGCGAAGGGGTGGGCACACGGCGGCGGGATGTTATCCCGCTCGTTCTATCTCTTGAAGACGACTTGCTCCCGCTTCCAGTACTTCACGGGGACGCCCCCCTTGGTCGCGGGACGGTAGGTCCAGGCGCGAGCCGCCTTCAGGGTCGATTCGTTGAGATCGGCTCCGTTAATCCCGCTGACGAGCACCACCTCGTCCACAGTTCCCCGCTCGTTCACCAGCACGTTCATGACGACCGTTCCCGACAGCTTGAGCTCCCGCGCCCGCAGCGAGTAGGTCGGCAGCTTGCGCGCGAGCGTGACCGGGAGCGTGTCCGGGTCGTCGACGAGCGTCCCGGGAGCCAGCTGGGGAGCGGCTTCGGGCTCAGCGCCGGCCTCGGCGATCGTTTCCACGCCCGACGCGGCATCCTCGGCCCCGGCGGGTGCGGTCGGCACGGGAGCCGACGCCGGCGCGGGTCGCTCGATGGGCCAGGCGGAGATCGAGGCCGCCGGTGCCGGGGAGGTGCTGGTCGGAGCCTTCGGGCTCGGCGGGGGCGCGGGCTTCGCCGGCTGCGAGGCTGCCTTTTGAGCCGGCTCCGGGACGGGTCGTCGAGCGGGCGGCGGGGCTTCGACCGCGTTCAGCACCAGGTTGGCGTCTTCATCCGTGGGTCGCGCTTCGGGCTCGGAGGCCGGGGGAGAGGGAATCTCGGCTTGCTCTACGGGGGCGGGAGGGGGGACCGGTCGAGCGGAGGTCGTGATCGTCGGGTTGAGCTCGCCCCGGAAGAATACGAAATACATCGCCGCCGCCACGACCAGGATGAGAACGGCCCAAACCCAGGCGGACACCCCGCGCTTGGCCCGGCCGGCGTCGAGGTCGGATTCGACGAGGCTTCCGGACGGAAGCTTGATCGAGCTCGACGGTCGCGGCCGTTCCTGGACTCGCGGCGCCGGAATCTCCGCGGCGGGCCTCGGCGCGGTCATCAGGGGTCGGTCGGGCGTCTTCTTTCCGTGCTTCTTGGCCTTGCGCGAGCGCTTCGCGTCGAAGCTGACCACCTGTCCGGGCACGTCCTCGAGATGCACCGGGACGGACCGCTGTTCCGCGGGAAGCGGAAGGGGGTCGGGCGACGGGAGCGCCTCCAATACGGAGGGGGAGAGGAGCTGATCGGAAGGAATCGGATCGGGCGCGGCGTCGAGAATGGGTGCCGGCTCCAGCGCGAGCGCGGTCGAGAGCGACCCGAGCTCCGCGTTCAGCTCGGCTTGCATCTGGGCGAAGGGATCCTCGCCACTCAGGTCCTCCGCGAGATCGGGCTCGATCGAGGGCCCGGGCTCGGCTTCGGCGGCCGCGATGCTCGCCGCGGGGACCACCGCCGCTGCCGCGGGGAGGGTTTCCGGCGCGACCGTCGCCTCGGCGCCGGGAAGGATCGCGTCGAGTCGCGCCATGATCTCGTCTTCGGTCAGATCGCCGACGACGGCGCGGGGAACAGGCGTCTTGCCGTGGGGAGGACGCGCGGGTGACTCCTTCGCACCGGAGGCAGGGGATACGGGGGAGGCGTCCGACATCGATCGCGTCGGTGTCTCCCCGGCGAGACCGGAGGAGGTGGGAGCCTTCGAGGTGAAGAACTTCCCGACCACGGCGAGCAGCTGCTCGGGAGCAATGGGCTTCTCGATGTACTCGTCGCAGCCATAGATGTGGAGCGCCTGCGTCCGGTATTTCCGCCCCTTGTAGACGCCGGTCGTGATCAGGACCGGAGTGCGGCGGCCGTGAGGCGATCGCTTGAGCTCCTGACAGACCTCGAACCCGTGCTTCTTCGGGATCATCGCTTCGACGAGCACCATGTCGGGATTCAACCGATGGAAGGCGTCGATCCCCGTCAGTCCGTCGGTGGCGATCTCGACCCTGTACCCCGCGTCGGTCAGAGGTTGTCGGAAGCGTTCGATACTGCGCGGCTCGTAGTCGATCAGAAGTATCGTATAGTTCGCCATTCGACGACCCTGAGAGCTGTTGCTCCGAGGTACGGCTCTTGCGATCGACTCCCGCCTGCGACCCTACAGCGCGAGAGGTGCGGACACCCCCTCGGCGTCCGCGTAGAACATAGGCTGCTCCCACTGGGGATTCAAGTCGCCGGAAACCCAAGCCGTGAGCCCCGATCCGCCGGATTCGATCGATGCCGAGTCGGTCGCGATCGCGGAGGCAGCCACGCTCCTCCCGCGCGGCGATCAACGGGCCCACATCTTCTTGGAAGCGCGTGTCGATGCGCGGCTCGACCTCGATAGCGAGGGGGGTCGGAACTACGTCGAGACCCGAACGCGAGGGGTCGCGATCGCCGGTCCACGGTCGCTCCACGTCACCGACCCGGATCCGCGCGAGCTCCCGGCTCTCGTGCGAGGGGCGGAGCCGAGCCCGCGCCGGGACGTGTCCCGTCACCCCCCGCTGTCGCTGAGGACACGAGAGCGCCCGGCCTGGCGCGGACGCTGGAGCGCTCGCATCGTTCAATTCGACCAAAAGATTTGGGTGGGTCGAGAAGAAGGGGTCGTTTTCGACCGGCGGCGGAGCTGCCGGCTCAGCGTTCGGGTGGGGACGCAGCCGGAGGCCCGGGACGAGCTCGAGCTCGCTCTCGACCCCGACGACCCCCGATGGCCGACGCTCCCGGACCCGCAGGAGCGGCCGCTCGCCTCACCGCCCCGCGGTCCGTTCGTCGGCGTGTTCGCTCCGGGAGCGGCGGGTGTGATGGCGCACGAGCTGTTCGGCCACGCACGGGAGGGCGACGTGGCCCTCCGTCGGGAGACCTGGATCGCGAGCGTCGATACGACTCCCGGGGTACCGCTGACGGTCATCGACGCTCCCGCGAGGGGTCGCGCCGGCTGGCGGTTCGACGACGAGGGAACGCCGTCGCGCTCCGTCGTCCTGATCGACCAGGGGTCTCCCGCCGGACTTCTGCTGGATCGCGCCTGCGCGTCGGCCTTGCGAACGGAGTCGACCGGGCATGGGCGACGGTCGTCGTACATGGACCCCATTCGACCACGCATGGGGTGCACGTACATCGAACAGGGTCATGACGATCCCGACGAGGTTCTGTCGGGAACGCGAGACGGAGTGTATTTGCGGCGCTTGTCCGCAGGGCACACCGACCCGGTGACAGGTCGTGCGACGTTCGTCGTGACCGATGCCGCTCGCATCGTCAACGGCTCGATCGACCAGACGTTCGCCCCGTTCGTGATCATGCTCGACGGTCGCGACGTGTGGCATTCGATCGACGCCGTGGCGAGGGACCTCCGGTTCGATTCGTCGGTCGGCTCGTGCATCCGCGATGGTCAGCCCCTGGCCGTGAGCGTCGGCGGGCCGACAATCCGGATAGGGTTGGTCAAGGTGCTCGCGTGAAAGGAATTGAAGCCCTCGAACTCGGCGCGCTCATCGAGCACGCGCGCGTGCTCCGGGCGTGCATGACTGCGCGCGTGGGAAGCGAGCGCGTCGAGCTGTTCGCGAAGGTCTCGCATCGCCGGCGAGCGACACGCGATGCGACGTGCGACGTCTCGCTTCACGATGTCCGAGAGTCGGGACTCGCATGCCGCGTCTTCGGCAGGGAGGGGGAGCCCGCGGGGTTCGCTTCGGCGTCGGGCGTCTCGACGAGCGAGGCCGAATGGGTCGCCGACCGTGCTCGGACGTTCGAGGGACGCGCGTCCGGATCGACTCCGGAGCCCTCTGATTTGGCCGGTGAGCGATGGGACCTCGATCCGGCCGATTCGCTTCCGACCGGCGACTCCCTGATCGCGCTGGTCCGGGAACGAAAGGCGGTCGAGTGGATCGAGCTGGGCACGACCGTGGAGATCCTGATCGGATCGCAGGGGTGGATGGCGTGCCGTCGGCGGAATCGGGCGTGGCTGCTCGGGTCGAACGGCAGGGGCGAGATCAGGGCCAGGCGCGGCTTCGAGGATCTGGCGGAGCAAGATGAGGACGCCATCTCCTCGATACCGCCCGGGGGGATCGTTCCTACGTCGCTCGTTCTTGCCCCGTCTGCTTCCGGCGCGCTCGTCAGCGCGCTCGTCTCGGCCTTTCATCGGTCGAACGAGCAATGCGGGGCCGGATTGGACGTCGACGACGTACCCGCCCACGAGGAAGGACTAGCGGGGGGAGCTTTCGACGATGCAGGGTTTCCTACGTCGCCCCGTCCAATTACAGCCGATGGGTATTGGGTGCCATTCGAGCCAGGACCGGGGAACGTCTGGCGAGGCTCCTTCAGAGCTCCACCCACCCCCGGCACGAGCAATTTGGTCGTGAGCCCCGGCAAACCGGCGAGCCACGGAGACTGTCTCCGGATTTCGAAGTGTCGCGTCGTCCCGCTCGGCAGGGATGTTTGGGTGTTGGATCTCGAGACAGGACAAGGTGGTCCGCGGTTCGCCGCTCGGGTGGACCCCCGCGCCGTGTCGCTCGCGCCGATCGCGACGCTCGGACCCGCGGTCCCGACCGCAACGGGCCCGATCGGCCCGCATCTCGTCGTCGACGGCGGCCTTCTCGGCCTGAGGGAAATAGTCTAGGAAACGAGGATTCTCGCGCCGTCCAGCTCGCGGAACAGAGCCAGGGTCGAGCGCTGGGCGGGAAGAATTCGCGTCAGCCGCTCCGCCGTCCGATCGAGCGCTTCTCGGTAACGGCTTCTCCCTAACCCGGCTACCTGATACCCAAAAGTTCCGAGGGCTTTGATCATCCTTTGGGCGGACGTCAATTCGAATCGAAAGCGCATGGCTCTTCGGTCGGGGCGCCCCGGGAGGAGGGTCCAGTAGAGACCGAAGAGATCGTCGGCTTCCCTTTCGTCGAGGTCGACATAGGCATCGCGCAGCAACGACGCGAGATCGTAGGTGTCCGGACCCCAGCGGGCGTCCTGAATGTCCACCATCGCGAGCGAGCCGTCGGAACGCACCATGATGTTCCGGCTGTGATAGTCGCGGTGGCACAGCACCCTCGGGTGGGCCGCCGCGTCGCGGGCGAGGCCGTAGAGCGCGTCGCGAAGCCCGGGACGATCGTCCTTCCGGCCGAGATAGTCGGTCACGTAGTGACGCAGAAAGAAATCCATCTCGAATCGGAAGCGCTCCTCGTCGAGCGCCGGCCCGGAGCCCCGCTCGGACGCCGACAGCGCCGCCGTCCCGCGCGCGCCGATCGCCACCGCCAGCCGCACCGCGTCCCTGTAGAGCGCCCCCCGATCGGCGCGGCGCTCGCTCCCGTCGCGCGCGACCGCGACTTCCAGGGTCGTGTCGCCGAGATCCTCGAGAACGATCGCACCCGCGTCAGGAAGCACGTCCAGGACGCGCGCGACGGGGAGCGCGCCACGCTCGAAGATGCGGGCGAGCCGGACGTCGTCCGTCTCGTCCACGAACGGCGCACCGTAGTCCATCACGATGCGCGATCCGCCGTCATCGAGGAACAGCCGATGGAACCGGCGGGCGGATGCATCGCCGGGGAGGGTCTCCACGCGAGCGTCCGCGTAGAGCGTGGCCAGGGCAGCGGCCAGCTCGGGGCGCAGCGCGCTCATCGGGCCGGCGCGCCGGAAAACCGTCTCAGGAGGAGTCCGTCGATTCGCTCGATGGAGCGGGGCAGCGGTCGATGCGGATCCGTATCGCCGGCGATCACGGCGTCGCTCGCTTCGAACCCGGCAGGGACCTCGGCTCCCGGTCCCACGATGCATCGATCCAGCTTCGTTCGCGGTCCGATCCAGGCCTCCGGCATGATGACCGTGTCCCGGATCGAGACCCCCTCGCCCACCATCGCCCCCAAACCGATCGCGACCGCTCCTTCCATCCGGATGTCGCTCGCCTCGAGGTCGGCGCCGGGGCCGATCGCGGCGATGGCGCGATCCATCAGCCGCACCAGATCGAAATCACCCAGTCGAGCCCGCTGCTCCGCGGGCGCCGCGATCAGGCCGAGCGAGCCCTCGAGATACTCGTCGGGTGCGCCGAATTCCCACCAGGATCCCTCGTGCACGTAGGCGTTGAGCCGTCCGGCCGCCGCGAGCGCGAAATAGACGTCGCGCACGATGTCTGAGGGACCGGAGCCGGGGATCAGGTCGAGCACCGATTCCTCGATGAGATGGTATCCGGTGAAGAGATGATCGCCGGTCCCGAACGCGCTCACTCGGGTCGCGCGGTCGACGCGCACGCGGGTGTACCGGGAGCGGTGCGGTGTCACCACGAGCGTCGCGGGGCACCCGGAGCGCCGATGCGCGGCGACGACATCGGCCAACGAGATATCGGCCAGGAAGTCCGAGTTCCGGACGAGGATCGTCCCCGCTCCCCGCAGCCGCGCCGCCGCATGCGCCAGTCCACCTCCGGTTCCGAGAAGCTGCCCGTCCTCGAGGGAGTAGTGGAGGGCGCGCAGCCCGAAGGCCGTGCCGTCGCCAAAGGCTTCGCGGATGCGTTGCGGAAGATGATGGAGATTGATGACGGCCTCGTCGATCCCCTCGAGGGCAAGGCGCGAGAGGACCTGCGGCGCGATCGGCCGGCCGAGGACGGGGAGCAGCGGCTTGGGGACGACGTGGGTCAGGGGCGCGAGCCGCTCGCCCAGTCCGGCCGCGAGCACCATCGCTTTCATGCGGGATCGTGGGTCTCGGGCCGCGGCATGAGGAGGTCGCCGGCGACGGTCCCCCGCACCTCGGCGTCGCGCTCCTGGAGATCGCGGTAGGTCGCTCGGATGAACTCGCCGTCGGAGGCCCCGAGCCGACGGGCGGCCGCGTCGACCGAATCCGGGGGACCCTCGAGCTCGACGAACGTTCCCAGGGGCGTCTCGTCGAGCGAAGCCTCGACGGCCGGCAGGCGGAACGTCGTGCGGTACTTCTGGTAGCGATAGACCGGCGCGAGACCGAGCCCGGACAGGATCTCGCGGAGCGCGTCCGCGTCACGAACCTCCGTCTCGTGCTCGGCGCGGAGCTTGTGCCGGTGCTCTCCCGGGATCTCCGCCTTGAGCGTCAGCAGCGCCGAGCCGCGCACGAGCCGCAGACGAAGGAGACGCCCGCTGCTCCGGAGCGCGCCGTCCTCGAAATCGTAGAGGACGTTGTCCTCGAATGCGCGGTCGAGCAACGGCCGTGCGCCGGCCGCGAGGAGCTTTCGGAGCGCGGACTCGGGAGAGGGGAACGCCAGCTTGATCTCGTTCTCACGGCTGGACTTCGCCATCGACGCGATGATAGCATCGCGCGACGTTGCTTACGCGATGGGCCCGGCACCCGTGGAGGCTTCCCGTCCTCGCCGGCGTGATCGTCGCGTTCGGATATTTCACATTCGGACTCGTCGTTCCCAACTTCGTCGGCTTCGTGCCGCTGCTGGTCTGGATCGACGAGAACCTCGATCGACCGTGGCGCTCGTGGAGGAACGCCGGATTCGTCTTCGGCGCGGTGTTGAATCTGTTGATCCTCCACTGGATGCGGTCGATGCTCGCCGTGAGCTTCCTCGCCGTTTTCGCCTACCTCGGACTCACTCTCGTCTTCGCCGCCGGCATCTCGCTCGCGACGATCGCGCTCGCATGGACGCGAAAACGGACCGGATGGCCCTACGCGATCCTGCTGCCGAGCGCCTGGCTGACGCTCGAATGGCTGCAAGCGCGCGGCGATCTCCGGATGACCGCGCAACACCTCGGTCAATCGCTGGGAGCCGTGCCGTTCCTCGCCCAGTTCGCCGACCTGACCGGGCCCTACGGCGTGGGCGGGGCGATGCTGGTCTCGAGCGCGCTGCTCCACGACGCCTGGCGGGGTGGGACGTCGCGCCGCCGTGCGGCGTCGCTCGCGGCGTGGGGGATCCTGATCGGAGGCGTCCTCGCGTACGACGCGTGGGCCTGGACGCATCCGCCCAGCTCCTGGGGGACGCTCCGCGTCGCGCTGATCCAGCCGAACATCCCGCTCGACGTGAAGATGGACCCCGCCACGGACGATCGTCAGTGGCAGGTCCTGGACGAGCTGACGCGCGAGGCGGCCGGCCGGGGGGCCTCCGTCGTCATCTGGCCCGAGACCGCGCGGCCGCAACCGCTCTACCGACGCCCCGACGTGCCGTCGAGCTACGCGATGTCCGACGTGCAGGACCTCGCGCAGCAGGCCGGTGTGACGATCGTCGCGGGATCGGAATACGTCGTCGTCCACGACGAGCACCGCCTCGACGCCTACAACGCGGTGTTCGTCGTGCATCCCGACGGCGCGCTCGATCCCGCATGGAGCGCGAAGGTCTACCTCGTGCCGTTCGTCGAGGCGGTCCCCTTCGACGCCGTCCTCGGCCCGATCCTCTCCGGCCGGCGCGGTTGGGCGCGCTGGCTGGCGGGAGGGTTCTCACCCGGGACGAAAGGGACGCTCCTCCCCGTCGACGGCGCGAAGCTGGGCGTGAGCGTCTGCTACGAGGAGCTGTACTTCGACCTGCAGCGCGGCCTGCGCAACGCCGGGGCCGACCTCCAGGCGATCGTCACCAACGACGCCTGGTTCGGAACGACATTCTTCCAGACGTACCAGGCGAACACGGTGCGCCTCCGCGCGATCGAGAGCCGCTCGTCGTTCATCCGCGTCGCGAACACCGGGATCTCGATGTTCGTGGATCCGACGGGGCGCGAGGCGGAGCGGACCGAGCTCGACGTCCGCGACGTCCGCGTGCACGACGTCCCGCTGACCCGCCGCCGGACCGTGTACGATCGAATCGGCGACGTTCCCGCGTGGGCGGCGATCGCCGGGCTCGGGGCCGCGGCGCTCGTCGCGTGGAGACGAAGTCATGATCATGAGGCTGAACGACCTGACGTGGCAGCAGTTCCGTGATCTCGTCCCCTCACGCTGCGATCTCGTCGTCGTTCCCGTCGGGACGGTCGAGGCGCACGGGGCGATGGCGCTGGGAACGGACACGATCATCCCGGAGGCTCTCGCCGCGGATCTCGCCCCCAGGTGGGGTGCCGTCATCGCGCCGTCGATCGCCTATGGCGTGACGAACGCCCTGCTTCCCTATCCGGGCTCGACCACCGTCTCGTCGGCGACGTTCGTCTCATATCTGTTCGAGGCGTGCGCCGGGCTCGTGGACGCCGGGTTCCGCCGCGTGGTGCTCCTCAACGGCCACGGGGGGCAGAGCGAGCAGGTCGGGGCCGTGGTCGCGCGGCTGTGGAACGAGAAACGGGCCTACGCGGTCGCCGTGGAGTGGTGGGGCTTCGCCGAGGGCGCGTCGCGCTCGATCTACCCCGGGGTCGCTTCGGGGCATGCGGGGGTGGAGGAGACCGCGATGGTGCTCGCCATCGCCCCGTCGCTCGTCGACGCGAAGAACGCCACGACCGTCCGACGATTCGCGCGACGAACGGGACTCCGCGCGCGGCCTTTTCCCGCGTCGATCATCCTGGACCGTCCCGAGGCGGCCGGAGAGGGCGCGCCGGTCCTCGACGCGGTGAAGGCCAAGGCCTTCTACGACCAGGTCGTCGACGCGATGGACTCCGTGATGAAGGACGTATTCGCCGGATGGCGCGAGATTCAGTCTTCGCCGCCGTCCTGAATCAAGCGCACGAGCGCGTGGAGCGCCCGGTTGACGGGGGTCGGGACCCCGAGCGCGCTCCCGCGTGAGGCGACGAACCCGTTCAGGTCGTCGATCTCCGTGGGTCGGCCGGCCTCGAGGTCCTGCGCGGTGGAGGAGATCGCCTGCGGCACGGCCCGCGCGAGCGCCTCCGCGGCACGCATGAGCTCCTCCGCCGGGAGCTCGATCCCCTCGGCCGCCGCGACCGCGACCACCTCGTCGATCACCTCGCGAAGGAGGGCCCGCGCCGGCTCGTGAGCGATCAGCCGCGCGTAGCGGGCGCGCCCCAACGCCGAGACCGGGTTGAAGGCGCAGTTGAGCGCGAGCTTCTCCCACAGATCCCGGTCGATGTCCGTCGAGATGCGGCAGGGCACCGAGGCCCGCTCGAACGTCGCGGCAATGGCCTCGAGCCCGGAAGAGGGTCGCCCTCGCGGCGCGCCGATGATGAGGTCGCCGCGCCCGTTGTGGCGGACGCGGCCGGGGCCCATCATCTCCGCCGAGACGTAGACGACGGCGGGCACGATCGGGTTGGGGAGGATCGCGCCGAGCCGCGCGGCGTTGTCCACGCCGTTCTGCAGGCTGGCGACGACGGCCCCGGATGCGAGATGGGGGGCGAGCTCACGTGCGGCCGGCTCCGTATCGGGCGTCTTGACGCACAGCAGAACGAGCTCGGCGTCGCGAGCCGCCGCCGGGTCGGTCGACGCCGCGACGGGGACGGCCTCCTGGAACTCGCGGCTCGCGATCCAGAGGCCGTCGCGCCGGATCGCGTCCACATGGCGGGCGCGGCCGATCAGGGTGACCGCCTCACCCGCCCGGGCGAGCATCCCCCCGAAGTAGCACCCGACCGCGCCCGCCCCGAAGACCGCGACGCGGGGCCACGCTGGGGCGTCGCCGAGCCGCTGCAGCCGTCCCTTCTCCATCCGCACTCCCGTCCGCGGAATCAGCGGACGCCGAAAACGAGCCAGGCGCCGAGCACGCCGATGCCGATCCCCAGCAGCCGCCGGAACCGCTCCGGGGGCATTCCCATGAGCACCCGCTCTCCCAGGAGCGTGCCGGTCAGCACGCCGATCGCGGCCGCCGTGATCGGCAGCCATAGAGATGCGATCTCCGATCCGGCGGCCAGAAGATAGACCGGAGTCCGGACGGCATCGACGATCAGACCGACCACGGTCGCCGTGGCGACGAACTGCGCCGGGGTCAGATCGAACCCCGAGAGCGCCCCCGCGCGCAGCCCCCCTTGGTTCCCCGCAAGCCCGCCGAAGAAGCCGGAACACAGACCCAGGACGCTCGCGATCGTCCCGCGGGGCCGCCAGCGCGTGGTCCAGCCCGTCAGCTGGCCGGCGGCCGTCAGAAGCAGGAGCACCCCGAGCGCCCTCGTGAGGGCCGCCGAGCCCAGACGGGTGTAGGCCCAGGCACCGGCCAGGCCCCCGATGGCGCTGGGGACGCCGAACCGGACGGCAACCTCGGGATCGATCCCCGATCTCAATCGCCAGCATCGCAACCCAGTCGCGAGGGCGTGAGGGATCGTCACCGCGGCGATCGCCGTGGCCGTTCCGTGGCGAGCGGCGACCAGCGGTGTCAGCAAGCTTCCGATGCCGAACCCGATGACGGTCGCGGCAGCGCCCGAGAACACGCCGACCCCGAGCACTGCGCAGAGGAACAGCGGCGTGCCGATCGTCAGTCCTCGTGGACGAAGACGCGATTCTTCCCGGCCCTCTTCGCCCCGTACAGAGCGTGATCGGCGGCGGCGACCAGCTGCTCGGCCGACGCGATCTCCCGTCCCGACGGGGACGTCGCCACGCCGGCGGAGACGGTGATCTTGAGGGCGTGCTGGGGCTCGAGGAACGTGAAGTCCTGGACCGCCGCACGGATGCGCTCCGCGACGCGTAGGGCGCGCTCGCGGGGGGTATGCGGGAGGATGAGGGCGAACTCCTCCCCTCCGTAGCGAGCCGCGACGTCCGTCGTCCGGGCCCCGCCGGCGACGAGCGTCGCGAACTCCCGCAGGACCTGATCTCCGGCGGGGTGGCCGACGGAGTCGTTGACCCGCTTGAAGTCGTCGAGATCGAGCATCACGATCGAGAGCGGCTGCCCGTAGCGCTCGGAGCGCAGCCATTCCTCGCGCAGCTTCGCTCGGAACACCCGGTAGTTCGCGAGCCCGGTCTTCTCGTCGACCGTCGCGAGCTCCTCGAGCTGAGCGTTGCTCGCCTGGAGCTCCTTGTTCGTCGTCTCGAGCGTGAGGTACAGCTCGCGCTTGCGGAGCATCGCCCGGATCCGGGCGTCCACCTCCTCGAAATCGAAAGGCTTCTCGACATAGTCGTCGATCCCCGCGTCGAATCCCTTCCGCTTCGTGTGCGGCTCCCGGTGCGCGCTGAGCAGGATGACCGGGATGCCGCTCGTCGCGGGGTCGGCCTTCAGGCGGCGCGAGGCCTCGAACCCGTTCGTCCGGGGCATGACGAGGTCCATGAGGATGATGTCGGGACGCTCGCGGATCGCGCGTTGGACCCCTTCATCGCCGTCGCGGGCCTCGACGATCTCGTACGGCTGATCCTTGTACCAGGCTCGGACCATGCGCGCGGTCTGAGGGTCGTCGTCGACCACCAGGATCCTGGTCGTGGGTACGATCGTCACCTTGGCCTGCCCGCCCGTGCACGGACCCCCTCCACGACTCCTCAGTCCATCTGCTTCCGGAGGAACGCGGGGACGTCCAGGTCGTCCTTCATCTTACCGAAGTTCGGCGTGAACCCCTGGTCGGCAGCGTCCAGCTCGATCTCGTCGGTCTTTCCGCGCCGGAAGAAGCCGCGGGTCGGCCGGGAGGGCCCGTCGTCGTAGGCCTCGGGAGGCGGGGTCCGCTGGTGCAGCCGCGGCGTCTGGGTGCTCAGGCCGGAGCGCACGTCGTCGCGATTGAATCCGGTCGCGATCACGGTCACCTTCACCTTCCCTTGCATCCCCCGCTCGATGACCGTCCCGAAGATGATGTTCGCGTCGGGGTCGGAGGCCTCCTGGATGATGTTGGCGGCCTCGGAGACCTCGTGGAGCGACATGTCCTCGCCGCCGGTGATGTTGATGAGCACGCCCCGGGCGCCGTGGATCGAGGTGTCCTCGAGGAGAGGGGACGAGATCGCCCGCTGGGCCGCTTCGACCGCGCGGTGCTCCCCTTCGGCGATCCCCGTGCCCATCAGGGCCATTCCCATGCCCGACATGATCGTCTTGACGTCGGCGAAGTCGAGGTTGATCTCCCCGGGGACGGTGATGAGGTCGGAGATCCCCTGGACCGCCTGGCGCAGGATGTCGTCGGCCATCTGGAACGCCTCGGCGAGAGGGGTTCCCTTCTCGACGGTGTGAAGGAGCTTGTCGTTCGGGATCGTGATGACGGTATCCACGACCTGCCGGAGCGACACGAGACCTTCGTCGGCCTGCAGCCGTCGCCGCCGGCCCTCGAACGCGAACGGCTTGGTGACCACCGCCACGACCAGCGCTCCGGCTTCCCGGGCGATCTCGGCGATGATCGGCGCACCGCCCGTCCCCGTGCCGCCCCCCAGGCCCGACGTCACGAAGACCATGTCGGCCCCCTCGAGGGCCTGCATGAGCTGCTCCTTGTCCTCCATCGCCGCGTTCTTTCCGACCTCGGGGTTGGCGCCGGCGCCGAGCCCCTTGGTGAGCCTCATCCCCAGCTGCACCTTGACCGGAGCCCGGTTGGTCCGGAGCGCCTGACAGTCCGTGTTGGCCGCCAGGAACTCCACGCCGGCGACGCCGGAGGCGATCATGCGATTGACGGCGTTTCCCCCTCCGCCCCCGACTCCGATCACCCGAATCTTCGCCGACGCCGGCGAGACGTCGTCGAAGCTGACCTTGACGGGTGCATTCGTCGGTCGATTCTTGTCATCCATCGTGATCATGCGCGGTCTCCTCGTCATGGTCAGAACATCTCCGCGAACCAGTTTCGAACTCGGTGGCCGAATTTCGCGATGGCGCCGGGGGAGACCGGGAAGCCTCGCGCGTGGTCTTTCCCCAGGTTGTGCGCGGAATAGAGGGCCAAGCCGACCGCAGTTGCGAGCTGCGGTCCGGATGAGGGCTCGGCCAGGCCGTTCACTCCCCCCGGATGCCCGAGCCGGACGGGGAGATCGAAGATTTGCTCTGCGACCTCCAACATACCAGGAAGCAGGCTGCCGCCGCCTGTAAGAACCACTCCCGCGTTGAGAAGTTTTTCGAACCCGGCGCGCGAGACCTCCTCATGGATGAGCGTGAAGATCTCCTCGGCGCGCGGCTGGAGGATCTCCGCCATGACCTGGCGGGAGAGCATCCGCGGCTTCCGCCCTCCCACGGAGGCGACCTCGATCGCGTCGTCCCCCTCGACCAGGGTCGCGAGGGAGCACCCGTGCTTCTTCTTCAAGCGCTCGGCGTCGGGGATCGGCGTGCGCAGCCCCACCGCGAGGTCGTTCGTGAAGTGGTCGCCGCCGGCGGGGAGCACGGCCGTGTGCCAGATCGACCCCTTCTCGAAGATCGCGAGATCCGTCGTCCCGCCCCCGATGTCGATCAGCGCGACGCCGAGGTCCTTCTCGTCGTGGGTGAGGACCGACTCCGAGGCCGCGAGCTGCTCGAGCACCGTGTCGCGGACCTCGACCCCCGCCCGGTTCACGCACGTCACGAGATTCTGGATGGAGGTGGTCGCCGCGGTCACGATGTGGACGTTCGCCTCGAGACGGGACCCGGTCATGCCGACCGGCTGGCTGATCCCGCCCTGGTCGTCGAGCACGAATTCCTGCGGGAGCACGTGCAGGATCTCGCGGTCCTGGGGGATCGAGACCGCGCGCGCCGCGTCCATCACCCGCCGCAGGTCCTCCCGCGAGACCGTCCGCTCCTTCCCCGAGATCGCAATCACGCCGCGGCTGTTGAACGAGCGGATGTGCCCCCCGGCGATCCCCACCGTCGCGGACTCGACGGCGACCCCCGCCATCATCTCCGCTTCCTCGACGCACGCTTTCACCGCGTCGACGGTCGCGTCCAGATTGACGACGACCCCCTTGCGCAGGCCGCGGGACGCGGCCTGACCGAGCCCCACGACCTCGACGGAGCCGTTCTCCTTCAGCTCGGCGACGACGCAGGAGATCTTCGTGGTCCCGATGTCCAGCCCGACGATGTAGCGCTCGTTCTTCGGCATGGTTTCACTCGCTCTCCGTGACGGATGGGTCCCCTGCGGGGAGGATGGAAATGCGTCGGCTCCAGCGGAGATCGACCCGGCGCGCCTCGCCGATCTTCCGCGCGATCGTCGGTTGCAGCGCCAGATAGGCGCGGACGTTGCGATCGATGCGCTCGGGGTCGAGCAACAGCTCGGGGCCCCCGTCGACGCGCCTCATCGTGACGCGGTCCGCGCGCGACAGGTCGAGCTCGGAGATCCCGCGCGACCACGCGGGTTGGGCCTCGTGCAGCGTCGTGAGAAATCCGACGCCGCGCGCGAGCGCGGCCTCGAGCTCGCGCCCCTGCAAGCGGTCGAGCCCCGAAAGCAGCGGAAGGTCGAACGCGAGCCCCGGCCCGGCCGGTCCCATGACGACGCCGCGGTCGTCGATCACGTGAACCGCGCCGTGCAGGAGCGCGAGGGCGCCGGGGGCCCGCTCGACGATCGAGACCCGAAGCGTTCCGGGGAGCATGCGCTTGACCGACGCCTCGCGCACCCACGGATCGCGCGTGGCGGCGCTGGCGACGTCGTCGAGGTCGAGCTCGACGAGGTTGCGCCCCACGAAGCCCGAGAGCGCCGCTTCGACCGCCTTCGGCGTCGTCCGCATCGTTCCTTCGACGACGATGGTCCGGACCGCGAGATCGCTCGACGTCACGACGTGCCGGGCGACGGACGCTCCGGACACCACGAGCACCGCCCCGACGGCCAGGTTGGAGGCGAGGATTCCGGCCCAGCGCAGGAACCGTCGCGCCCGTCGCGCCTTCCGCACATGACGGTTGACGCGGCGGCGCCAGTAGCGTCGATCGGGCTCGGGGAACGGTCCGCCTTCGATCATCGGTCCGTCCCCGGCGCCCGCGCCGCCCGGCCTCCGCTCGCGACGCAGGCGTCGGCCACCTTCCAGACGTCTCCCGCGCCCAGCGTGATGACGAGGTCGCCCGGCTGGACGATCTCTTCGAGCAGATCCCCGATCCGATCGAGCCGGGGCTCGAACGTGACGGCCGGATGACCGTGGCGGACGAGCGCATCGGCCACGGCCCGCCCGTCGATTCCCGGGATCGGCGGCTCGCCGGCCGCGTAGACGTCCGTCACGATGACCCGATCGGCGAGCACGAACGCGCGGCCGAAGTCCTCGAGCAGCGCGCGGGTCCGCGAGTAGCGGTGGGGCTGGAAGACGACGATCGTGCGCGCGCCGAACCCCTCCCGGGCCGCGGCGAGCGTCGCGTGGATCTCGGTGGGGTGGTGACCGTAGTCGTCCACGATCGTGGCGCCGAACGCCTCGCCCTTGCGCTGGAACCGCCGGTCCACGGCGTGGAATCCCGCGAGCGCGCGGGCGATCTTGGAATACGGGACGTCGAGCTCGAGGCCGACGGCGACCGCCGCGAGCGCGTTGGTGATCGAGTGGCGGCCCGGCACCGGCAGGCGGAGGGGACCGAGGGGGCCCCGGCGCCACGCGACCACGCACGAGGCGCCGAAGCCGTCGAACGCGATCCGGTCCGCGACCAGGTCGGCGTCGCTGGAGAGGCCGTAGGTGAGGATCTTCCGGTCGACGCGCGGGAGAATCGCGCGGAGGTTGGGCTCGTCGAGGCACACGACGGCCGCGCCGTAGAACGGCACGCGCGAGAGGAACTGCACGAACGCGTCCTGGATGGATCCGAGATCCTCGTAGTGGTCGAGGTGCTCGCGATCGATGTTCGTGACGACGGCGATCGTGGGCTTCATCTTGAGGAACGAGCCGTCGGACTCGTCCGCCTCGGCGACCATGAACTCCCCGCGGCCGACCTTCGCCCCCGACCGCAGGGACTTCACGCGCCCTCCGATCACGATCGTCGGGTCGAGCCCTCCGGCCGTGAGCACCTCCGCGATCATCGCGGTGGTCGAGGTCTTTCCGTGCGCGCCCGCCACGGCCACGCCGTACTTCATCCGCATGATCTCCGCGAGCATCTCCGCGCGAGGGATCACGGGGATCTTGCGGCGCCGCGCCTCGACGATCTCCGGGTTTTCGGCCTGCACCGCGGACGAGACGACGACCACGTCCGCCCCCTCCACCTGCCGTGCCTTGTGTCCCCGGAAGATCCTCGCGCCGAGCAGCGAGAGCCGCTTCGTGACCGCGTTCGCGACCAGATCGGACCCGGTGACGTGATAGCCGAGGTTGACGAGGACCTCCGCGATGCCGCTCATCCCCGAGCCGCCGATCCCGACGAGGTGGATGCGCCTCGCCTTACGGAACATGGCGCAGTCCTCCCATGAGTCCGACCGCGACGTCCGCGATCCTCTGCGCCGCGTCCACGCGAGCGAGGGAGCGCGCGGCCTGCGACATCCGCGAGCGCCGGGGCGAGTCCTGCGCGAGCGCCTCCACCTCGGCCGCCAGCCGGACGCCGTCGAGCTCCGCGTCGGGGACGACGACGGCGGCGTCCGCGTCCCGGACGGCCTCGGCGTTGGCGCGCTGGTGGTCGTCCGAGGCGAACGGGAAGGGGACGAGGATCGACGGTCGGCCCGCGGCCGCGAGCTCGGCGAGCGTCGTCGCGCCCGCGCGGCAGACGACCAGGTCGGCGGACGCCAAGCGAGCGGGCATGTCGTCGAGGAAAGGAAGGATCTCGGCCGCAAGCTCCGGCCGCGTCGCGTACGCCTGCGCGACGGCGGGGTGGTCCTCGGGACCGGTTTGGTGGACGATCCGGGGGGGCGGGCTCATCGCGGCGAGGCGCGGGATCGCGGCCGTCGCCGCGCGGTTGATCGACCGCGCGCCCCGGCTCCCTCCGAAGATCAGCAGGGACAGGCGCGCGCCGCCGGGGGGGGCGCCGATCGCGGCGAACTCGGGACGCACGGGGTTCCCGGTAACGATTCCGATCCCGTTCAAGCGGGCCTTCGCGGCGTCGGACGGCACACACACCGCATCGGCACGCGGCGCGAGCCAGCGGTTCGTCGCTCCGGGGAAGTGGTTCTGCTCGATCAGCATCGTCGGGATCCCGAGGAGCACGGACGCGAGAGCGGCCGGGCCCGACGCGTAGCCTCCCGCCCCGACGACCAAGCTCGGGCGCCGGGCGAGGAACCACCCGACGCAACGGACCACGCCGAGCGCCGCGGCGGCCCCGGCCGCGACGCGCGCGGAGAGCTTGGCCCCCTTGAGCCCCGACAGGGGAAGCGTCCGCAGCGGGTAGCCGGCCCGCGGGACCAACCGGTTCTCGAGCCCGCGGCGGCCTCCGATGAAGACGATGCGCGCGTCGGGGCGCCGGCCCCGAAGCTCGTCGGCGACGGCGAGCGCGGGAAAGACGTGTCCCCCCGTTCCGCCGGCGGCGAAGACGATGTGGGAAGGCTTGGCCAACGCGACACCATGCGTCCCTAGTTGGACTCCTGAGAGACGTTCAAGACGAAGCCGACGACCGCGAGCGAAGCGATCAGTGACGAGCCTCCGTAGCTGAGGAGCGGGAACGGCAGCCCCTTGGTCGGGAGCAATCCCACGCACACCCCCATGTGGATCAGCGACTGCAGGGAAATGAGGACCGTTCCGCCGAGCGCGACGTAGAAGCCGAACCGGTCGGACGATCGCACCGCGGCGCGCAGGCCGCGCCAGGTGAGGACGCCGACGGCGAGGAGGAGCGTCAGCGTCCCGATCAGCCCGAGCTCCTCGCCGACGACGGAGACGATGAAGTCGGTGTGTGCCGCCGGCAGGTAGTACGCCTTCTGCTGCCCCTGGCCGAACCCGACGCCCAGGAGTCCGCCGCTTCCGACGGCGAGCAGCGACTGCGCGAGCTGGAATCCGGCCCCCTGGGAATCGCTCCCCGGATTCAGGAACGTCTTCATCCGCTCCATCCGGTAGGGCTGCGCCAGAATCGCGAGGACGACGAAAGCCACTCCGGCGCCCGCGGCGGCACCGATGTATCGGAACCGCAATCCCGCGACGAAGAGCATGACGCCGGCGAGGGCGAGCACCATCACCGCCGAGCCGAGGTCCGGCTCGATCACGATCAGGAACGCCATCGCCCCGACGAGGGCCACGACGGGGCCGAGCGTCCTGCGGAGGTCGTTCACCTCCTCCTCCGAGCTGCGCGACAGCACGTAGGCGAGGAACAGGAGCGTGGTGATCTTCGCGAGCTCGGAGGGCTGCATGCCGAGCGGCCCCAGGCGGAACCAGCGGTGGGCCCCGCTGACCGCCGGCATGGCGAGCACCAGCAGCAGCGAGCCCAGCGAGGCGGCGAGGAGTCCCCAGACGACGCGGCGGCGGTCGAGGCGCCGGAGCGGCATCGCCATCGCGGCCGC
The DNA here is from genome assembly GCA_035649595.1 of Candidatus Polarisedimenticolaceae bacterium. Classification (GTDB taxonomy): domain Bacteria; phylum Acidobacteriota; class Polarisedimenticolia; order Polarisedimenticolales; family DASRJG01; genus DASRJG01. The sequence goes on from DASRJG010000059.1 coordinate 23,692, forward strand.
CATGACCCCCAGCCCCGCGAGCAGGAACAGTCCGTGACGGACGAGGAAGTACGTCGGGTCGAGACCGAGGCTCATCGCCTCGTAGTGCGACGCGCTCCCGACCATGAACACCCCGCCGAGGGCGAGGAGCGCCGCGGTCAGGAAGAGCCATCGATCGAAGGAGCGTCGCTTCGGCACCGGCTACCTCAGCTTCAGGGTCGCGAGCCCCAGCAGCGCGAAGATGATGGCGACGATCCAGAAGCGGATGACGACCTTGGTCTCGCTCCAGCCCTCGAGCTCGAAGTGGTGATGGACCGGCGCCATGCGGAAGATCCGCTTTCCCCGGGACTTCCACGACCCGACCTGGAGAATGACCGAGACGGCCTCGAGGACGAACAACCCGCCGACGATCACGAGGACGAATTCCTGCTTGATGAGCACGGCGATGGTGCCCAGGGCGCCGCCGAGGGCCATCGAGCCCACGTCGCCCATGAAGATCTCGGCCGGATGTCCGTTGTACCAGAGGAATCCGAGCGAGGCGCCGACGAGCGCTCCGCAGAAGATGGTGAGCTCTCCCGCGCCCTTGACGTTCGCGATCCCGAGGTAGTCGGCGACGATCGCGTTCCCGGCCGCGTACGCGAGGATCGTGAACGTCGCGGAGGCCACGAGGAACGAGCCGATCGCGAGCCCGTCGAGGCCGTCCGTGAGGTTGACCGCGTTCGAGGACCCGGTCAGCACGAGGACCACGAAGAGCGGGAACATCAGTCCGAGCATGGGGGCGAACGCCTTCACGAACGGAAACACGAGTCGGGTCGAGAACAGGCCTTGATACGACATCCAATAGAGGAGGAACCCGATCGCGAGGCCCACGGCGATCTGCAGCGACAGTTTCGACCGCGCGGTCAACCCCAGGTTGTGCTTCTTCGCGATCTTGAGGTAGTCGTCCCAGAATCCGATCCCGCCGAACGCGCACATCGACACCACGGCGATCCAGACGAAGGGGTTCCGCAGGTCGGCCCAGAGCAGGGTCGTCGGGACCACGGCCGTGAGGATCAGGAGGCCGCCCATCGTGGGGGTCCCACGCTTGGACTGGTGGGAGGCCGGGCCTTCTTCCCGGATCTCCTGACCGATCTGAAAGTACCGCAGCCGGCGGATGAGCCAGGGACCGAGGATGAACGACACGACCATCGCGGTGATGATCGCCATCGCCGTCCGAAAGGTGATGTAGCGGAAGACATTGAAGAGCTTGAGCGAAGTGTGCAACGGGTAGAGCAGGTGGTACAGCATCAGGCCACCTCTCCCCGCGACGCGACGAGCGCCTCCACCACGATCTCGAGCTTCACGCCGCGCGATCCCTTGACGAGCACGAGATCGCCCGGCCGCAGCAGCTCGGGAACCAGCCTCGCCGCCTCCGCGGCGTCGGCCGCGGCGTGGACCTCCACGCCACCGCGCTTGGCGGTCTCGACCGCATGACGCGCGAGGGGTCCCACGCCCACCAGCAGTCCGACGCCCGAACGCGCCGCTTCCTCCCCGGCACGCCGGTGGAACGACGCCGATTCACGCCCCAGCTCGAGCATCTCGCCGAGCACGAGCACGCGCCGTCCTCGCGGCGAGCTGGCGCGCAGGGTTCCGAGGACGGATTCGAGCGCCTCCGGATTGCTGTTGTAGGTGTCGTCCACCACCGTGACGTCGTCCGGAAGCCGCGTGAGGCGTCCGCGCCCGGCCGCGGGCATCACATCGGCGATCGTTCCCAGGGCCGGCTCCAGAGGGTCCCCGTACGCGACGATCGTCGCGCACGCCGCGAGGGCGTTCCGGGCCGCATGCGCTCCGCCGAGCTTGAGGGAGAGCGTGTGCGACCGTCCGTCGTGGCGGAAGCGTAGCGTCGCCCCCGGGAGGAACCGGTCCTCGATCCCCTCGAGCCGCAGGTCCGCCCCCTCCGCCTCGCCGAAGGTCACCCGGCGGCCCGCGTGCCGCGCGGCCTGCAGGCGTACCCTCGGATCGTCCAGGTTGACGACGGCGCAGCCGTCGTCGCGGAGGACGGCGAACAGCTCGCCCTTCGCGGCCGCGATCTCCTCGATCGATTCGAAGTACTCGAGATGGACCGGCCGGACGTTGGTGACGAGCGCGACGTCCGGGTCCGCCAGACGCGCCAGGAACGCGATCTGTCCGGGCCCGTTCATCCCCATCTCCAGGACCATCGCCTCCGCGTCGTCGGGGCATGACAGCAGCGAGAGCGGCAATCCGAGCTCGTTGTTCAGGTTCCCGGTGGTTCGATGGACCTTCCGGACCGCGCCGAGCCCCGCCGCGACCAGGTCCTTCGTCGTGGTCTTCCCGGTGCTTCCGGTGATCGCGACGACACCGGTCCTCACGCGCTGCCGGGCGTAGGCGCCGCACCGGGCCAGAGCCGCCGCGACGTCGTCCACTTGGATGATCGCCGCGGGGAACGGCCCTTCGCCTCCAGGGGCGCGCGAGAGGACCGCCGCGATCGCCCCGCAGCGGGCCGCTTCGCCCACGAACGCGTGGCCGTCGGTCCGCTCGCCCGCCAGCGCGAAGAACGCGCCCCCGGCCGCGAGCTTTCGCGTATCGATCGCGTACGACGTGACGCGCAGCGCCGGATCGCCGTCCAGGAGCACGCCGCCGCTGGCGTCGCGCAGCTCGCCCACGCTAAGCGTCGGCACGCGATCCTCCCCCGAATCCCAACGAGGCGAGAGCCTGCCGGGCGACGTCGCGATCGTCGAACGGGATCGTCCGGTCCGCCAGGGTCTGGGTCGTCTCGTGCCCTTTGCCGGCGATGACGACCGCATCGCCGGACCGAGCCTCGGAGAGCGCGAGCGGAATGGCGCGGGCGCGCTCGACGACCGTCGTCGAGCGTGGGCCGGCCCCCGGGACCGAGGCCACGCCGGACTCGATCTCGGCGAGGATCGCGGTCGGATCCTCGGTCCGCGGGTTGTCCGACGTCAGCACGACGCGGTCCGCGCGCGAGGCGGCGATCCTCCCCATGGCGAAGCGTTTGCCGCGATCGCGGTCCCCTCCGCAACCGAAGACGACGATGACGCGCCCGTCGGTCAGCTCGCGCACCGCGTCGAGAACCGCCTCGAGCGACTCGGCGGTATGGGCGTAATCGACGAGCACCGCGAAGGGTTGCCCCGCGTCGACCGGATCGAGGCGGCCGGGGACGCGGGCGACGCCGGCGATCCCCCTGGCGATCGCGTCGGCGTCCGCGCCGAAGGCGATGCCGCAAGCGGCCGACGCGGCGGCGTTCAGAAGGTTGAATCGCCCCGGGAGCGAGGTGCGGATCTCGACGTCGCCCACGGGGGTCGATAGGCGCGCCGTCGAGCCCGCCAGAGTCGACGCTTCGGTCGCGAGCCGGATGAGCGCTTGCCGGCCGCGTCCGAACGTCAGCACGCGCGCGCGCGTCCGCCCCGCCAGCTCCTCGCCGAGCGGGTCGTCCTCCGGGAGCACGGCCACGTCCCGAGAGGTGAGCCGCTCGAAGAGCGACGCCTTCGCGCCGAAGTACGCCTCGGGCGATCCGTGGAAATCGAGGTGATCCCGCCCCAGGTTGAGGAACGCCGCGATCGAGAATCGCGCGCCGCCGACCCGATGCAGCGACAGCGCGTGCGAGGACACCTCCATGGCGACGATCTCCACGCCCGCCGCCCGCATCGAGGCGAGCAGCTCGTAGAGGTCGGTGGCCTCCGGAGTGGTCCGCGCGGCTTCGAGCTCGCGCCCGTCGAAAGCGTTGCCGACCGTGCCGATCCGTCCCGGCCGACGGCCGCAGGACCGCGCGATGGACTCCACGAGGTGCGCGACCGTGGTCTTGCCCTTCGTCCCGGTGATCCCCACCAGCGTCATGCCTTCGTCCGGACGTCCCCACCACTCCCGGGCCACCAGAGCCATCGCGGGACGCGCGGCGGCCACACGGATCCACGGCACGCTGCTCGATGAAGCGGGTGCCTCGGTCTCCGCGACGATCGCCACCGCCCCCTTCTCAACCGCCTGGGGTGCATGCCGGGCCCCGTCGTCCCGCGTGCCGGGAAGCGCGAAGAACAGGTCCCCCGGGAGCACGCGGCGCGAATCCAGCCGCAGGCCGTGCACGAGGACCGACTTCGGGACCGGCCCGAGAGCGGAAACGCCCGCGCGGTCGAGCAGCTCGTGGAGCGGACGGGGGGTCATCGGCGCCGTCTCGCGGCGGGTCGCACGGGCTTCCGCGTCTCGGCCACGAGCGCGTCGTCCGCGGCCGCCGCGGTCTCGCGGGTGCGCCGCTCGGCCTCGAGCAGCGTGCGCAGCTCACCGAGCGTCGCGGAGCAGACCTCCCCTTGCGGGAGCGGCGTCCCCGCGGGAGGGCTCTGCCGGACGACCACGCCCTCCCCTTCGACGTGCGCGCGATAGCCGCGGGCGAGGAGCGCCGCGACCGCCTCGCGCGCCGTCTTGCCGCGCACGTCCGGGACTTGCCCCGGCCCCGTCACGATCGTCGCGGGGGGCGAGAGGTCGGTCTCCTTGCGGTCGCGCGACCGTGACGCCGTTCGCGCCTTGGCGTCCTTCGCGGCGCGAGCCGCGAGCTCGTCGCGGCGCGCCTCCCATGGGTCGTCGTCGGGCGGCACTCGGAGGTAGGCCAGGGCATCGGCGAGGATCCGCGAGAAGACCGGCGCGGCGACCTGCCCGCCGTAGTAGATCCCTCCTCGCGGCGTATCGAGGAGGACGAACGCCACGAGAGCCGGGTCGCGGAGCGGTCCGAACCCGCCGAACGACGCGAAGTACTCGCTGTCCGTGTAGCCTCCGCCGTCGGACCGGACCTTCTTCGCCGTCCCGGTCTTCCCGGCCACGTGGTATCCGGAGACGCGCGCGTTGTCCCCGGTGCCGCGGAGCACGACGCCCTCCATCATGTTCGTCATCGTCGTCGCGGTCCGCGGCGACACGACGCGTCGGGGTTCCGCCGCCTCGGCCGCCGTGAACCGCCCGTCCTCGTCCCGCGTGCCGAGGACGATGCGGGCGGGGGCGAGCACGCCGTCGTTCGCGATCGCCGCGTAGGCCTGCGCGACCTGGAGCGCGGTGACGCCGACCTCGTAGCCGATCGCCATCGCGGCGGGCGACGTGGCGGACATGCGCGCGAGCGAGGTGATGTTCCCGTTGCGCTCGCCCGGCAGCTCGATCCCCGTGCGGCGCCCGAACCCGAACCGCACGATCGTCTCCCGGAGGTACTCGCGGGGGACCGTGCGTCCGACCTGGACCATGCCGACGTTCGAGGAGTGCTCCAGGATCTCGCGCACGGACAGGACCCCGAACCTGTGGACGTCGGTGTAGGCCTTGCCGGCGATCGTGTACCCGGCGCAGTTGAATCGCTGCTCCGGCGTGACCGTGCCCCGCTCGAGCGCTGCGGAAGCACTCACGACCTTGAACGTCGAGCCGGGCTCGTAGAGGGATTCGATCGCGCGATCGCGGCGGGCCTCGGCCGGAGCTCGCCCGTAGAACCGGGGATCGACCGTGGGGCGGTTGGCGAGCGCGAGCACCTGGCCGGTCTTGGGATCCAGCAGAATCGCCGTCGCGGCCTTCGCGGCCGTTTCGCGCATCGCACGGTCGAGCTCGCGCTCCACCACGTGCTGCAGCACGAGATCGATCGTGAGCACGACGTCGTGGCTCCGCTGAGCGGGGGGGCGCAGCGGTTGGAGCAGCATCGTGCCCCGAGCGTCGCGCGCCGCGAGGAACTTCGTGGCGTCCCCCCGCAGGGCGGCGTCGAAGCGCTTCTCGATCCCCTCGATTCCGCGCTGATCGACGTCCGCGAAGCCCACGACGTGCACGGCCAGGGCGCCCTGCGGATAGAAGCGCTTCGGCTCGTCCTTGAAGTCGATCGCCTCCCCCCGTCCCACGCGCGGGAGGGCGGCGATCGTCCGCGCGGTGGTGGGATCGATCCGGCGCTGGAGCCAGACGAACGGCTCGTCGGAGCGA
>DASRJG010000060.1:0-25691 GCA_035649595.1 Candidatus Polarisedimenticolaceae bacterium
CCGGGGACTCGAACCCGACGATCGGTGCGTTCATCGAATTAACCTCGACGACCTGGGTCGGAAGCCCCACGGAAGCGACCGAGAACCTCGCGCCGTCGGTGCCGGACGCGGGATCGGCCTGAACGGTCACGGCCTGAGGCACGGAGAAGTTCACGGGCGTGAACGTGAGCGAGGCACCGCTCAGCAGATTGATCAGAGTCGAGCCCGAGGTGCGCGCGGTGGTGACCGTCACGTTCGAGGCGGGGGCGGTCGCGAGGCTCACCGTGAAGACCGCCTTTCCACCCTCGTCCATCCAGACGTGGCTCGACGAGACGATGATCTCCTGCGCCGTGTGGTTGTATCCGGCCCGCCGGATCGTGGTGGTGTGACCCAGGTAGTACAGCGCTCCGTCGGGGCCGACCGAGATGTCGATCGCGTTCGTGTTGTCGGTCGCGAAGGAGTCCACGCTCTGGACGGTCGTCCCGGGCCCGACGACCGCGCGCATGATCCGGCCCGAGTTCCAGTCACCCCAGAAGTAGTTGCCGCGATAGGCCGCGGGGGCCCCGGTGGAATCGAAGAACGTGCCGCCGGTGACGGCACCGCCGAGATTCTGCGTCTGTGCCGTGCCGCCGCCGCTCGTGACGTCGGGACCGGCCTGAGCCGCCGTGAACGTCGTCGCCGTCGGCGTCGAGGCGATGAACACCGCGCCGTTGAAGCTCGGGTGGGCCACGCCGGCGATCGTGATCTTCGCGCCCTGGCGAAAACCGTGGGTCGCCGTCGTCGTGAACGTCGAGACGTTGCCGCTCCGCGAGGCGCCGGTGCCCGCGAGGATCGCGCGGGTGTCCGTCGCGTTCGTGCGGTACGTGATCTTCGGCGTGATGTAGAAGTTCGGCGGACCGGGGGCGGGCTGGTCGTTCTCGAAGTCGTCGTATCCGGCGTTCTCGCCGGCGTTGATCGCGAAGATCTGCTCGTAGAGGTCGCCTGGGATGTCGGCCCATAGCGTTCCGGTGCTCCGCTGGAAGGTTGCCTTGAAAGTATTGCGGGTGCCGCGCGCGAAGATGCGGTCGTTGTTCGGCCCCGCCCCGTCGTTGAACGGATTGTCCGCCGGGACGCTGCCGTCGCGGTTCGCGCGCCCGATCTTGCACCCCAGGGAGTTGAGATCGAGGTCGACTCCGAGGCGCATCTCGTTGTCCCCGACGCCCCAGTAGAGCTTGCCGTCCCGGCCGAAGGCGACCGCGCCGCCGTCGTGGTTCCCTCCCGCCGTGGGCAAGCCCGAGACGATCGTAGTCTTGGCGATGCCGACCCCTCCCGAGTCCGTGTAGCGGATGATCTGCTGCTCGCTCGACGAGACGCTCACGAAGAAGTAGACGAAGCCGTTGTTCGCGAAGTCCGGATCGAACGCCAGGCCGAGCAGCCCGCACTCGGACGTCGTCTGGATCGGGGTGATCGTCGCGAACGGTGTCGCGGCGAGCGTCGGGGGCGGGCCGAAGTTCACGATGAGGACGGTTCCGGCCTTCTCCGTCACGAACAGGCGTCCCGACCCGTCGGGGGCCCAGGCCATCCCCGTGATCACGGAGAACACGGGCGAGGTGAACCAGCTCGTTTCGGTCCACGGCTCACCGGCGACGATCGCCGCGCGTCCGGGCGATGCCGCCAGCAAGGACGCGAGGAGGAACATCGGAAGGGCGCGGCCCTTGATTTCCGTGCGCATGAAGGCTCCTGAAACTACGGACAGGACGTCGATCGCTCGGCGCCGGCGGAGTTCTTCCCCCAACTACCGGCATGCGGTGTCTTCGGACGAACGACGTAGTGGAACACGGCTCCGGGGGCAGGGATGTCGGGGTCCGCGATCGACGTCGTCGCGCTCGGGAATGCAGTGCAGCTCGCCGAGAAGGCCGGGTCGGTCGAGCGTGCCACCTCGTAGGTGCTCGCTCCGGCCTGCGCGGGCCACGAGAGGATTCGCTCGTCGCTCGGGTTCGCGAAGCCGATCATTCCGTCCAGCTCGTCCACGATGCCGAACCCGGGGTCGCCGAAGCACTGATTGTCGTTGTCGTCGTTGGTCTCTCTCGCGCCCGGGTAGGTGAGCGAGTAGGCATCGTCGCAATCCACGGCGCCGCAGCTGGGGCTCACGACCCACCCGTCCCCGTCGGCGTCGCCGTTGCACATCTCGCAGGCGATGACGGTGGACGGCTGCGAGACGTACGCACTCTCGAATCCGCTGTCGTAGACGATCGATAGGGCCAGGAACGCGTAGTGCTGCGTGCACTCGACGATCACGGTCGCGGCCACGCCGATCGGGACCGTCCCGCTCAACGGAATCCAGCCCGCGTCGCGCCGGCGATCGGGAAGTGGGCTCCCCGAGGCCCAGGAGTGGCCGTAGACCCGGTATCCCGCGATCACATCGTTGACGGTGGCCGACCCGTCCGAGAAGAACCCGAGGGCGATCTGGGAGGCGGTCGGCCCCGGCACCACGATCTCGATCTGATGCGGGCCGACGAGCTGGCTCGAAGCGATGCCGGGCTTGGGAATCTCCGCGAGCACGATGTTCCGACCGAGGCCGGTGGCGAAGTCGAACTGTTCGATCGCGGCGGGGTGGCGGACGACCGCAGCCGCCGCGAAGTAGGCGTGATCGCCGTCGTTCGACCGATCCGAGAATTCCGTGACCATGATCTCGGCGCTCTTTCCCGGCGCCACCTTGCCGTGGATGCATCCGTCGATCTCGTAGGTCACGGCCCAGTCGCCCGAAAGATACGTGTAGCCCGGGAACCTCCCGATCCAGCCGTCCTCGTCGGCGAATGAGCCGTTGTCGACTCCGGCGTACAGAGCGGGATTGCCGAACCCGAGCGCCCAGAACGAGCCGATGGTCGATTCCGGCGTCGCGGCCCCCGGACTCACCAGTACGCAATACGTCCCCGAGCACGCTGGTTGGAGCTGGCCGAAGTTGAGGGGCGTCGCGCACAGCGCCCGTGCCGTGGTGGGCATCAGCATGCTCGCGAGCGCGAGCACAACGAAACGAAGCGACCAGACGTGTCGCATCGGACGACTGTTCATGATTCGCCTCCCCTCCGAGTCTCGACCCGATGCGCTCATTGTACGTCCGACCACGCCGGGTCAGACGGAGGGAGGCGTTACGACGAAGAATCGGGCGGTCCGACCTTGATTCCGAGCTCTTCCATCTTCCTTCGGAGCGTCGTGCGATGGATGCCCAGCGCGCGAGCGGCGCGAACCTGGTTGCCTCGCGCCTGCCGATAGGCGCGTAGGATCGCCTCCCGCTCGATGTGCTTCAGCGTTCCTTCCTCCGATCCGTTCGCACTGCACGCGCCGTCGGAGGCGCTCGGACCGAGCCCCAGGTGCCGCGCAGTGATGATCCCTCCGTTCGCGGCCTGCGCCGCCCCGACGAGCACGCTTCGGAGCTGCCGCACGTTCCCCGGCCATGCGAACGATTCGAGGGCGGCGATCGCGTCCGGCATCACCGTCGCCCCGCGCCCGGCCAAGAAGTGCGCGGCCAGCGCGCGGACGTCCTCCCGCCGCTCGCAAAGCGGAGGCAATCGCACCTCGAACCCGCGAAGCCGGTAGTAGAGGTCCTGTCGCAGCGTCCCGTCCTCGATCATGCGCTCAGGCAGGCAGTTCGTCGCCGACAGCACGCGAACGGAGACGACGTGGGACTGCGCTGAGCCCACCGGCCGCACGACGCCGTCGTCGAGCACGCGCAGAAGCTTGGCCTGGTGCGGTGGGCTCAGGCATTCGAGCTCGTCCAGGAAGAGGACACCGCCGTCGGCTTCCTTCAGGAGTCCCGCGTGATCTCGATCCGCGCCCGTAAACGCGCCGCGGCGATGCCCGAAGAACTCACTCTCGAAGAGCTCCGCGGGCGTGACCGCGCAGTTGTGCGCGACGAACGAACGCTCCGCCAGGGGAGAGAGCCGATGGATCGCCCGGGCGACGAGATCCTTTCCGGTCCCCGTCTCGCCCGTGATCAGGACGTTCGCGTCTCCGCGGGCGGCGAGCGCCACCAGCTCGCGAACCCGGGCGATCGCGTCGCTCACGCCGACCAGCTCCGTGACCTCGTGCCCCTGCGTCGACGCGGTCGCCGTCCGATCGAGGGCCTTTCTCACGGCGGTGACGAGCACGGCCGGAGCCACGGGCTTGACGAGATAGTTCAGGGCGCCTCGCTGCAACGCCTCGACGACGATGGCGACGTCGTCCTCGACCGTCACGAGAATGACCGCGATCTCCGGATGCCGCTGCTTGAGCTGCGTCAGGAGCTCGAGCCCGTCCATCGACGGCATGCGTAGATCGGTCACGACCAGGTCGGGAGCTCGGGCCTCCACGCTCAGCAAGGCTTCCGCGCCGCTCTCCACACATCGGACGTCCGCGTAGTCCTTCGAGAGCGCGAGCTTCATGTATCGCGCGGCAAGCACGTCATCATCGACGACGAGAATTGACGGGGCTCTCACGAACGCTCGCTGAGAGGATTATCGATCATCGTCACGGAGGTCGGAAGAGGCCGCGAGCGCGATCTTGCGGTTCACGGATCTGCGGCGCGCGCTGAGAAGCGCGCGACCACGCGCGTTGCGAAACGGAAACCCATCGCGAAGGTGAGCGGATTGCGACAGGAGATGCGCACTGCATCAGTGCGCTGCGGCGAGTGAATGTCTCGCGATCTCGACGATACGTTCCAACGCAACCGACCTCCTCGTGAGCAGAACGCATCACCGGCCCGCGAGGACGCGAGGCGAATCCCTCCTCAGCCCGGAAGAAACGCACGCGCCGCTGTCGTTTCGGTCGATGTGGCTCTTCGACGTCCGACTGGAATGCGCGTTGCAGGTCGCCCATCGCCCGGGGACCTGGACCTGGAAGGAGGACATCAACGATGAATTGCTTCGCGAGATCCCTCGTCGTCTTCACGAGTTTCCTCGTCGGGTCGTCGGTGGTGATCCGCGCGCAAACCGCGTCGGAGCACTTCCCGAACGACGATCCGAACGGCACCGCCAACGTCCAGGTGGCGGGCACGATGCAGCTCGGGCTCAAGGTGCAGGGCTTGGGCGCTCCGATCAGGGCGAGCGTCCCGGTGATCGTCGGTGAGTCCGGTCAGCAGGTCGCCGTCGATTCCGCGCGTGCGCTCTGCGTCGAAGCCTCGACCGGCGTGTTGGCGATGGTCTGCGACGATCCCACCTGCACCTTCCCGATCGGCGGGACCAAGACGATCACCTGCGCGAGCGGCCCGACGGGATTCAGCATCACGCGGATCAACACACAGGTGAGCTTCACCGTGTCCCCGACGGGAAGCACGAGGCTCCAGTCGCTCAGTTGCCGGACGCCGTCGGGCAACACACATGGTGACGACCTGCTCGAGCGCGTCCTCGTTCGCGTCGATCCGAACGGCGTCCAGGGAAACGTCGTGTTCCGCGTCCACCACTTTCAGGGTGGCCAGAATCCTCGAACGTTCACGGTGAACACGACGGGCCTGTCGGACGTCGCCCTGCACACCGCCATCCGGGACGGCTACAACGGGATGGGCCTCGGGCTGACGGCAGTGCTCGGGCCGCCTCCGGGCTGCTTCTTCTCCGCCGACCCGGACGATTTCCCGGGGAACCTCACCGAGGTCACGTATTCGGCGGCGACCCAGTCGACGCTCCTGGATTTCGAAATGGACGGCCTGCGGCTCGGCAGCCTGCAGGGCCAGATTCTCACGATGGCCACGCTCGCCACGCCCGCCACGGGGTGCGTCGCCCCGCTCCCTGCCGCGAGCTCGTGCCCGATCAACAACACCAGCTTCCTCGGCAACAAGCAGACGCTGGCTTGGACCTTTCCTGCGGGCTGTCCGCTCCCACCATCGTTCGACGTCGTGAAGGCCGATCTCGCGTGCCGCTGCAACACGTGCGCGACCTGCCTCGAGAACGACGACGGCGCCGACATGCAGGCCTCGGACGCGGTGCTGCCGCTTCCCGGCCAGGGCTTCTGGTACCTCGTGAGGGTGAACGGTGGGACCTGGAACGATTCCGGAACCGGCCTGTGCACGAACCACGACGCCGCGAATCCGCTCGGGTGTCCGTAGTCGAACGATGCCGATCGAAACGTTCTCTATCGAAGGGAGGTCAGGGATGAATCGGATGACAAACGTTTTCAGTCTCGGGCTCGTGGCCTGTCTCGGCGTGGTCGTGGCGACGCCCGTGCGAGCCCAGAACACGCCTTACGCCTCGGAGCACTACTTCAACGGTGCATCGGGCTTCAACGTCGAGCCCGCGGGCGGAAACGTGGAGCTCACCGCGAAGATCAAGAGCTGCCCCGGACCCGGCAACGATTTCTTCTCCTTCACCAAGGTGTATCCCGCTGCGAATCCCGGTATCCCCGGACCCACAGTTGCGACCGACATGGGGACAGGCCTCTGCCTCGCGATCACTCCGTTAGCCGGCGTCGTTTGCACCGTCCCCACTCCGGGGGGTTCGTGCAGTTGCGATTGCGGAGTTGATGCCTTTGGCACCGCCGATTTCAGCATCACGGTGTTGGGCAACGGTGTGACGGTGGCCCCCGAGGGCGTACCGCTCGTCGACCGAGTGAAGGGGCTGGACTGCAAGACCACCGGCGCCAACAACGGGCACGGTTCCGATCTCTTGCAGAAGTTCCTCGTTCGCGTCACCCCGGGCGGCAGCGGAAACCTGGAATTCACGGTGGGTGGCACGACACCGAAGGCGGGAACCAATCCGTTCGTCATCGACACGACGGGAAAGGGCGACCTGCAGCTCCACAACGAGATCTGTGTGGCCTACGCCGCCCTCGGCCTGAATTACATCCTCCATACGAACGCCGACCGCGGCAGCATCGCGGTAAAGCCCTCGAATTTCGACGGCGCCTTCGTCGAGCTGACCTATCCCGTGACCCCGCCGACCGTGACGCAGTTCGATGTGAAGCGCCTGGCGGGTGCCTCCAATCAGACGATCACAACGGAGACGTTGTCACCAGACGCCCCGACCGTCGTCACGCCCGCGCTGAGCGGCTGGGCGATGATGGTCCTGGTCGTGCTGCTCGTGGCCGCCGGCATCTGGATGCTTCGGAGGCGTCAGAAGCTGCAATCGGCTTAAAGGGGGGCCGTCGGGAGAAGTGGGTGACGGGCGATGTCCCGTCACCCACGCTTTATCCTCTCTCTATTCTCTATCGCGTCTCCTCCGCGGCGAGCTTCTCGATCTTCGCCTTCGCGTCCGCCACCCACTTCCGGAAGCCGGCGGGATCGACGAACGCCTTCGCACCCTCTTTCTTCGCCCGCTCCCGCTTCGCGTCGAGATCGAAGAAGCCGGCGTGCGCGGCGAGGAAGATGTCCGGCTTTAGCGACTCGAGCAGCGCGATCGAGCGCCGGTAGTCGTCGAGGATCCCCGGATACGACGGATCGCGGACGAGACGCGTTCCGGGGTTGACGGAGATGCTCCCCGCGAACACCACGTCGTACCGGCGCCCGCCGTCCTCCACCGTCGTCGTCCAGGTCGTGCACCCCGGCGTGTGCCCCGGCGTCGCGCGGGCGGTCAAGGTCACGCCGCCGAGCGCGACGGTGTCGCCGTCCTTCAGGACGCGATCGACCTCCACCGGGTCGAAGTGGAAGTCCTTGCTGTTGGAGAAGAGATAGTCGGTCGTGCCGCCGGACTTCAGCAGGCCGATGTCCGCCCCCATGACGGCGAGCTTCGCGCCGGTCGCCTTCTTCACGTGCGCGAGCGTGCCGACGTGGTCCTTGTGCGCGTGGGAGATCAGCAGCCACCGGATGTCGCCGGGGTCGAACCCGAGCTTCTTGATCGACGCTTCGATCAGCGGCGCCGAGCGGGGCATCGTCCCGTCGAGCAGGATGTGACCGGCGGGGGTCGTGATCAGGTAGACCCCGAGCTCCTTGGTGCCGACCCAGTGGATCGGGCCGACGATCCGGAGCGGCTCCGAAGGCTCGTACCAATCCGGCATGTTCGGCAGCGCCACGGGCGCGGGAGCCGCCGCCGCGAGCAGGAGCGCGAGCGCAGGTGCCCGTCCTCGAAGGCGTACGAGCGGATGGGCCCCGACGGCGCGCACGGAAGCCTCCAAGTCGCCAATGCGGAGGGTATTATCCACGCGTGGGTCTCCAGCCGAACGCCTATCGTGACGGGATGCGCGTGGCGGGCGTCTCCGGACTGTACGCCGCGCTCGGCGGCGCCGTCACGCTCGCCGGCTGGATCCTCGACCTCCCGCGCCTGACCGATTGGAACGGCAGCGGCATCTCGATGTTCGTGAACACCGCGATCTGCGCCCTGCTGAGCGGCCTCGGCATCCTGGTGCTCGCGTTCCGGCCGGCCGGGCCGCGGGCGATCCCGCGGCTCCTCGGCGGTGCCGTGGCGACGATCGGCGTGCTGACGCTCGCGGAGCACGTCTTCGCCGTCAATCTCGGGATCGACACGGCTCTGGTGAGCCGCCCCTGGGGGCAGGCGGCCGCGGCCTCGCCCATGCGGATGGGACCTCCCGCCTCGCTCTCGTTCGCGCTCCTCGGCGTCGCCCTCGTGCTGGCGGTGAGCGGCGCGCCCCGCTCCCGGAGGATCGCGAGCGGGATCGGCATCGGCGCCGTCACGATCGCCGGACTCTCGCTGGTGGGCTACCTCTACGGGGCCCAGCGCCTGTACACCCGGCCGAACGTGACCGCGATCGCGATGCAGACCGCGACGATGATCCTCGCGATCGGCGTGGGGCTGATCGCCGCGATCCCGGAGCGGGGGCTCGCCGCGCTCGTCCGGCGGGACGACCCCGGCGGCGTGCTGATGCGCCGGCTGCTCCTTCCGATCGTGCTGGTGCCGCTTTCGCTCGGCGGGCTGCGCGTCCTCGGCGAGGACCTCGACCTGTTCGACGAGACGTTCGGCGTCGCCGTCCTCGTGTTCGCCATGATCGCGTGCTTCCTCGGCCTGCTCGCATGGACCGCGGCGGGCTTGAGCCGCGCGGACGCGATCCGCCGGCGGCAGCAGGAGGCGCTCCGTGACAGTGAGCGAATGCATCGCCTGCTCGCCGAGATCGGCGTCATCGCGGCGCGGACGAACGTCCCGGGGGGCACGAGCTTGGACGAGCTGACGGACGGGATCTGCCGGCGCGTCGCGGAAGGCCTCGCGGTGTCGCGCTGCGGGTTCTCGCGCGTGGACCTGGACGCCCGGGTCTTCGTGATCGAGCGGGAGCACCACGAGGGATTCCCCTCGCTCGCGGGGATCCATCCGATGGACGACGACAACGCGCCGTTCGTCGAGAGCGGCCTCGCGAAGCGCACGTCGGTGGTGTTCGATTTGAAGTCGGACCCGCGGACCGCGCGGCGCTACGCGACCGCCTTCGCGCCGTTGGGGCTGCGCTCGTCGATCAGCGTGCCGCTCCACCGCGACGGACGCTGGGCGGCGAACTTCTGGGTGTCGCACCACGAGCCCCGGCGATGGACCGACGGCGAGGTCCGGTTGATGCAGACCGTCGCCGAGCGCGTCTGGCTCGTGATGGAGCAGGCGCGCGTGGCCGGGGCGCTCCAGGCGAGCGAGGCGTCGCTCCAGGAGGCCGACCGACTCAAGGACGAGTTCCTCGCGACCCTCGCGCACGAGCTCCGGAATCCCTTGGCTCCGGTCCGGAACGCCGTGCGCTTCCTCTCGATCAAGGGCTCGCTCGATCCCGAGCTCGAGTCCGCCCGCGAGATGATCGACCGTCAGGTCACGCACATGGCCCGGCTGATCGAGGACCTGACCGACGTCAGCCGGATCAGCCGCGGGAAGCTGACCCTGCGCCGTCAGGAGCTCGACCTGCGGGACGTCGTCCGCGACGCCGTCGATCTCGCCCGCGGGGGGTTCTCCGAGAAGCGCCAAGCCCTTCACGTCGTTCTCCCCGAGGAGCGTCTGTGGGTGGACGGCGACCCGGTGCGCCTCGGCCAGATCGTCGGCAACGTGCTCAACAACGCCTGCAAGTACTCGCACTCGAGGGGAAGGATCGAGCTGCGCGCGGCACGCGAGGCCGGAGACGTCGTCCTCGCGGTGCGCGACGACGGGATCGGCATCGCGGAGGAGATGCTCCCGAGGGTGTTCGACATGTTCGTGCAGGCGGATCAGGCGCTCGAGAGGAGCGCCGGCGGGCTCGGGATCGGGCTCGCGCTCGTGCGCGGGCTCGTCGATCTGCACCGGGGGTCCGTCGAGGCGCGAAGCGACGGGTTGGGGAAGGGGAGCGAGTTCGTCATCCGCCTCCCGGCGCTCGCCGAAGCGCCCTCGCGCGCCGAGCTCGCGCCCGCGGACGCTCCGGTGTCGCCTTCCGTCGTTCAGCGCTTCCTCGTCGTGGACGACAACCTCGACTCCGCCACGAGCCTCGCGCTCCTCTTGAAGCACGAGGGGCACGAGACGCACGTGGCGTACGACGGGGTACAGGCGGTCGAGCGGGCGGAAGCGCTCCTTCCCGACGTCGTGCTGCTCGACATCGGTCTCCCCAAGCTGAACGGGTACGACGCCTGCCGCGCGATCCGGAGCGCCCGTCCGGACGCCCCGACGCTCATCGTCGCCCTCACCGGCTGGGGTCAGGAGGACGATCGCCGCAAATCGCAGGACGCCGGCTTCGACGGGCATCTGGTCAAGCCCGTCGAGTACACGACCCTGTGCAGGCTCCTCCTCGACCTGCGCGCGAAGCGCGAGCTGAGCGGGCCCTCTCTCGGCTGACATGCGCTCCCGGGGCATCGCGACGTGGCGGTGAGCGGCCGCACGGTGGGGGTCTCGAAGTCGGTCGTCGCGGCGCTCCTCGCCACGCTCACGCTCGCCGTGTTCGCGCAGGTGTCGGGCTTCCAGTTCCTCAGCTACGACGACACCGAATACGTCACGGGGAACGCCCGGGTCCGGGGGGGCCTGACCCCCGCCGGCGTCGCGTGGGCGTTCACGACGATGACGGCGGCCAACTGGCATCCGCTGACCTGGATCTCGCACATGGCCGATTGGTCGCTCTACGGCCCGCGCGCGGGCGGGCATCACGTCACGAGCCTCATCCTTCACCTCGCCAGCGTGCTGCTCCTGTTCCAGGCGCTGTGCGTGGCGAGCGGGGCGACGGTGCCGAGCGGGGTCGTCGCGGCGCTGTTCGCCATCCACCCGCTCCACGTCGAATCGGTCGCCTGGATCGCCGAGCGGAAGGACGTCCTGAGCACCCTGTTCCTGATGCTCGCGCTCCTCGCCTACGCCCGCTACGCCAAGCGCCCGAGCCGCGCGCGCTTCGCGTGGGTGGCGCTCGCGATGGCGGCCGGGCTGCTGGCGAAGCCGATGCTGGTCACCCTCCCGGTCCTCCTTCTGATCCTCGACTACTGGCCTCTGGGAAGGCTCGCCTCGAAGGCGGACCTCAGGACGCTCGCGATCGAGAAGCTCCCGCTCGTGCCGCTGGTCGTCGCCTCGTCGATCGTCACGTTCGTCGCGCAGGCGCGGTGGGGGGCCGTCCGCACGCTCGAGCAGCTGCCGTTCGCCGCGCGGGCCGAGAACGCGCTCGTGTCGTACGTGCGCTACCTCGCCAAGGCGGCCTGGCCGACGGACCTGGCGGTCTTCTACCCGTACACGGAGCTCCCGCCCTGGCAGGTCGGGCTCGCGCTGGTCGTGCTGGGCGGCGTCACCTACGGCGCGCTCAGGCTCCGG
Organism: Candidatus Polarisedimenticolaceae bacterium; assembly: GCA_035649595.1. Lineage (GTDB taxonomy): Bacteria > Acidobacteriota > Polarisedimenticolia > Polarisedimenticolales > DASRJG01 > DASRJG01. Next base: position 11,592 of record DASRJG010000060.1, read on the forward strand.
CGCAGCCATCCCGCCCTGATCACCGGCTGGCTCTGGTATCTCGTGTCGCTGCTCCCCGTGCTCGGCCTCGTGCAGGTCGGCGAGCAGGCGATCGCCGATCGGTACACCTACGTGCCGATGATCGGCCCGTTCCTGGCGGTTGCCTGGGGCGTCCCCGCGATCCCGTGGCTGTCCTCTCCCGCGCGCCGCGCCGGGGCGGTCGTCTGGATCGCCGCCCTCGCCTTCGTCGCGCACGTGCAGGCGGGGTACTGGCGGGACACGCTGACATTGTTCCGTCACACGCTCCGCGTCACCGAGGGGAACTACGTCGCGCACCAGGTGGTCGGGGACGCGCTCGCCGTGAGCGGTGCGCTCGACGAGGCGGTGGGTCACTACGAGGAGGCGCTTCGCGCCCGTCCCGACAGCCGCGTCGTCCAGGGCAACCTCGCGGGGGTCCTGTACCTCCAGGGGAAGATGGCCGACGCCGAGCGGCACGCGCGCGAGGCGCTGGCGATCGATCCGCGCTTCGCCCGCGCGCGGACCACGCTCGGGCTCGCGCTCGCCGAGCAAGGGAAACCCCAGGAGGCGATCGCGGAGCTCGAGCGCGGACTCGCGATCGAGCCCGACAACGTGCCCGGCAACTACAACCTCGGGATGCTGCTGTTCAGGCAGGGGAGGCTGGAGGAGGCCGTCGCCTGCTTCCGGCGGGTCGTGGCCGCGCGCCCGGAGGAGATCGGGGCGTACGGCTACCTCGCCCGAGCGCGCCTCGCGAGCGGAGACGTCGACGGGGCGCGCCGGGAGATCGAGGCCGGCCGCGCCCACGGGTTCGTCCCCTCCCGCGAGCTGCGGGAGCAGCTCGATCACGTCGCGGCGGGCCGCTAGGCCCGCCGAATTGGTCGTCCAACCGCCGGTTGCCGCTCCCCGGGGCGGTCGTATCCTGTCGCACATGAGCACCCACGCGATGCCCGACGCCGACACGATGTACCGCGCGCTCTCCCGGAAGGACCCGGAGTTCGACGGCCTGTTCTTCACGGGGGTCCGGACGACCGGGATCTTCTGCCGCTCGACGTGCACCGCGCGCAAGCCCAAGCGCGAGAACGTCGTCTTCTTCCCCGACGCGCGCGAGGCGCTCCTCGCGGGGTTCCGGCCTTGTCTCGTCTGCCGGCCGATGGAGACCCGCGACACGACGCCGCCCTCGTTCACGGCGCTCCTTTCCGATCTCGCGAGGAACCCGCCGCGCCGCCTCTCGGACGACGAGGTGCGCGCGCGCGGCGTGGACCCCGTGGCCCTCCGACGCTGGTTCAAGAAGCGGCACGGGCTGACCTTCCACGCCTACCTGCGGGCGCTCCGGATCGGCGAGGCGTTCGGGCGGATCGCGCACGGCGACGCTCCGCTCGACGCCGGCCTCTCCGCCGGTTGGGAGTCGGCGAGCGCATTCGGTGAGGCGTTCAAGAAGCTCACCGGGACCGTGCCGTCGCGAGCGCGGGGCGGCACGCTGGTCCGCGTCTCGCGGATCACGACGCCGATCGGCCCGATGCTGGCGGGGGCGACCGAGCGCGGGATCTGTCTGCTCGAGTTCGTGGACCGCCGGATGCTCCCCACGCAGCTCGACCGGGTGCGGAAGGTCCACGGCTCGTCGCCGGTTCCAGGGACCAGCCCGCACTTCGATCGGATCCAGGACGAGCTCGACGGCTACTTCCGCGGCGAGCTGCGCGCCTTCGCGACGCCGCTCGACGTCGTCGGCACACCGTTCCAGAACGCGGTGTGGGACATGCTGCGCACGATCCCCTACGGGCAGACGCGCTCCTACGCCGAGCAGGCGCGGATGATCGGCAGGCCCGAGGCGGTCCGGGCGGTCGCGCGCGCGAACGGCGACAACCGGGTGGCGATCGTGATTCCCTGCCATCGCGTGGTCGGGTCCGACGGCTCCCTCACCGGGTACGGGGGCGGGCTATGGCGGAAGGAGCGGCTGCTCGCGCTGGAGCGGCGGCCGAGGGCGTGATGCGGTGACCGGGCTCGCGCGCGCAGGCGTCCTCGCCGTCGCGGTCCTCGCCGCGAGCGCCGCGTCCGCCTCCGACTCCTGGTCGAAAGGGCTGGCCCGGCGGGGCGTGGACCCGGGTCTCGTGGCGAACCCGATCGAGGTCACGCCGGAGATCCGGGCGGCGGCGGACGCGCTCTCCGGCGGCCCGGCGGGCACGGTCGACCAGCTCCGCCGGATCCAGGAGGCGCTGTTCGACGCCTCGCGGTTCACCTTCGACTACGACGCGAAGCTGACCTACACCGCCGCCGAGGCCCTCGCCGCGCGGCGGGGGAACTGCGTCGCGTTCACCAACTTGTTCATCGCGATGGCGCGGGCGCGGGGCTTCCGCGTGCGTGCGGGCTTCGTCACGCCGCGCGCCGTCGGCGAGAAGCGGGGCGACCTGATCTACGTCGCGGCGCACGTCGTCGCGGTCTACCCGCTCCACGACCGGGCGATCGTGTTCGACTTCTACCGGACGCGCGAGGACGAGACGCCGCGGATCCGGCTGCTCGACGACTTCGAGCTCGCCGCGCTGTACGTCAACAACCGCGCCGTCGAAGCGCTCGGCGCCGGCGACTTCGCGACGGCCGAGCGGCAGCTGGACGCGGTCGTCGCGCTCGCCCCCGGCTTCGCGGGAGCGCACGGGAACCTCGGCGTGCTCCGGAGACGGCGCGGGAACATCGAGGGGGCGTTCGACGCCTACCGGCGCGCGCTCGCCCTCGAGCCGCGGAGCCCCGTGATCCTCGGCAATCTCGCCGCGCTCTACCTCGGGCTGGGGATGGAGCGGGAGGCCAAGGACGCGCTCGCGCTCGCCGATCTCCGCCGCGCGACGCCCTACACGATCCTGGCTCGCGGGGACCTGGAAGCGGCCGACGGGCGGTTCGACGACGCGCGGCGCCGCTACCGCCGGGCCGCTCGGATCGCGCCGAACATCCCCGAGCCGTACGTCGCGCTCGCGCGGCTGGCCCAGAGGACGGGGCGTCCCGACGAGGCGCGGCGCGCCGCGAAGCGCGCGGTCCGGGTCGATCCCACGAACGCCGACGCGAAGGCGATCCTCGCGACGCTCGCGGCGCCTTCGCTCTAGCGCCCTCCCGACCGCCCGAGGAGCCCTTCGCGCAGACCGACGTTCGGAGGGCTCGAGCCCAGCCAGATCGAGAACAGCACTCGCTGGAAGTCCTCCCCCGGGATCACGGCGGCGTCCTTCCCCTTCACCGTGACCGTCACCCCCGTCTCCGGGAGGTAGGTGAGGACGATCGTGTCGTCCTTCTTCACGTCGGCCATCGCGCCGTTGAGCGTCGCGAGCGACGGCGCGAGCGCGGCCCTCTTGTCCCCCGCGTTCTTGTCGAACCCCTCGGTCCAGGCCTCCGCGAGCTTCTCCCGACCGACGCTGCGGACGAAGGTCATCGTCAGCCGCTTCGTCGCGGAGGACGCGAGGATCGCCGAAGGATCCGAGGTCTCCTCCTCGAGATAGAGCCCGGCGACGTAGACATCCACCATGAGCACGGTCGCCTCGCGGAGCCCGGTGCCGTTGAGCACGAGCGTCTTGCCGCCGACGGTCGCCCGGTCCGGCACGTCCACGCCCGCGAGACGGGCCGCCGACGCGGGCGTCGCGGCGAGCGCGAGACAGAAGAGCGCCGCGCGCCTCATCCGGTCAGCCGCGCGGGGCGGCGGCGAGGACGTCCTCGCCCACCTCCCCGGCGTAGCGCTTGAAGTTCTCGCGGAACATCCCGGCGAGCTTCGCCGCCTGGGCGTCGTACGCGGCCGGGTCGGCCCACGTCTTCCTCGGGGCGAGGACCTCGCTCGGGACCTCCGGAACGGAGGCCGGGACCCGCAGCCCGAAGACCGGATCCGCCGCGAGCGCGGCTTCCGGGATCGTCCCGGAGAGCGCCGCGCGGATCACCGCGCGCGTGTGGGGGATCGCCATGCGGTGGCCGGTGCCGTAGGCGCCTCCCGTCCAGCCCGTGTTGATGAGCCAGACGCCCGGGGCATGTTTGCGGATCCGCTCCCCGAGCTGCTTCGCGTAGGTCCCCGGCGGGAGGGGGAGGAACGGCTCCCCGAAGCAAGCGGAGAAGGTCGCCTGGGGCTCGCGCACGCCGCGCTCGGTCCCCGCGACCTTCGCGGTGTAGCCGGAGAGGAAGTAGTACATCGCCTGCTCGGCGGTCAGCTTCGCGATCGGCGGCAGGACCCCGAACGCGTCCGCGGTGAGGAAGATCACGTTGCGGGGGTGCCCGGCGCGCCCTTCCCGGACGATGTTGGCGAGCTGGTCGATCGGATAGGCGGAGCGGGTGTTCTCGGTCTTCGCGTCGCTGTCGAGGTCGAGCCGGCCGGCGTCGTCCATCACGACGTTCTCGAGCACCGTCCCGAAGGTCCGGGTCGTCGCGTAGATCGCCGGCTCGTGATCGGCGTTGAGGCGGATGACCTTCGCGTAGCAGCCCCCCTCGAAGTTGAAGACGCCGTCGTCGCTCCACCCGTGCTCGTCGTCGCCGACGAGGGGCCGGTCGGGGTCCGCGGAGAGCGTGGTCTTCCCCGTCCCCGACAGCCCGAAGAAGAGGGCGACGTCGCCGCCCCGGCCGACGTTCGCGGAGCAGTGCATCGGGAAGACGCCGCGCTGCGGGTAGAGGAAGTTGAGCACCGTGAAGATCGACTTCTTGATCTCCCCCGCGTACTTGGTCCCGCCGATGAGCACGATCTTCCTGCTGAAGCTCAGGATGACGAATGCCTCGGAGCGGGTCCCGTCGCGCGCGGGCTCCGCCTGGAACGACGGGGCGTGGAGGACGTGGAACTCCGGGCGATGCCCCGACAGCGCGTCCCCGTCGACACGGAGGAAGAGGTTGCGGGCGAACAGCGCATGCCAGGGGCTCTCGGTGACGAGGCGGATCGGGAGATCGCGCGAGGGGTCGGCCCCGGCGCGGAGGTCCTGCACCCACAGCTCCCGCGAGCGGAGGTGACCGCGCACCTGGTCCAGCAGCGCGTCGAACTTCGCCGCGTCCATCGGCTGGTTGACCGAGCCCCACGCCACCAGCGGCTCGCCGACCGGGTCCCGCACCACGAACTTGTCCTTGGGCGACCGGCCGGTGTAAGGGGTCGTGTCCACCACCAGCGCGCCGCCGACGCCGATCCGGCCGAGCCCTCGCCGGATCGTCTCCTCGTAGAGCGTCGGCGGCAGGTCGTTCCGATGGATGCGGGGCGCGTCGTCGAGGCCGAGAGAGTGGATCGAGTCGGCCGTCGCGGTCGAGGTCGTCATGTCGGTCCTCTCTTGCATCGTGCTCGGTTCCGAAGGCCGGCGAAACAAACCCCGCCCCCGAGGGGGGCAGGATAGCGCGTTTGGGCGGCTCGCCGCCGCTTGACGGCGCCGTCCCCCCCCGGCTACGGTCCCCCGCCCATGAGCGCGACGTGGATCGACGGTACCGAGGCGCTCGACGCCTGGCTGGGGACGATCGAAGCCGGTCCGGTCGCAGTCGACACCGAGGCCGACTCGTTCCACCACTACCGGGAGAAGGTGTGCCTGATCCAGCTCAGCGCCGGATCGCGCCATGCCCTGGTCGATCCGCTCGCGTCGATCGACCTCGCCGCGCTTCGCCCGGTGCTCGCGGACCCGTCGGTCGAGAAGCTCCTCCACGGTGCCGACTACGACGTGCGGCTGCTCCATCGCGACCTCGGGTTCGAGGTCCGGGGGCTGTTCGACACCATGATCGCCGCGCGGCTGGCCGGGGAGCCCGCGTTCGGGCTCGCCGCGCTCCTCGAGAAGCACCTTCGCGTCACGCTCGACAAGGCGCACCAGCGCGCCGACTGGTCGAAGCGGCCGCTGACGGCCGCGCTCCGCGACTACGCCGTCGCCGACACGCGCTTCCTCGCTCCGCTCGCGGAGATCCTACGCGAGCGTTTGGCGCACCTCGGCCGGACGGAGTGGGCGCGGGAGGAGTGCGAGCGGATCGAGAGCGTGCGCTGGCGAGAGCGGCGCGACGACGACCCCGAGCCCTTCCGGAAGACGAAAGGCTCGCGTGTCCTCGATCGCGCCGGGCTCGCCGTGCTGCGGGAGATCTGGGGTTGGCGCGATGCGGCGGCGCGCGGACGGGACAAGCCGCCGTTCCGCATCCTCCGCGACGAGGTGCTGGTGGCGCTCGCCAAGAGCCCGGCCGCCGCGATCGGCGATCTCGCGCAGGTCGCCGGGTTCCCGGAGTTCCTCCTCCGCTCCCCGGCGGCGCACGATCTGGTCGCTGCCGCCCAGCGCGGCGCGGCGGCCCCCCAGGAGAGCTTGCCGGAGATCCTCCCGAGCGTCCGGCCCAAGCTCGACCCGCAGGTCGCCTCCCGCGTGGAGCGGTGCAAGGCCGTCCGCGACGTGTTGGCGCGGGATCTGGAGCTGGAGCCCTCGATCCTGGCCAGCCGGGGAGTACTGGAGGAGATGGCGCGGCGGGAGGTCGGGGGCGGGGACCCGTGGACGGTTCCCGAGCTCAGGACCTGGCAGATGGCGCTTCTCCGCCCACGGTGGCCGCAACCTTGATTTCCACCGATGCCGCGCGCTTTCCGGCCCGGCCTCCGGCGCCGCGTCAACAAGCTTGCGGCCACCGCGGCGGGTCTCGTCTTTCGGGGGGCCGGCGCGTACCATCTGCGAGATGACGGCCACCGCTCTCTCTGTGCTCCTGACGCTCGCGGCCGCAGCAGCGGCTCCGCCAGCTCCGGCGACCCCTCCCGTCCCTCAGGCGGCTCCCGAAGCGGCGCCGAGCCGGGCTTGGCTGGGGGTGTTCCTCGGGGACGCGGTCGATGGCGGCGTGCAGATCCTCGACGTGGTCCCCGGCGGTCCGGCCGCTCAGGGGGGACTTTCCCGCGGGGACATCCTGATCCGGATCGACGCCGCGGACGTCGGCGACCGCGGGGCGCTGCGCCGGGCCTTCCGGGAGATGGTGCCGGGGAAGACCGCCTTCGTCACCGTGCTCCGCGACGGCCAGTCGCGAACCGCGCCGGTGGTGCTGGGGTCCGCCCCCCCGCCGGCGTGGAGCGTCTTCGAGCTCCCCGCCGCCGCCCCGCGCGCCGCGTCGTCCGACGCCGCGCGAGCGCTCGAGCTGGCGGCGCTGGGGGCCGTCTCCGCCGACCGCGCGTTGGGTGCGGGGTTCGAGGAGGTTCCGGCCGAGCTACGAGCGCATCTCGGCGGCAGCGCGCGCGCCGGGGTACTGGTCACACGCGTGAGCGCCGGAGGCCCATCCGCCGGGCGCCTTCGCACCGGCGACCTCGTCGTCGAAGCCGACGGCGCGCCGACGGCGGCCGTCGCGGATCTCGACGGGCTCGTGCTCGCCCGTCGCGCCGGCGTGCTCCGTGTCAAGGCGATGCGCGCGGGGAGGCCGGTGATCGCCGAGATCCCGTTCCAGGTGCAGCGCCCCGAGGACGCGGCCCGCGAGCGGCGCGTGCTCGCGCTCGAGGAGACGATTCGCGAGCTCGAGGGAACTCTGGCGGGGCTCAAGCGCGAGCTGGGCACGCTCAAGGGCGCTCCCCGATGAGGCTCGCGACCGCCGCCGGCCTCGCGCTCTTCGCAGCCGGGGCGGCGGTCGCGGCTCCCTCGCCACGTCCCGCGCTCCTCGCCGATCTCCCCGACGATGTCCTCGCCGCCGCGAGGCGAGCGGCCACCGAAGGGGCGTCGTCCGCGGCGGTCCTCGATGCGGTCTTCGCCGCCGCCCGTCCCTACGGCTTCACCACCCCCGGACTCCGCGTGCTCACCGATCGCCGGTGGTTCGAGGTCGCGTCCGTCGAGGGGCCGGGAGCGCCGGTGCTGGAGGTCCGCCGGTGGCCCGGCGATACGGTCGTCGCGTTCTACCGGCTCGCGGGGGAGGGGACCGGAGCCGCGGCGCCGCTCCCCGGGCTCCGCCCGATGGGGCGGCCGGCCGAGGTCGGGGACTGGGGATGCCGCGACGCCGATCTCGAGACCGCCGGCGGAGAGCACGCCGTGGTCTGGTGCGAGCACCGTTCGGAGCGGGGGCGGCTCGGGGCCCTCGGCGTCCCGGGGGACGCCGGCTTCGGCCCGTCGGCGCTCCCCGACCTGCGCGATGCGGTCCTCGCGGTCGTGCGGCGCGCGAGCGTCGGAGAGCTCCCTGCCGCGGAGCTCGCGCCGCCGATCCTCCCCGACCTGTACGCCCCGCCGCGTGCGGCGGACGAGCGCCGCGACAGCTGGGAATCGTTCCAAGGGGCCGAGTTCACGCTCGGGTTGCCGCCGGGTCTCCGCGCGATTCGCCTCGACGCCGGGATCGATCCTCCCCGCCCGGTCCCCTCCGCGACGGCGTGGATCCGCGGCCGGTTCGTCGACCGCGACGGCGCGAGCGTCGCGGTGGGCGACGGAACGCGCGCGGGCTACGTCGCGCTCCTCGGCACACCCGACGAGGCGTGGCGCGCCGGCGTCGGCCCTCCGCTCGGGGCGCCGCGCGCGGAGCGGCTCGACGAGGCCCGGCTCGACGACCTGGTCACCGAGTGGACCGGAGCCTCGCGCGCCACCGTCAGCCATTGGAAGGAGGACGGGTTCCCAGGGGACTGGCTCGTCTTCCGGCTTGCGACGAAGGGGCGAGGCGTGGAGATCGGTCTTCCGGTCGTCGCGGGGTGGCGGTCGCTCGCGCTCTTCTGGATCCCGGTCACCTGGCGCGAGGCGGGGCTCGCGCCGGCGCCTCCCCCGATCGACCTCGCGGCCTCGCTCGGGATCAAGTTCGACCGCCTCGGCCCCAGCGAGCAGAAGCGGCTCGGCCTCGTCGAGGGTTACCTGACCGTCGGTGGATTGAGGCTGGACGTGCCGCGCGGCTTCTGGCCGGTCGCCAACCTCGGCGCGACCGACGGTCTTCCGGTGACGTTCGTCGACGCGGCGGGGAAGCTCCTCGGCCGGCTCGAGCGGCGGCCGGCCGGCGCGCCCGAGCTCACCCCGGACGCCTCGCAGGGCTGGACGGCGTTGCCGCGACCGTCCGCCCAGCGCGCGTCGGCGGTCTGGGTCCGAGACGACGGGGCCGCGGTCCTCGTCGCCAAGGACGGCTCGGGGTTCGTGCTCCTTCCGGAAGGGGATGCGCCCGATCGGCGCGAGGCGTGGCGGCGGATGCGGGAGAGCGCGGCGTTCGTTCGCGCGGCCCGACGCGAGTCCGCGCCGGGCCGCTCCTGAGCGGAAGGCTTACCGCAGCTCTCTGGCGAGCGACTTCAGCCTCATCTCGAGGCTCTGCTGAGGCGTGGCGCTCGCGATCGCGACCGGACCCCCGACCCCGCGCACCGGGCCGTTGGCGCTGGCCGCCGAGGCCTGGATGGTGTCCGAAGGATTGATTGGTTTGAAGCCCGGGGGAAGGGGAACGGGTGTCGGCATCGGGGGCCGCCCCATCGGTACCTCGTGCTTGATGACGAGGCGCTTTGCGACGGGACCGTGTGTGTACTCCAGGTCCGTCGACTTCGGCGGTTCGATGTACGCGAACGCGGCGCCCGCGAGCGTCAAGCCGAGCACGACTGCAATCGGTGTTTTCAGCCGCATGCCTGAGCCTCCTTTTGGTCTACGAGCCGGATGGTCCCTTATACGTCGCCCCGCTCGCCGGGGGCAAGCGTCTCGGCAAGACGATGTGGAGAATTCCCAGCAGCGCCCCGGCGGCGAGGAACACCAGGGCGAAGGGGAGCGGGTCGTGCTCGAGGGCGGCGACGAACAGCCCGCGGAACCAGACGCGGCCGGCGAAGAAAACCGCCGCAAGAACGAGGCAGACCGTGCCGCCGCCGATCATCAGGAAGTCGCGCGCGCGGGACGCGCGGGTCACGGCAGCACCCGGAGGAGCCCGGCGAGGCTCGCCACGACGGGACGGCCGGTCGCGGAGAGCTCCGACGGCGAGCTCGAGCCGCCGGCGATCAGGACGACGTCCAGGCCGGCGCGTACCCCCGCCTCGGCGTCCAGCGCCATGTCGCCGACGTAGACCGCCTCGGAGCGCGCCACCGCCATCGCGCGAAGGCAGGCGAGGATCATCGCGGGGTCGGGCTTCAGCGCGCCGGCGGTCTCCGGTCCTTCGATCGCCCGGAAGTACCGCCGCGCATCCAGCCCCTCGAGGATCCGCTCCGAATACGCGGCCGGCTTGTTGCTCGCGACGCTCATCGCGTAGCCGCGGTCGTGGAGCGCGTCGAGCGTCTCGAGGAGACCGGGCGCGGGGCGCGAGCCGGCGAGGCAGGCCCGGTCGTAGGCCTCGCGGAAGATCGCCGTTCCCTCCGCGACCCGGTCCGCGCCGACAGTCTCGGCCATCAGGTGGCTCAGCCCGGCGCCGACGCGTCCGCGGACGTCATCGACCGGGAGCGCCGGGAGGCGGAACGCGGCGCGTGCGGCGTTGACCGCGGTCGCGATCCCCTCGTAGCCGTCGATCAGCGTTCCGTCGAGATCGAAGACGATCCCCCGCTTGCGCCGCGACACCCGGTCAGTCGCCCGCCGCGAGCCGCCACCGCACCGTGCGCACGGCCGCTTCGTGCCGCTTCAGGTTGAATCGTCCCTGGTCGCACGCGAGACAGCCCGCCGACGTCCGGTACCGCGTGCGGATCGCGCAGTCGAACGACGGATACCAGACGCGGAAGCGGAGGCAGAAGAAATCGTCGGCGGTGTCCCGAGGGCCCGGGGGTATCGGGCCCCGCACGCCGTCGTCAGCGTCGTGGCACGAGTCGGACATTCCGATCACCTCGAAGTCGGTGAGTATACTACGCGTCCGGAGACGCCAACGTGCGACCGTATCGCGTCGGAATCGCCGGGGCCACCGGCCTCGTCGGGCAGCGGTTGCTCGCGCGCCTTTCGGCCCACTCGTGGTTCCGCATCGGCGCGCTCGGCGCGTCCGAACGCTCCTCCGGCCGGACGTTCGCCGAGGCCGCGCGGTGGATGCTCCCGACCGCGATGCCGGAGGCGATCGCGCGGATGACCGTCGGCGGCTGCACGCCGTCCGACTTCGCGGGATGCGATCTCGTGCTGTCCGCTCTCGACTCGGGCCCCGCGCGCGAGATCGAGCCCGAGCTCGCCGGCGCGGGGATCGCCGTCGTCAGCAACAGCGCGGCCCACCGCATGGAGCCCGGCGTCCCGCTGATCATCCCCGAGGTCAACGGCGCGCGGCTCGGAGCCGAATCCGGGGGCGGCCCGCGTCTCGTGACCAACCCGAACTGCTCGGTGACCGGCCTCGCGCTCGCGCTCGCGCCGCTCCACAGGAGCTTCGGCGTGCGGCGCGCGATCGTCGCCACCCTTCAGTCGGTGTCGGGGGCGGGACTCTCCGGTCCGCGGGCGATCGAGATGCTGGACAACGTCGTGCCGTACATCGCCGGCGAGGAGGAGAAGATCGAGGCCGAGCTCGGGAAGATCCTCGATGCCTCGATCGCGGTCGCGGCCCATTGCCACCGCGTGGGGACGACGGAGGGGCACCTCGAGGCGGTGTCCGTCGAGCTCGCCCGGCCCGCGGGACCGGCCGACGCGATCGCCGCGATGGAGGCCTTCCGCGGGGACGTCGAGGCGCTCGGGCTGCCGACCGCGCCCGCGAGGCCGATCGCGGTCCGGCGGGAGCCCGACCGGCCGCAGACGCGCCTCGACCGCGACGAGGGGAACGGCATGACCGTCGTCGTGGGGCGCGTGCGCCCCTGTCCCGTGCTCTCCCTGCGCTTCGTGCTCCTCTCGCACAACATGGAGCGCGGCGCCGCGGGGGGCGCTCTGCTCAACGCCGAGCTCCTCGCCGCGCGCGGCATGCTCCCCCGGAGATCCGGCGCGTGATCGTCATGAAGTTCGGCGGCACCTCGCTCGCCGACGCCGACCGGATCCGCGCCGCCGCAGAGATCGTTCGCGGGCGCCTCGCGCGCGAGCCGATCGTCGTCGTCTCCGCCCTCGCGGGCGTGACCGATCTCCTGGTGCGGGCCGTGGCGCACGCCCGCGCCGGCGAGCGCGAGGCCCTGGAGCCGATCCTCTCCGACCTCGTTCGGCGCCACCGGTGGGCGGTCGGCGGCGTGGACGATCCCAAGCGCCGCCACGACCTCGGGCTCGCGGTGGACGCGCTCTTCGAGGAGCTGCGGCAGCTCCTGCGCTCGATGCGGATCCTGGGGGAGGGGACGCCGCGGTCCTCCGATGCGCTCCTCGCCTACGGAGAGATCCTCTCCTCCCGGATCGCGACGGCGATCTTCGCCGACCGCGGGCTCCCGGCGCGCCTGGTGGACGCCCGCGAGGTCGTGCTCACCGACGAGAGGCACGGCGCCGCGGAGCCGTCGATCGACGAGGTCGCGGACCGCGGGCTGAAGACCCTCGCGCCGCTCGTCGCGGCGGGGGAGGTCCCGGTCGTGGCGGGGTTCGTGGGCGCGACCCGGGACGGACGGACGACCACGCTCGGGCGCGGGGGCTCGGACGCCTCCGCCGCCGTCCTCGGCGCGGCGCTCGGGGCGGAGGAGATCGAGATCTGGACCGACGTCGACGGGGTGATGACCGCGGATCCGCGGCGGGTCCCCGGCGCGCGGACCCGCGAGACGGTCTCGTTCGCCGAGGCGGCGGAGCTGGCCTACTACGGAGCCAAGGTGCTCCATCCCGCGTCGATCGCCCCCGCGGTCCGCCGCAGCATCCCGGTGCGCGTGCTCAACGCGCTGCGCCCGGAGGGGCGCGGCACCGTCATCGTGGACGAGGTGGCTCCGGGCGCGCCGCCGGTCGCGTCGGTCGCGAGCCGCGCGGGGGTGGCCGCGCTTCGCGTCGCCTCCCGCTCCCTGCGCGCCGATCCCGCCTTCCTCCCGCGCGTGCTGCGGGCGCTCGAGGAGGAGCGGCTCGCCCCCGATCTCGTCGTCGCCTCGGAAGTCGCGGTGACTCTGGTGCTCCCCGGCAGGCCGGAGGCCGAGAGCATCGCGCGCCGCCTGGCGGACCACGCGCGCGTCGAGGTGCGGGAGGGGCGCGGCGTCGTGTGCGTCGTCGGCGCCGGCCTCGCGGCGCAAGGCGTGGTCCGCGCCCGCGTCCTCGAGGCGGTCGCGCGCCTCGAGCCCGAGCTCGTCGCGATGGGGTCGTCCGCGTCGAGCCTCGCGGCGCTGGTGCCCGAGGAGCGTCTCGACGCCTGCGTGCGCGCCCTCCACGCGGAGTTCCTGGACGGGGAGGCGCGTTGAAGTACGCGCTCGTCGGCCACGGCCGCATGGGCCGCGCCGTGGACGCCGCGGCGGCGGCGCGGGGGCACGTGCGCGCGCTCGTCGTGTCGCGCTCGGGGCGCGGACGCGGCGTCGCCCGCTCGATCGAGGCCGCGGCATGGCGGGGGGTCGGCGTCGCGTTCGAGTTCACCCACGCCGACGCCGCGCTCGACAACGTGCTCGCGCTCCTCGCGCGCGGGATCCCGGTCGTGTGCGGGAGCACCGGCTGGGACGCGAGCGATCCCAGGCTCGGCCGCGCCGCCCGCGCATCGCGCGCGGGAGCGGTCCTCGCCCCGAACTTCTCGATCGCCATGAACCTCTTCTACGCCCTCGTCGAGCAGGCGGCGCGACGGTTCGGCGCGCTCGACGCGTTCGACCCGTGGATCGCCGAGTGGCACCACCGGGCGAAGCGCGACGCGCCGAGCGGGACGGCGCGGCGTCTCGCGGCGATCCTCGGGCCCGGCGTCCCGGTCGCCGCGGTCCGCGCCGGACACGAGCCCGGGCGGCACGTCGTGGGGTTCGACGGCCCCGACGACCTTGTGACGCTCTCGCATGCGGCGCGGGGACGATCGGGATTCGCGACGGGGGCCGTCGTGGCCGCCGAGTGGCTCCGGGGACGGCGGGGACTCCACGCGTTCGACGAGGTGATCGAGGATCTGGTGCGGCGGCCGCGCCGGAAAGGGGGACGACGATGAGCGGAGGAGCGCGACCGATCGCGCTGCGCGGGGCGATGACCGCGATCGTGACGCCGTTCCGGCAGGACGGCGGGGTGGACGTTCCCGCGCTCGAGCGCCTGGTCTCGTGGCAGATCGAGAGCGGGATCCACGGCCTCGTGCCTTGCGGCACGACGGGAGAGGGGGCGACGCTCCGCCCGGACGAGCACGCGCTCGTGATCGCCACCGCCGTCCGCGTCGCCCGCGGCCGGGTCCCGATCGTCGCCGGGTGCGGCACGAACGACACGCGGACGACGATCGAGGGGGCGAAGCGCGCGGCCGAGGCGGGGGCCG
>DASRJG010000061.1:0-3918 GCA_035649595.1 Candidatus Polarisedimenticolaceae bacterium
TCCACCCGCTGGCGTTCGCGAACTGGCCGACGCTCGATCCGCTTCGCCACGACACCGAGTCGAATCGCGACGAGGAGGATCGCTGGCGCAGGGTCTACGGTCTTCCATACGAGGAAGCGCTCCGCGATGCCCCATGGGAGAACGACGCGGTCGCGCTCGACGCGACCAAGATCGAGCCGACCGCCGCCATGCCGGCCGGCTTCTTCGCCGCCTACCACATCTATCCGAATTACCCGGACTTCCTCAACCTCGAGCGCGGTCTCGCGGAAGGCGGCGACAGCCTCGGCCCCAGCCGCTACGCGGCCTATCTCGCGGATCTCAAGCGCTACCACGGGCGTCAGCCGGTGCTGGTGGCGGAGCTCGGCATCTCCACCAGCCGCGGCGTCGCTCACATCCAGCCCGAGGGATGGCATCACGGAGGGATCGACGAGAGGCGGCAGGGGGAGCTGCTCTCCCGGATGATGGGGGCGATCCACGAGAAGGGACTCGCGGGCGGGATCCTGTTCGAGCTCATGGACGAGTGGTTCAAGGGAACCTGGTCCGCCTCGCCCCTCGAGGTTCCCGCCGAGCGCCGCCGGCTCTGGTTCGACGCGCAGAGCCCCGAGCAGTCCTACGGGTTGATCGCCAACCGGCCCTCCACACCGAGACGGGTGGACGGGGATCCCGCGGACTGGCCGACGCGTCCCTACCTCGCGGGAGCCTCCGGGCGCGCGGAGGGATGGGCGCGGCTGCGGGAGGTCGGAGCGGCCTCGGATGAGGGCTACCTCTATCTCCTGCTCCGTACGGACGGCGGTCCGCAGCCTCCGGACTGGACACGGACCGCGTACACCATCGCGATCGACACCTACGACCCCGCGCGCGGCGCGACGCGTGTTCCCGAGGCGGGCAACGCATCGACCGCCACGGGAGTCGAGTTCCTGGTGGATCTGGCGGGGCGCGACGCGAGCTTCGTCACCGTCATCGAGCCCTACGAGCCGTATGCGCGGGTCGACAGCGGTCCCGTCGCCTCTCCGCCCGTGCGGGACGCAGCCGCGTCGTTCGTGCATCTGATGCTCGAGACCAATCGCGAGCGCATCGGGCGCGACGGGACGCGGTACCCCGCCCTGCGCGTCGATCGCGGCGCGTTGAGGCAGGGGTCGCTCGATCCCGACGCGAAGGGATTCGACACGCTCACCGACTTCGCCGTCGGAGCCGCGACGGGGACGATCGAGCTGAGACTCCCTTGGGCGCTGCTGAACGTGACCGATCCTTCCTCGCGGCGCGTGCTCCACCAGCCCGCCGTCCACGATCCCCCCTTCGACACGATCGCCACGGACGGCCTCCGCATCTACGCCTTCGCACGCGACCCCGCGAGCGCGGCGCGCAAGCCCCTCTCGCGCCTCCCCGCCGCGGGGGATCCGGCGCCGCTCTTCACGTGGGAGCGGTGGGACGTTCCACGGTACCGGAGCGAGCTGAAGCACGGCGCCGCGGCGATCCGCGACGGGCTGCGGCGGATCCCCGATCCGGTCCCGGGCCACGAGCCGGTCGATGCCCGCTGAGCGCGTCCTGCTCGCGGGTCTCCTCGCGATCGCGCTCCTTTCGCGAGGGTCACCGGCACTCGGCGCGCCGGACCCCCAAGCGGCGCAGGAGGCGTTCGAGGCGGGCGACACGGAGCGGGCCCTCGCCCTCTTCGACGAGATCCTCGCCGCGAACCCGTCGGACGTGAACGCCCTGCTGCGCTCGGGCATGCTCCTCTCCTGGAGCCGCAGGTTCGACGACGCGCTCGCCCGCTACGACCGCGCGCTCGCCGTCGAGCCCGCGAATGCGAAGGTCCTGCTCGAGCGCGGGAAGGTCTTCCTGTGGAGCCGCCGTTACGACGAAGCGATCGAGAGCTTCGACAAGGTCCTGCGCATCGACCCGAAAGAGCCGTGGGCG
This sequence comes from Candidatus Polarisedimenticolaceae bacterium, assembly GCA_035649595.1. Taxonomy (GTDB): domain Bacteria; phylum Acidobacteriota; class Polarisedimenticolia; order Polarisedimenticolales; family DASRJG01; genus DASRJG01. The sequence goes on from DASRJG010000061.1 coordinate 1,915, forward strand.
CTGTGCGGGACCGCGCAGGCGTACGCGTGGAGCGGCCGGAGCGGGCAGGCACGCCCGTACTACGAGCGGGCGCTCGCGGCGCAGCCGGACTTCAAGGAGGCCGAGCTCGGCCTCGCCTACCTCGAGCTCGAGGACGGCGACTCGTCCGCCGCCCAGGACCGATCCAAACGGCTGAGCGCCGCGTACCCTGACGATCGCGACGTCGCGGATCTCGCGGCCCAGGTGCGGCGCGCGCGGGCGCCCTGGATCCAGATCGGCTGGGATCGATCGAGCGACTCGGACGACATCCGCATGAACACCTATCGTCTGGAGGGCGGTCTCGCCCTCCCGGCGCGTCTCGATGCCCGCTTCGGCGTCGCCCACTCCGACCTACGCGGCCCGTCCGCGGGGGGAGCCGGCGAGAGCGCGGATGCGGAATCGCTCTACGCGGTTCTCGGCTGGACCCCCTCCCGCCGGCATCGCGGGGAGGCGCGGCTCGGCGTCACGCGACTGACCGATCCTTCCGATCGCGAGCGCACGACCGGTACGGGAGGCGTGTCCTACGCCTTCCCGATCGGCCGCTGGGACGCCCGGGCCTCGGTGGCCCGCGACCCGCTCCTCTATTCTCCCGAGATCCTGGACAACGACATCGACATCACCACGCTCGCGTTCGGCGCCTGGGGGATGGCCGCCCCCCACGTGCGCGTCGAGACGAACGCCTCGTACGGCGATTTCAGCGACGGTAACGCCCGCGTCGGGCTCGACGCCGGAGGGTGGTACGTCTGGCGATGGAGCCGACGCTCGCTCATGGCGGGAGGGATCGCGCGCTATCTCGATTATTCCGACGATCTCGACCACGGGTACTTCGACCCCCAGGGCCTGAACGCGGTGCTGGCCTCCTTGCGATCGGACGGGACCATCGGCGCCTCGCGGTGGGAGTACGAGGCGTCGGGGGAGGCCGGCGTCCAGTCGTACACCTTCGACGGGGACGACGCCTCGGGGAAGGCCCTGTGGAACCTCTACGCTTTCGCGGCACGCCCGCTCTCCCGGTCGCTGACCTTCCAAGCGTACGCGGGGGTTGGCAACTCCTCGACGGCGTCGGGCCCGGGGTTCAACGCGCGCACCTTCGGGGTGCGCTTCCGATGGGCCCTGGGAGGGTAGCGTGGCCGCGGCGAAGCGGATCCTCGTCGCCGAGGACGACCCGGTCACCCGGCGCTTCGTCGTCTCGCTCCTCGAGGAGTGCGGCTACGAGGTCCTGGTCGCCGAGGACGGCGAGCACGCGGTCGCGACCGCGATCTCGGTGCGACCCGATCTGCTGGTCAGCGATCTGGTCATGCCCTACCGGGACGGCTACGAGGTCCTCCGCGCCATCCGTAACGACCCACGGGTCGCGGGGCTCCCGGTCCTGATCCTCTCGATGCGCGACCGCGAGGAGGACATCGTCCGGGGATTCGAGCAGGGCGCCGACGAGTACGTCGTCAAGCCGTTCAACGCGCGCGAGCTGGTGGCCCGCGTGCGGAAGCTGCTCGAGCCGAGGCGGTCCTGATGCGCGGCGCGCTGGTCGTCGCGATCGTGCTCGTGGCGCTGTCGTTCCTCGCGCTGACGGCGTCGATCCTCCTCGGAAAGGCCTGGCGCGAGCTACGCGACAAGCGTCGTCGCCGGCGCCGGCGAGCGCTCGAGCCGCTGGTCCTGGACTACGCTCACGGCGGCCAGGTCTCCATCCTCGCGGCGCTGGGCGGCGGCGTGACCGCGGGGGACGAGCCCGTCGTCCAGGCGATCCTGCTCGATCACGTCCAACGCGTCCGCGGCGTGGAGCGAGACCGGCTCCGGCGCGCCTTCGACGAGCTCGGTCTCGTCGATCGCTACGTCGTCGGACTGTCGAGTCCACGGTGGTGGCGCCGGGCGGAGGCGGCGGAGCACCTCGGCCTGGCCGGGGCGGCGCGCGCGGCGCCTCGGCTCGCCGCGGCGCTGGAGGACGACGTTCCCGAGGTGCGGCTTCGCGCGGCGAAGGCGCTCGGCGCGGTG
>DASRJG010000062.1:0-10716 GCA_035649595.1 Candidatus Polarisedimenticolaceae bacterium
CTCGAATCTAGTGCCTGGCGGAAACTCCGCCAAGCTGCCACGTCGGCGTGGCGGACCGTTTCGCCGGGCCTGTCGAGAGCACCTCTTCGTACAGGTCCTCCAGCCGCGCGACCATCGAGGCGATGTCGAACTCCGTTCCCAGCCGGGCGGCGCCGGCGGCCGCATGGCGCCGCCGGCCCGCCGGGTCGGCCGCGAGCGACACGATCGCCTCGGCGACGGCGGCCGGGTCTCCCCTGGGGACCAGGATCCCCGCCCCGTCCCCCACGACCTCCGACGTTCCGCCGGCGTCGGTCGCGATCACCGGGACGGATGCCGCCATCGCCTGGAGAACGGCCCTGGGAAGCCCCTCGAACAACGACGTCAGCACGAAGAGGTCCATCGCCGCCAGGAGCTCGGCGACGTCCTCGCGCCACCCGAGCAGCCGCACGGCGTGGCCGAGTCCGGCGGCCGCGATCCGCTCCTCCGCGGCCCGCCGCAGCTCGCCGTCCCCCGCCGCGAAGAACCGCAGCCGCGGCTCCCTCGCAATCGCGAGCCGGGCCGCCTCGATGAAGTCGAGCGGCGCCTTCTGGGGCTTGAGGTTCGTGATCGACCCGACCACGACGTCGCCGGGCCCGAACCCCAGGGCCGCGCGCGCGGCTTCACGCGCACCCGGCTGCTGCGCATAGAGCGATCGATCGATGCCGCTTCGGAGGATCCTGTACCGTGACGGCTCGCCGATCCCGAGCGAGAGCCCCGTCTCCCGGTCCGCGGCGGACACGCAGACGATCCGATCGGTCGCGCGCGCGGCCTGCCGCTCCAGCTCGACGAAGGCGCGACGCGTCGCGGCCGATTGCGTCTCGTTGAAGCTCCAGCCGTGCACCGTGTGGACGACGCCCGGCGTGCCCGCGAGGCGGGCGGCGGCCCTGCCGAGGATCCCCGCCTTCGACGAGTGCGTGTGCACGAGGTCCACTCCGTCGAGCATCGAAGCGAGCCGGAACAGCGCCGCGGCATCGCGCGCGGGGGCGATCGGATGCCGCAGCCACGGCAGGATCCGGACGTCGGCGTCGCGGATCGCCCGAGCCCGCTCGTCGAGGATCCCCCCGGCCCCGGCCCACAAGCCGACCGCGAACCGCTCGCGGTCGTGGTGCTCGAGGCAGTAGAGGGTGTTCTGCTGCGCTCCGCCGAGCTCCAGGCGCGTGATCAGATGGACGACGACCGGACGGCTACGCGCCATGGCGCTCGAGGAAGAGGCTGATCGACAGCAGCAGGAACACGGGGAGACCGAAGTCCTGCGACCCGCCGAGGTGACGCGCGAAGAGCCCCGCCGCCTCGGGGGCGTTGAGCCCCGGCCAACGGGCGAGCGAGCGCTCGTCCAACCGGGCCGCGGCCAGCGCCCGCAGCGGTCCGCGGATCCATGCGGCGAGCGGCAGGTCGAAGCCGCGCTTCGGACGGCGCAGGATCTCCTGCGGAATGTCGTCCCGGAGCGCGCGCCGGAGGATCCGCTTCGTCTCTCCCCCGTGGATCTTCGCATCGTCGGGGATCGCGGCCACGAATCGGACCACCGGCAGGCCGAGATAGGGCACGCGCGCTTCCAGCGAATGCGCCATCGAGGCGCGATCCACCTTGGCGAGAAGGGCGTGGGGCAGCCATTCCGAGAGGTCGGCGCGGAGCCGCGCGGCGAGGGCCTCCGGCTCCCGCTCGAAGTAGGGGGCGAAGGCTTCGTCCGCGTCCCGCTCGAACGCCCGGACCACGTCCTCCTCGAACAGCGTCCCGGCCAGCGAGCTGGCGATCGTCCGCGACCACTCCAGGTGGTTCCGCACCGGGTCGCGGATGCCGATCGCCTCGAGCGCCTGGCCGAAGCGCGCGGGTACCAGACCCAGCCTCCGCCCCGCCCGCGCGAGGGGCGAAAGACCCGGGAGGGCCCGCATCCATCCGAGGCGCTGCTGGAGCAGGTGACGGCGGTAGCCTCCGAAGAGCTCGTCGGCGCCCTCGCCGGAGAGTGCGACCGTCACCTGCTCGCGGGCGAACCGCGAGAGGATCCACGTCGGAAGGAGCGCCGGGTCCACGACCGGCTCCTCGAGGTGGGCGATCGCGACCGGCAGCAGGCGCGCGATCTCGTCGGCCGTCACGACGAGCTCGTGGTGCTCGGTGCCGAGGGCGCGGGCGGCCAGATCGGCGAAGCGACGGTCGTCCTCGGCGCGCGCTCCGTCGAAGCCGACGGCGAACGATCGGACCCGTCCCGGCGCGGATCGCGCGAGCAACGCGGCGACGCCGGTGGAATCGACCCCGCCGGAGAGGAACACGCCCACGGGAACGTCCGCCGCCGCCTGCGCGCGGACCGACTCCACGAGCAGCTCGCGCAGCCGTGCCGCGCGGTCCTCGAGAGACGAACCGTCGTCGCCGTCCACGTCCGGGAGCCGGAACCACCGGGCGATCTCCGCTCTCCCCTCCCGGACGTGCAGCGCGTGCCCCGGCGCCAGCTTCCGGATCTCGCGGAACAGCGTCCGCTCGCCGGGGACGTACTGGAGCGCCACGAGATCGACGAGACGCACGGGATCGACGGTCGCGGCGGGGGCGGGATAACGGAGGAGCGCGGCGATCTCCGACGCGAAGACGATGCGCCCCGCGACCTCGCGGAGGAACAGCGGCTTCACGCCGAGGGCGTCTCGTGCGAGGAACACCTCGCGCCGGCCCCGGTCCACGAGGCAGAACGCGAACATCCCGTCCAGCGCCGGGAGCATCGCGGGCCCGAGGTCCTCCCAGAGGTGCACGAGGACCTCGGTGTCCGCGCGCGTCCTGAAGCGGTGTCCGCGCCCTTCGAGCTCCCGTCGGAGCTCGCGGTGGTTGTAGATCTCGCCGTTGAAGACCACCTCGACGCGCCCGTCCTCGCTCGCGATCGGCTGATCGCCCGTGGCCAGGTCGATCACGCGGAGCCGGCGGATGCCGGCGGCGATCCCCGGGGCGGTCATCATCCCCGAGGAGTCGGGCCCCCGGTGGGTCAGCGCGTCGAGCATCGCGCGCACCCCTTCCGGGTCGATGGGCGCGCCCGTGGGGGCGACGACGCCGCAGATCCCGCACACGGCGCGGCGCTCAGCGCTCGCGGAGCAGGGCCTCGGCGGTCTCGAGCCCGTCGAGGATCGCCCTCTCCATGTACGAGTAGGTCCACGCGCCGTACCGGCCGATCGTCGCGACCCCCCTGGACGCGAGAAGGGGGAGCGCCTCGCGGACGACCTCCTGCCGTGCGCGGTCGAAGATCACGTAGCCGGGATCGATCCGGATCCAATCGCGCGCGAGCACCCGGTCGTCCTCGCGGAGGACACCCTCGCGGATCAGCGCGGCCCGGGCCGCGGCCTCGAGCGCCTCGGCGCGGAAGGGATCGTCCCGCGCGAGACCGAACTCGACGTACAGCGACGACGTCCCGGGCGGACAGACTCCGGCGCTCATCGCGTGCGGGAAGCCGACCCGGTAGAACGGCGCGTCGGCATCGGGGAAGTAGACCCAGTGAGCGCCGTTCCCGAGGCCGGCGCGGGCGATCCCGAGGTTCAGGCAGCCGACGATCGACCAGTCGAGGCGGGAGGCCATCGCCGCGCCGTCGAATCCTCCGCCGCGCGCGATCCGGAGCAGCTGGGGAAGGGGGATCGTCGAGACGAGCCGATCGTAGGCGACCGAGTCTCCGGACGCGAGGGTGACGCGCCGGGCCTCGAGATCGACCGACGCGGCGCGCGCGCCGGTGCGGAGGGTCCCGATCCTGCGGGCGAAGGCGTCCGGCACGACCCGGATTCCTCCGCGCTTCGGGTACCGGAAGGTCGCGTTGTACCCCATCCGGGCGTTCTCGATGCCGAGCGCGCCGCGGACGACCTCCGCGAGGCTCGGGCGCGGCACCGCCCACGAGACCCAGTCGGCGGTCATCTCCGCGGGATCGCGGCGGAACAGCTTGGCGTTGTACGGGAACATGAACGCCTCGCTGATCCCGCGGCCGAGCACCGCGAGCGACCAGTCGCGGAACGACAGCGCGGCGTCGTCCGGGACCTCGCGTCCGAGCGCCTCGGCCGCGCCGAGGATGCAGTCCGCGATCACCTCCTTCGGCAGCCCGTGGAGGTTCGCCTGGAAGGGGAACGGGAGCGTCGCTCCGCGCGTGCGGATGAACGCGCGCCGCTCGACGACCTCGAAGACGTCCGGCCAGAGCTTGTCGAGAAGGGCGATCACGCGCGGGTCGCGGACGTGCAGGAGGTGCCCCGTGTAGTCGAAGACGAAGCCGGCGACCTCGCGGGAGCGGCACAGCCCTCCGGGCGTGTCCTCCGCCTCGAGCACGACGTGCGGGGCGTCTCCGAGGAAGTAGGCCGTGGCGAGCCCCGCGAGCCCCCCGCCGAGGATCACGATCATAGGGTCATGTCGATCGTCTTGAGCCACGCGGCGAGCCCCAGCGCCGCCAGCGCGAGGCCGACGAGGATCCAGGCCGCGACCGCCGGAGTGGCCCAGCTCATCGCGAGGGCCGCCGCGCCGAGGAGCGCGGTGGCGGCGTAGGAGGCGAGGACGGTCTGGCGCGTGGTCAGCCGCCACTTCCGGAGGCGCAGCGCCACGTGGTCCGGGCTCCCGAGCATCAGCGGCATCCCGCGCCGCCGGCGCACGTACATCACGAAGAACATGTCGAAGAGCGGGACGCCCAGGATGAGCGCCGGTGCCACCGCCGCCAGCCGATTGGTCTGCGTGTACGCGTTGTTCATCGCGGTGGCGCCCAGCATCAACCCGAGGAACAGGCTGCCGCAGTCCCCCATGTAGATCCGGGCCGGCTGGAAATTGTAGCGGAGGAACCCGATGCACGACCCGGCGAGCGCGGCGAGCACGAACGCCGAGGCGTGCTTCCCGGCCATGTTGGCGACGATGATCAGCGCGATCGAGGCGACGGTGGCCGTTCCCGCCGAGAGACCGTCCATGATGTCGATCAGATTGAACGCGTTGGTGCACGCCAGCAGCCAGACGATCGAGAGGAAGATGGCGAGCGGCTCGGGGATGAAGGTGAGCTTGATGTAGATCCCCGACTTGACCAGGACGACGACCGCCGTCGCCTGCCCCGCGAGCTTCGTCCAGGGCGCGAGCGAGCCGAGATCGTCCACCAGCCCGATCAGCACGACGATCGATCCCGCAAGAAGCAGGGCGAGCGTCTCACGGCTGAACGGCACGGTCAGCGCCAGCGCGAGCAGGAACGAGAGGTAGATCGCGAGCCCGCCGAGGTAGGCCACCGGCTCGTCCTGCTGCTTGAGCCGGCCGTCGGGCCGGTCGACGATGCCGAAGCGCAGCGCCGCCTCGCGGACGCGCGGCGTGAGCCACCAGGACAGCCCGGCGCCGAGGACGAGGGTCAGGATCTGGAGCAGCCCCTTGGACATGGTCCCCCGCAGCGACGAGCCTCAAACGTCGTGTCCGCGGCTCGCGCTGTCCAGTCCGTGTACACTGCGCATCCTAATTGCAAGGTCCGCCAGTTGAGCCTCCCCCGTCTCGACATCGTGATCGTCAACTGGAACTCCGGAGCGCAGCTTTGCGCCTGCCTGCGCTCGGTGGCGGCGGCGTCGCGCGCCGCCCACGCGCTGGACCGCGTCGTCGTGGTGGACAACGGCTCGACGGACGGCTCGGCCGACCTGCCGGACGCTCTCGGGCTTCCGTTGACCGTGATCCGGAACGAGGCGAACCGCGGCTTCGCCGCCGCGTGCAACCGAGGGGCGGCCGGGAGCGGCGCCGGCTACCTCCTCTTCCTCAATCCGGACGCCCGACTCGCGGCCGACGCGCTCGACACCGCCGTCGCCTTCCTCGAGGATCCCGCTCACGCGACGATCGGCATCTGCGGCGTGCGCCTCGTGGACGAGCGCGGCGCCACCCATCGGTCGTGCACCCTGCACCCGGCCCCGCGTCACTTCGTCGCGAAGATGGTCGGCCTCGACCGTCTGGCGCCCCGCCTGTTCCCGTCGCACGTGATGACCGAGTGGGACCACGCGGAGGATCGCGAGGTGGACCACGTCATGGGGGCGGTCTTCCTCGTCCGGCGCTCCCTGTTCGAGCGTCTCGGCGGGTTCGACGAGCGGTTCTTCGTCTACCTCGAGGACCTCGACCTCACGCTGCGCGCGAAACAGGCCGGGTTCGGGACGGTCTTCCTCTCCCGCGCGAGCGCGTTCCACAAGGGTGGAGGGGTCTCGGAGCAGGTGAAGCCGGCCCGTCTCTACTACAGCCTGCACAGCCGCATGCGCTACGGACGGAAGCACTTCCCCCCGGTGGTGGCGTGGGGGCTCGCCGCGGGGACGCTCCTCGTGGAGCCCGTGGCGCGGGCCGCCGGCGCCGTGGCGACGGGACGGTGGGGCGAGATCGGGACGACCGTCCGCGGGTTCGCGCGACTCTGGCGCGCCGCGCTCACCGGGCGCGGGCCGGTCGAGACCGCGGGGCGCTGACGTGCGGGTCCTCGCGCTGACGCGCTACACCCGGCTCGGCGCCTCCAGCCGGCTCCGCTTCGAGCAGTTCGTCCCCGGCCTCGCCGCCGCGGGCATCGACGTCACGATCGCGCCGTTGCTCCCTGACGCGTTCCTCCGGCGGCGCTACGCCGGACGGGCGCCCTCCCTCCCCGCGGTTGCGGCGGCGTACGCGAGGCGCGCGCTCGCGCGCGCGGGCGAGTTCGACCTCGTGTGGCTCGAGAAGGAGGCCTTCCCCTGGATCCCGGATCTCCTCGAGCGAGCGCTCGGCCCGGCAACCCCCTACGTGGTCGATCTCGACGACGCCTGGTTCCACCGGTACGACGCGCACCGGTCGTCGCTCGTGCGCGGCCTGCTCGGGACGAAGCTCGACGGCGTGATGCGGCGCGCCTCGATCGTCGTGGCGGGGAACCCCTACATCGCGGACCACGCGCGGGCGGCCGGCGCGCGCCGCGTGGAGATCCTTCCCACGGTCGTGGATACGAGCCGCTACGAGCCGTCCGCCGATCGCGACCCCGGCCCGTTCACGATCGGCTGGATCGGGACGCCGCTCACCGCCGGGTACCTCGACGCGATCGCGCCGGCCGTGCGCGAGGTCGCCGCCGGCGGATCGGTCCGCTTCCGCGCGGTCGGCGCCGGGGCGCTCGCGTGGGACGGGGTGGATGCCGAGGCGCTCCCCTGGTCCGAGGGGGATGAAGCCCGCGCGATCGCGCGCTTCGACGTCGGCGTCATGCCCCTCCCCGACTCGCCTTGGGAGCGCGGGAAGTGCGCGTACAAGCTCCTGCAATACATGGCGTCGGGAAGACCGGTGGTCGCCTCCCCGGTCGGGATGAACCGCGATCTCCTTGGCGACGGGCGCGCCGGCATCCTCGCGGACGATCATGCTTCCTGGGTCCGCGCGCTCGCCACGCTCCGCGACGACGGAGCGCTTCGCGCCCGCATGGGCCGTGAAGGGCGCGCCCTGGTCGCGTCGTCCTACGATCTGCGCTTCGCGCTTCCCAGGCTGGCCGGGATCCTGCGCGAGGGGGGGAAGCGATGAGCCCGACGTTTCGAGGCGTGCTCCGGCGGCTCGGGATGCGTCCCTCGAAGCCGGACCTGCCTTTGCGCGGGTGGCCGAAGGCCGCCGTGGCCTCGCCGGAGCTCGACGCTCTGTCGGACGAGGAGCTGGCCGAGGTCAACGCGCTGCTCCCGTGGAACTGCTTCACGGTCGATTCCGTGGGGCGCCGGTTCGGGGAGGCCGCCGGCGTCGGAAAGCGCGATGCGCCCCAGGCGATCCCCGACCCGCGCATCGTGGCGCTCCACCGCCGGTTCGACCTCTCCGGACGTTCGGTCCTCGAGATCGGCTGCTTCGAAGGGGTCCACACGGCCGGGCTCTGCGGGCTGGCGCGCGACGTCACGGCCGTGGACGCGCGGGTGGAGAACGTGGTCAAGACGATCGTGCGCACCGCGCTCCTCGGGTTCCATCCCCGCGTGTTCGTGTGCGACGTGGAGAAGCCGGAGCCGTTCGCCCGCCTCCCCGAGGCGGAGGTCGTGCATCACGTCGGGGTCCTCTACCACCTCGCCGATCCCGTCGCCCATCTCGCGGCGATCGCGCGGCGGACGCGCACCGTCCTGATGCTCGACACCCACGTCGCGGAGCCCTACGAAGCGACCGAGAGGTACGAGACCGGCGGGGCGAGCTTCCGCTACAAGCGCTACCGCGAGTTCGGACGCGCCGATGTGTTCTCCGGGATGTCGCCGAAGTCGAAATGGCTCGTCCTCGAGGACCTGGTGGAGGTCCTCCGGGACGGCGGGCTCACGGGCGTCGAGATCGTAGAGCGCCGCCAGGAGCGGAACGGCGCGCGCGTGCTCCTCTACGCGTCGCGCTAGGCCCTCGGGCGCGACCCCCTGTAGAGCTGCCGGATGGCCGCGCGCAAGATCCGGATCGGGCCCCGTCGCGATCGTCCGAGCCCCGCGGCCTCGTGCGGCGGGACGAACCCGGCATCGAGCTCCCGCACCCCTCCGGGGAGCAGGTCGCATTCCGGCATGCGGCGCTCGACCTGCGCGACGAGGGACGGGCGCACGTGGCCTCGGGCCGCCTCCTCGGCGATCAGATCCTTCGGGATCGCCCCCGCCTCGACCGCGTCGATCAAGTCGCGCACCCACAAGTGCGCCAGCGGGTTCGCGAGGGAGAGCCAAGGCTGGCGCGGCATGTCCGTGTAGTGGAGGAGCCGGGTCGCGCCTTCCTGGAAGCGCTCGAGCGAGTTCCACTCGGGCGGGATCGCCGCGCGGATCCGGCGCGCCGCCTTCATCTCGTACATCAGCGTCTCGTAGGTGAGCCGGCCGTCGTCGAGCGCGGCGACGATCTCGGCGAGGTCCCACCGAAGGGCCGCGCAGTCGAGCAGCATGACCGAGAACTGCGGCCGGCGACCGCTCTCGCCCGGCTCGCGGGCGGCCAGAAGGTCGGCCCCGTCGAAGGGGAGGGTCCACAGCTCGCGGATGTCACGGAAGACCTGCATGTCCGAGTCGACGTAGATCGCCCGGCCGGCGAATCCGCACAGCCGAGGGATCACGAAGCGCTGGAACGAGAAGGGGGTCCGCGGGCGGTTCGCGGGATCCTTCGGCGCGGGCGCGTCGATCCTGGCCTCGTACAGCGGCGTGACCTCGACGGTCATGCTGGCGTGCTTGCGGATCGAGTGCTCGAGCACGCGCACCGCGAGGAGCTGCGCCGGCTCGCTGCCGACGAAGACCTTGACCGGGGAGGGGACGTTGAGGGGTGCGTAGTCGACGCCGGTGGTCATGATCGTCCTCGCCAGACCCTCGAACTGCAGGTCGTAGGTGGCGTGCCGGTTGTTCAGGCGGGTGACGCCGCTCAGGTCGTCGAAAGCAGCGCTGTACGCCGCGCCGCCGTCCACGCCGAGCGAGCGCACGTGCCGTACGCCCGCCAGCGCCAGGAGGGACAGCGCCGCCTCCGCGCTGAAGTAGCGCGCCTGGACGACCGGCCGCCCTCCCCTGTGGCTCCGCGTCGTCGAGAGGTCGTACCAGAGGAGACGCCCCGCGGCGTCCAGCCGGACGAGCGCGGGGAGCTCGGCCGCGAGCGACGCGAGATCGCGCGTCCCCGCCCGGTTCTTGACATGGGGGATCCACGGCATGACCAGCACGGAAGCCTGACGCTCGATCGCCTCCCCCGCCGTCTCGATCACGTCGAGATCGATCGCGTGCGCGACGTCCACCCGGCCCTCCCGCACGACGTGGTTGAGCGCCAGCGTCCGGTAGCCGGACAGGTCGTAACGGTCCCGCTCGGAGAAGGACGGCCCCTTGCCGAGGATCAGCCACGGACGCTCCGCGCCCCCTCCTTCCTCCTCCAGCCAGTCGAAGAAGTGCCTCATGCCGTCGCGAGCTCCGCGTAGATCCGACCGAGCGCCGCGCCCAGCACGCGGACGTCGTGGGCGGTCTCGACGTGGCGCCTCGCCCCCTCGCCGAGCCGGAGGGCAAGATCGGGCTCGGAGGCGATCCGGCGCAAGGCCGCGGCGAGCCCGGTGACGTCCCCTTCGTCCGCGAGCAGCCCCGCCCGTCCCTCCGGGACGACGGCCGGAATGTCGCAATGACGTGTCGCGACGATCGGCATCCCGGTCGCCGCCATGTCGAGCAGGACGACGGGCGCGCCCCCCTCGCTGTCCCCATCCGCCGCATGACGGCTCGCGGCGACGAAGACGTCGTGCCCGTACGCCTCGCGGAGGAGCTCCTCGTGCGTGGCGTAGCCGAGCATCCGGATCGGAAGCACGTCGCGTTGCCGCGCCGCCGCGGCGGCGATCCTCTCCTTTTCCACGACGCTCCTCGGATCGTCGCTCGCGTCGCCGACGATCGTCAGGGTCACGCGGCCCATCTCCCGGGCGACCGCTCCCGCCGCGTCGATCGCATCCGGGATCCCCTTCTTCTCACGAAACGAGCTCGCGACCAAGACCTTGAGCGGCTCGGCGGGGCGTCGCGCGCGGCGCTCGAAGCGGGTCGCTTGCGTGTCGACACCGAGCGGCTGGACGCGAAGCTTGTCCGCGGGACAGCCCATGCCCCGCAGGGTCGACGCGAAGTGCGGCCCCTCGCAGAGCACGCGCGCGACCGCCTCGAACATGGCGCGGAACCGGTCGTTCCACCGCGGGTCCTGCTTCGGGAGGAACTGAACGTCCTTCCCGTAGAAGCTGACCACGTGACGCGCCCCGGCGCGACGGACCGCGGCGACGTCGCGCCATCCCGCATCCCCCCAGTGCGAGTGCACGACGTCGGCGCCCACCTCGCGGGCGACGCGCTC
>DASRJG010000063.1:0-24669 GCA_035649595.1 Candidatus Polarisedimenticolaceae bacterium
AGGGGCGCGCGCTCGCCTCGAACTTCGGCCGGGTCATCGGCCTCGCCGGCCCGCCGCGGTCCGTCGAGCTTGGATTCAAGGTAGGATTCTGAGGATGCTCGCCGCGATCGTCCTGACCGCCGCTCTCTCCCCGTTCGATCAGGTCGTCGCCGCCGAGCGCGCGTTCGCCGCGGCGTCGCTCGCCCACGGCCAGCACACGGCGTTCCTCGAGTACCTGACGGAGGACGCGATCGCCTTCGAGCCGGTCCCCACGCCCGCGCGCCCGCTGCACGAGGGGAAGCCGAACGCCGGCGCGACGCTTACGTGGGGCCCGTCCTGGGTCGCGGTGGCGTCGGCCGGCGATCTCGCGATCTCGACCGGGCCGTGGGAGCTCCGTCGCACCGAGGAGCCGCGGCTGAAGATGACGGGATGGTTCTTCTCGATCTGGCGGCGCGAGCCGGGTGGCGCGTGGAAGGTCGCGGTGGACTCCGGAATCTCGACGTCGCTCACGTTCGCGATCCCCTCGACGGTGACCGACGGAGCGCCGTCGCGCGGAGCCACCGCCCCGGGCCCTGCCGAGGCCGCCCGGGCGCGCGGCGGGATCATGACCGCCGAGCGGAAGCTCGGCGCGGCGGCGGCGAAGGGGCTCGGTGCGGCGGTGCTCGCCCAGGCCGACCACGGGATCCGCGTCTATCGCGCGGACAAGGCGCCGTCGTCCTCGCTCGACGACGCCAAGCCCCTGCTCGCGTCCGATCTCCGGCGGGTCTCCTGCGTCGCGGATCGGGTCGTCGGCGCGGCGGGCGGCGATCTCGGTTACGCGTACGGGACGTGCGCCGACGCGTCCCCGGGGGCGAACAAGCTCGGCTTCCTTCGAGTCTGGCGCAAGGACGCCGCCGGCGCGTGGAAGGTCCTCGCCGACGTCACGCCGTGAGCGATCCGTACGTCGGGCTCGTCGCCCACGTTCTCCTCTGTCTCGCCCTCGGCGGGGGGCTCATCGCCGTCTCGTCCGTCATCCGTCATCGGGCGGTGTCCAGCCGCCGCGCGAAGCACGACACGTACGAGTGCGGGGAGACGCCGTTCGGCCCGGCCTGGCGCGAAGGCCCGGTCGGGTTCTACCTGATCGCGCTGATCTTCATCCTGTTCGATGCGGAAGCGGCCTTCCTGTTCCCGTGGGTGCTCGCGCTCCGGTCCTCGGGCGCGATCGCGTTCTGGGGGATGGTCGTCTTCGTCGCCGTGCTGTTCGTCGGCTGGATCTACGCCCTGCGGAAGGGCGACCTCGACTGGTCGCGCTGATGGCGGAGGATCTCCCGGTCGTCGGTCAGCCGCGCCCTCCCGCCGGGACCGCGCTCGAGGAGATCGCCGAGGAGGTCGTCCGGTTCCCGGGGGGCGGCGTCGCGCTCCTCCGCGCGGACGCGCTGTTCCACTGGGCGCAGAAGTCCAGCCTCTGGCCGCTGACCTTCGGGCTCGCCTGCTGCGCCATCGAGATGATGGCCACGTTCGCGGGCCGGTTCGACCTGGACCGGTTCGGCGTGATCCTGCGCCCCACGCCGCGCCAGGCCGACGTGATGATCATCGCGGGGACCGTCACGATCAAGATGGCCCCGCGGATCCGGACGCTCTACGACCAGATGGCCCACCCCAAGTGGGTGATCTCGATGGGGAGCTGCGCGAACTCCGGCGACCACTACCGGAACGTCTACTCCGTCGTGCCGGGCGTGGACCACGTGATCCCGGTGGACGTCTACGTCGCGGGGTGTCCGCCGACCCCCGAGGCGCTGATGGAGGGGATCTTCGCGCTCCAACGCCAGATCATGGAGGGGGACCGTGCCCGCGCCTGAGATCGTCGAGGCCCTTCGCGTCCGGTTCGGCGCCGAGCCGGCTCCGCTGGGGGTGTCGCTCCCCGCCGCCTCGCTCCTGGCCGCGATGCGCGCGCTCCGGGACACCTACGGATACAGGTCCTACGTCACCGCCACCGCCCTCGAGCGGGACGGACGGTTCGAGGTCGCCCACGCCGTGCGCGACGTCGAGATGAACGACACCCTCTTCGTGCGCGTCCGGGTGCAGCGCGACGGCGCGGAGATCGACTCGCTCGCGTTCGTCTATGCGGGGGCCGAGTGGCACGAGCGGGAGATCCTCGACCTGTTCGGGATCGCGTTCCGGGGCCACCCGGACCCGCGGCGCATCCTCCTCCCGGACGAGTACGTCGGGCACCCGCTCCGGAAGGACTTCGCGATCGAGACGCCCTGGGGGTACCGGCCGTGAGCGCGTCCGCGGTCAGGGTCGTCGAGCGGGAGTTCGGCGAGCTGGCGCTGAACATGGGGCCGCAGCACCCCTCGACCCACGGCGTGCTGCGGATCGTGCTCCATCTGTCGGGGGAGACCGTCGTCCGCGCCGTCCCGTCGATCGGCTACCTCCACCGCGGCGTCGAGAAGCTGGCCGAACACCTCGCGTACGACCAGCTCGCCCCGGTGTTCGAGCGCGACGACTACCTCGCCCCGACCGCGAACTCCCATGCCTTCGTCCTCGCCGCGGAGGCGCTCGGCAAGATCGAGGCCCCTCGCCGCGGCCGCTGGATTCGCGCCCTCGTCGCCGAATGGCAGCGGATCGCCTCGCACCTGGTCTGGCTCGGCACGCTCGGCCTCGACCTCGGGGGCGCGCTCGGCGGCGGGACCACCCTCTACATGTACTGCTTCCGCGAGCGCGAGAAGATCCTCGACCTGATGGAGTCGCTGACCGGCACGCGGTTCCACACGAACGTCAACATGATCGGTGGGGCGCGGTACGATCTCGATGCCGAGACGGCCGCGCGCTCGAGCGCGCTCGCGGCGGAGATCGAGGCGGCCCTCCCCTCGCTCGCGGCGCTCTCCGGCGGCACGCCGATCTTCCGCGAGCGGACCCGGGGCGTCGGCGTGATCCCGAAGGACCTCGCGATGGGGATCGGCGTGACCGGTCCGACGCTCCGGGGCTCGGGGATCCGCTTCGACGTCCGGCGCGCCGCGCCCTACGACGCCTACGACGAGCTCCCGTTCGAGATCCCGATCCGCGCCGCCGGCGACGCGGAGGCGCGGTTCCAGGTGCGGATGGACGAGATCGTCCAATCGCTCGGCATCGTGCGCCGGATCGTGGAGGGGCTCCCCGCCGGACCGATCTTCTCGCGCAAGCCTCTGAAGAACCCGAAGGCCACGAAGCTCCCCGCCGGCGAGGCGTACGTCGCCGTGGAGTCCCCGCGAGGGGAGCTGGGGTTCCACATCGTCTCCGACGGCGGCGCGAAGCCGTACCGGCTGAAGATCAGCGCGCCGTCGTTCCGCAACCTCCAGGTGGTGCCGCACCTCCTCCCGGGAGGGCTGGTCGCGGACGTGGTCGCGATCCTCGGCTCTCTCGATCCGGTCATGGGGGACGTCGACCGGTGAGGGCGCGATGACCGGCTGGCTCGGCGCCCTCGCGTTCTCCGCCGTCGTGCTCGGCGTCGCGATGACGATCGTCGCCTACATGACCTGGCTCGAGCGCAAGGTGGCGGCGCGGATGCAGAACAGGATCGGACCGTACGAGGTCGGCTTCCCGCACGGATGGCTCCAGCCGCTGGCCGACGTGGCAAAGCTGATCGTCAAGGAGGACATCACCCCCCGCGCCGCGGACCGGCTGCTCTTCAACCTGGGACCCCTCCTCGTCGTCGTCCCGGCGCTCGTCGGGTTCGCGTTCGTGCCGGTGGCGCAGGGCGTCGCCCCCGTGGACCATCCGTACTCGTTCCTCTTCTTCACGGCGTTCGCCTCGCTGACGCTCCTCGGCGTCTTCGCCGCCGGCTGGTCGTCCAACAACAAGTACGCGCTCCTCTCCGCGCTCCGGCTGGTCGCGATGGTCGCCTCGTACGAGATCCCGATGATCGTCGCGCTCCTCGTCCCCGCCGTACTCGCCGGATCGTTGCGGCTGACCGACGTCGTGGAGGCGCAGCGCGGCCTCTGGTTCGCGGCGTACCCGCTCGTGGGGCAGGCGTCGTTCGGGATCTTCCTCGTCTGCGCGCTCGCCGAGGGGAACAAGTCCCCGCTCGACCTGCTCGAGGCGGAGTCCGAGCTGATCGCGGCGTACAACGTCGAGTACTCGGGGATCAAGTTCGCGCTGTTCTACGCCGGCGAGTACGCGCACACGCTCGCGATCTGCGCGCTCGGGGCGACCGTGTTCCTCGGCGGCTACCTCGGTCCGGCTCCGGTCCCCGGGCTCGTCTGGCTGATCGCGAAGACCGCCGCCTTGTTCGTGCTGGTCCTCTGGATCCGCTGGAGCCTGATGCGGATGCGGATCGACCAGGCCCTCCGGCTCAACTGGCTCGTCCTCCTCCCCGCCTCGCTCGCGAGCCTCCTGGCCGCTGCCTGGTGGGTGGTCCGGGGGTAGCGTGGCCGGGCTCGCGTCGATCGTCGGCGGCACGCTCCGCGCCATGGGGACGACGCTCCGGAGCGTCCTCCGGCCGGCCACGACGATCCCCTATCCCCGGCGCAAGCGCACGATCCCCGCGCAATGGCGGGCCGGCTCGTTCGCGCTGACCTTCGATCCGGCGACCCGCGAGGAGAACTGCATCGGCTGCCGGCTGTGCGAGTACATCTGCCCCTCGGAGATCATCCAGGTCACGCTCCGCAAGGGGGAGGCGCGCGCCAACGGCATCGGCGCGACCTACTGCGACCTCTTCACGCTCGACTACCAGGCCTGCATGCAGTGCGAGCTGTGCATCCAGGTCTGCCCGACCGACGCGATCGTCATGACGCGCGACCTTGCGCCGGCCGCCTCCACCCGCGAAGGGCTGTTCCTGTCGAAGGAGCGCTTGATGGAGAACGGCCGGCGGCTGCTCGACCGGCCGGATCTCGCCTCGCACGCGACGCCGACGAGGATCCGCGAGTGGACCGATCCCGCCCGCGGAACGCCCCGGCCCGAGGCCGGGGGGTGAGGGACGCGGCGTTCTGGTCGTTGTCGGTCCTGCTGCTCGGCGCCGCGGCGGCCGTCGTGACCGCGAGGAGCCTGATCCGCGCCGCGTTCGCGCTCGCGGGCTCGCTCCTCGCCACCGCGGCGCTCTACCTCCTCCTGACCTCCCCGCTCCTCGCGGCGGTGCAGGTCCTCCTCTACACCGGCGGCGTGCTGACGCTCGTCGTGTTCGCCCTCGTGGTCGCGGGGGCGAACGAGCCGGCGGCGCGGTTCCGGAAGCCGCTCCCCGCCGGCATGCTCGCGCTCGCCGTGTTCGCCGCCCTCGCCTCGGCGATCGGCACGCTCCCTGCCGGCCCCGGGGTCGGCGGCCTGGAGAGCGGCCGCGACGTCGGGCTCGCGCTCTTCGGCGACTACCTCGTCCCGTTCGAGCTCCTGTCGGTCCTGCTGCTGGCGGCGGTGTTCGGCGCGCTGCTCCTCGCGCGGAGGGAACGCGCGTCGTGACGGCGCCGGCCCTCCTCCTCGTCGCGTCGGCGCTGTTCTCGATCGGGCTGTTCGGCGTGCTCGCCCGGCGCCACGCGATCGCCGTGCTCCTCTCGATCGAGCTGATGTTCAACGCGGTCAACCTGGCGGTCGTCACCGTCGCCTGGTCGCGAGGCTGGCTGGCGGGGGTCGTGCTCGCGCTGTTCGGCATCGCGATCACGGTCGCCGAGATCGCGGTCGGGCTCGCCCTCGTGCTCCTCGCCTCGAGGATGCCGGGGCGCGTGCTGCTCGACGAGCTTTCGGAGCTCGACGGCTGACGTGCTCCCCCTCGCGCTGACCGTCCTCGCCGGACCGCTCGGGGCGCTCGCCCTGATCGGGCTCGTGCCGCCGCTGCGCCGGTCGGGGCGCCCGGCGGCCTTCGTCGCGATCGCCGGCACGGCCGTCGCCCTGATGGCGGCCGCCGCTCTCGCCGCGCCGTTCGTCACCGCGGCTCCCCCCGCCCCGGCGGCATTCGAGCTCGTCTGGATGCCGCTCGGCACGGTTCCGGCGATCCCCTTCGGTCTGCTGGTGGACGGCCTCTCCGCGTCCATGGCCGTCCTCGTCGCCCTGGTCGCGCTGCTGGTGCAGGTCTACTCGCTCGCCTACATGGCCGGCGAGCCGCCGTCCTCCCTCGGACGCTACTTCGCGTACCACGCGCTGTTCGCCTTCGCGATGCTCGGTCTCGTCCTCGCGCACAACCTGCTCCAGACGTACGTCTGCTGGGAGCTCGTCGGCCTCGGCTCGTATCTGCTGATCGGGTTCTGGTTCGACCGGCCCGCCGCCGGGCGCGCGGCGCTCAAGGCGTTCTGGACGACGCGCCTGGGGGACGTCGGGTTCGCGCTCGGGATCGTCGTGCTCTGGTCCGCCGCCGGCACGTTCACCTTCGCCGAGCTCTTCGCGAAGGCCTCCTCGGGAGCGATCGCGGGCGGGGCGCTCACGCTGGGGATGCTGGGGATCTACGCCGGAGCCATGGGGAAGAGCGCGCAGGCGCCCCTCCACGTCTGGCTCCCGGACGCGATGGAGGGGCCCACCCCGGTCTCCGCGCTGATCCATGCGGCGACGATGGTCGCCGCGGGCGTCTACCTGATGATCCGCGTCGCTCCGCTGCTCGCGCTCACCCCGGCGGTCGCCGAGGCGGTCTTCGCGATCGGCGTCGCGACCGCGCTCCTCGGCGCGTCGATGGCGCTCGTCGAGCGGGACTTGAAGCGCATCCTGGCCCACTCGACCGTGAGCCAGCTCGGCTTCATGATGGCGGCCGTCGGCTCGGGCGGCGCCGCGGCCGCCTACTTCCATCTCCTGACGCACGGGTTCTTCAAGGCGCTGTTGTTCCTGGCGGCGGGATCGCTGATCCACGCCTTCCACACGAACGACATCTTCTCCATGGGGCGGGCCGTGAGAGCGATGCCCGTGACCTCCGCCTGCTTCGCGGCGGGCGCGCTCGCCCTCGCCGGGATCCTCCCCGCCTCCGGGTTCTTCTCCAAGGACGAAGTGCTCGCGGCCGTTCTCGCTGGCGGGCACCCGGTCGGCTTCGCGATCCTGGTGGGCACCGCCGCGCTGACCGCGTTCTACATCGGGCGCGCCCTCCTGATCGCGCTCGTCGGCGCCGGGTCCGGCGCGTCCCGCGAGGCGCACGATCCGCCGCCGGCGATGACCGCTCCCATGCTGGTCCTCGCAGTCCCCGCCCTCGCGTTCGGGATCGCGGGTCCGACGGTCTCGCGGCTGGTCGCCGCCCCGGAGGAGCACGCCCCGGTCGTCGTCCCGATCCTGGGGACGCTCGCCGCGCTCGGCGGGGCGGCGGCCGCATGGGTCGCCTTCCGCCGGGGAGCGCTCGAGATCCGCGCGCGCGGACCGCTCGCCCCGCTGATCCGCGCGCTCGAGCGCCGCTGGTATCTGGACGCGCCCTTCGAGTGGGGGTACCGCGTGCTCCACGCGGGGGTGTTCCGGGGGATCGCCTGGCTCGACCGCTACGTGGTGGATGGCGCGGTCAACGCGCTCGCCTGGGGAACGTGGGGGGCCGCCGGACGGCTCCGTGCGATCCAGAACGGCCGGGTGCAGGACGCTCTCTACGCCGTCGCGGCGGGGCTCGTCCTGCTCGCCTGGCTCGCGTGGGGCGCATGACGCACATCCTGTCCGCGACGCTCCTCGGCCCGCTCCTCGCCGCGGCCGCGATCCTCGCCCTTCCGGCGCGCGCGGCGCGGGCGATCCGCTGGGTCTCGGTCGCGGGCGCCCTCGTCCCCCTCGCCGGGAGCCTCCTCCTCCTCGCGCGCTACGACCCGCGGGCGGGCGGGTTCCAGTTCCTCGAGACGGTGCCGCTGATCCCCGAGATCGGCCTCGCCTTCCGCCTCGGTGTGGACGGGATCGCCGTGCCGCTCGTGTTCCTGACCGCGATCATCCATCTGACCTCGCTGTTCGTCTCGTGGTCCCTCGCCGAGCGCGAGAAGGAGTTCTTCCTGTTCATCGCGCTCCTGGTCACGGGCGTCTACGGCGTGTTCGTCTCCCTCGACCTCTTCGTGTTCTTCCTGTTCTACGAGCTCGCCGTGCTGCCGATGTACGTGCTCATCGGCATCTGGGGATCGTCGATGGAGATCGAGGGACGCGGTCCGTTCGCCGCCCTATTCCCGAAGATCGGCGTCGGCAGGAAAGAGTACGGCGCGATGAAGCTGACGCTGTACCTGCTCGCGGGGTCGGCGTTCATCCTCGTCGGGATCTTCCTGCTCTGGGTCGAGGGGGGGCGCACGTTCGACTACGCGACGCTCGCGGCGGAGCGGCTCGGGGTCGGCGTCCAGCGCTCGGCGTTCCTCCTCTTCTACGTCGGCTTCGGCGTGCTCGCCGGCATCTGGCCGTTCCACACCTGGTCCCCCGACGGCCACGCGGCCGCGCCGGCGGCCGGATCGATGATGCACGCCGGGGTTCTGATGAAGCTCGGCGCCTACGGCGTGCTCCGCCTCGGGTTCGGCCTGCTGCCGGCGGCGGGGGCGGAGCTGGCGTGGCTCGTCGGCGGGATCGCGGTCGTCAACATCGTCTACGGCGCGCTCGCCGCCGGGCGGCAGACCGACATCAAGTACCTGATCGCCTATTCCTCGGTCTCGCACATGGGGATCGTGATGCTGGGGATGGCGGCGCTCAACGAGCCGGGGCTCTCCGGGTCCGTCTATCAGATGGTCGCCCACGGCGTGATGACCGCCCTGTTCTTCGCGCTCGTCAACCTCGTCTACGGGATCTCGCACGTGCGCGACATGACGGCGATGGGCGGGTACGCCGCGCGGATGCCGGGGATCGCGACCTTCTTCGTCCTGGCCGGGCTGTCGTCGCTCGGCCTTCCCGGGCTCGCCGGATTCACGGCCGAGCTGCTCGTCTTCCTCGGCGCCTGGACGTCGAGCCACGCGTGGTGGCTGATCCCCGCGCTGATCGGCGCGTTCGTCACCGCGCTCTACGTGCTGCGCGCGGTGAGGACGATCTTCCTCGGACCGCTCGAGCCCGCTCGCTCGTCCGGCTTGCGCGACGCGCGGGGGGCCGAGTGGGTCGGCTTCGCGATCCTGGGAGGAGCGCTGGTCCTGCTCGGCGTCTGGCCGAGACTCCTCCTGCGGCCGCTCAACGCCGGTGTCGGCGAGCTCCTCATGCGGCTCGGGGGCTAATCGATGGCGCTCGGTCCGGCATCGCTCGAGATCGCGACGCTCGCGCTCGCCTTCCTGGTGCTCGCCTGGGACCTGATCGAGCCGGCGCGCGAGTCGGCGGGACGTCGCGGCGGGCTCTATGCGCTCGCCGCGGCCGGGCTCGTTCTGATCCTGCTCGGCTCCGAGCGCGTCCCCCTGCCGGGGTCGCTGACCGACGCCTTCGTGCTCGACCCGTTCGCGCTCCTCGTGAAGCGGATCCTCCTCGCGACCGCGCTCCTCGCCGTCGCCGGCCTCCACGCGCATACGCGGGCGCGCGGGATCGCGTGGCGCTCCGGCGAGGCGCTCGTGCTCCTCCTGTTCGCGACCGTCGGCGGCATGGCCCTCGTCTCGGCGCGCGAGCTGCTCACCCTGTTCGTCGCCTTCGAGCTCCTCTCGCTCCCGCTGTACGTCCTCACCGCGCTCGAGAAGGAGCGCCGCACCGCGGCCGAGGGGGCGATCAAGATGTTCCTCTTCGGGAGCGTCTCGTCGGCCGTGCTCTTGCTCGGGATCGCGCTGCTCGCGGCGGGCACGGGGACCACGTTCTGGATGCGGGTCGCCGCCTGGCCGCACGACCCGATCGTGAGGCTCGGCGCGGCCCTGGTCGTCACCGGCTTCGGCTTCAAGCTCGCGGCCTTCCCCTTCTCCCTGTGGGCCCCGGACACGTACCAGTCCGCGCCGGCGCCGGTGGTCGCGTTCCTGTCGGTCGCGCCGAAGGCGGCCGCGGTCGCGGCGCTGTTCCGGCTCGTGTTCGAGATGTTCGGCCCCGCGGGGATCCCCGTGGGCTCATGGATCGCGGTGCTGGCGGGCGGGACGATGCTCGTCGGGAACCTCCTCGCGCTCCGTCAGCGGGACCTCAAGCGGCTCCTCGCGTACTCCGGGATCGCGCAGATCGGCTACGTCCTCGCGGCGCTCGCGGCGGGGACGAGGCTGGCCGCCGGGCTCTCCCTCTTCTATTTCGTCGCCTATCTCGCGGCGAACGCGGGCGCCTTCCTCGTCGTCGCGGCGATGGAGGCCGCGGGAGAGGAGCCGACGCTGCACGGCGCGCGCAACCTGGTCCGGCGCTCCCCCGTCCTCGCCTCGTCGATGCTCGTCTTCCTCCTGTCGCTCGGCGGGATCCCGTTCGCGCTCGGCTTCTGGGGGAAGATGTACGTCTTCCTCGCGGCGGCGGACGCGGGACTGTGGTGGCTCGTGACGATCGGCGCGCTGCTCGCGGTGGTCGCGCTCTTCTACTACCTGACGATCGCGCGCTGGATGTTCATCGTGCGGGACGAGGGACCGGCGCTCACGGTCCCCGCGCCGCTCGCAGCCGCGATCATCGCCTGCGCGATCGTCGCCGGAGCGGGGGGATTGATCCCGCAGCGGTTCGCCGAGCCCGCTCTCCGAGCCGTGGATGCGATGACGAATTCGTCATCCCGCTGACCGGCTGCTGTGACTTTTCCGCGGCGTTTCGCACCCGGGTGGCGGCAGCCCCGATCTTTGCGTACATCCACCTCGTCATGAGAAACCGGCTCCTGCGGTCGGCGGCTGCCGCGGCGGCGCTCGCGCTCGTGGCGATCCCCGCGCGCGCCGGCGACCCGCCGGCGGCCCCGCTCGCCCCGCGCGTCGCCCCCCCGGCGAGCCGCGGCTTCCTGCAGAGCTTCCTCGCGCCGCGCATGGCGGTCCTGATGCAGCGGGACGGCGCCGCGGCGGCGGACTACGCGAGCCCCGTGGCGAACCCCTGGACGCGCGACCGCGAGGTCGTGGACCGCGTCCAGCGCGACGCGGCCCGGGCGACGAAGAGCGCTCTGAAGCGGTACGCGGTGCAGACCTTCTCCCTCGACACCTGGTTCGTGCCGCTCTCCGGAGGGCGCGGAGGCGCGATCGTCGGACGCGGCGAGCAGACGAACGGGGCCGGGCTTCGATTCGGATTCTCCCATCGCGCGCCCCGGGCCGAGGTCTCGCTCCCGGTCGCCGCGGGGCGGATGGCGCTCAGCGCGGACACGCGCGGCCGTCTGGGCGCGACGTTCCGCACGACGGCCTCCGACCTGCGTGTCGGCGCGGCGGTCGATCCGTCCGAGCATCGCGCGACGTTCGACCTGACGCTGCGCTTCTAGATCTTCACCTTCTGGCGGTAGCTCCGCATCATCGTCAGCGCCCCGTTGAGCCGCTGGATCTTGCGGTTCTTCGCCTGGATCATCGGAAGGTCGTCCACCGCCGGCTGGTCCCCCCGGATCTCCCGGAGCGCGCGATCGATCTCGAAGGCGAGCTGGTCCATCTCCGGGCGGGTCAGCCCCTTGAACGATCTCTCGGTCACCACCTGGAACCCCTCGGCGATGTCCCTCGCGTAGCCGAACGCCGAGCCTCCCGGAATCGCCATCAGACCTCCGCCAGCGCGTCGATCACGAAGCCGATGTGCGCGTCGAGGTCCATCCCGAGCGCCTCGGCTCCCGACGTGATGTCCTCGCGCTTGACGCTCCGCGCGAAGGCCTTGTCCTTCATCCGCTTCCGGACCGACTCGACCTTGAGGTCCCGGATCGACTTCGAGGGGAGCACGAGCGCGCAGGCGGTGACGAACCCGCACAGCTCGTCCACCGCGAACAGGCACTTCTCGAGCGGCGTCTCGCGCGGCACTCCCGTGTGATCGCCGTGAGAGAGGATCGCGCGGCGGAACCAGTCCGGATAGCCGCGCTCCGCGAGGATCTCGCTCCCGCGGAACGGGTGGTCCTCGAGGCTCGGCCAGTGCTCGTAGTCGAAGTCGTGCAGCAGCCCGACCAGTCCGAACGCGTCCTCCTCCTCCCCCAGCCGGCGCGCGTGGGCGCGCATGGCCGCCTCGACGGCGTAGGCGTGCCGGCGCAGCCCGGCGCCCGTCGTGTGCTCGTGGAGGAGCCGCAACGCCTCGTCTCGCGTGGGGAGGTCGCTCATGGGTCGCGGCGCGCATTGTATCGTGCGCGCGCATGAGCCCGTCGCTCTCCCGCTGGAATCCGTGGCGCGGGCTTTCGGCGCTGCCGCGCGCGATCTGGATCCACTTCACCGCCACCCTCGTCAACCGGATGGGGACGATGGTGGTGCCGTTCCTCGTCCTCTACCTGACCCGCCACCTCGGCTTCAGCGCGGAGCACGCCGGCGCGACCCTGGGACTCTACGGCGTCACGGCGCTCTGCGCGTCGCCGTTCCTCGGGCGGCTGGCGGACCGCCTGGGGCACGTGCGGCTGATGAAAGCCTCGCTCCTCTCCGGGGGCCTCGTGATGCTCGGGTATCCCCTCGTCCACTCCCCCGCGGGGGTCGTGCTCGCGACGATCGCCCTCGCCGCGGCGACGGAGGCGTTCCGTCCCGCGAGCCTCTCGGTCCTCACCGATCTCGCCCCCCCGGAGCAGCGCCGCGCGGCCTTCGCGGTCAACCGCCTGGCGATCAATCTCGGGATGAGCATCGGCCCGGCGGTCGGCGGGTATCTCGCGGAGGTCAGCTTCCCGTCGATCTTCCGCGTGGACGGTGCGACCTCGCTGGCCGCGTTCGCGGTTCTGGCGCTCACGGGGTTCGCGGTGACGGAGCATGCGGGGCCCGCGTCGTCCGGTGCGGCGGGCGGCCCGGGCTCGCGTCCCGGGTACCGGGATGGACAGTTGATCTTCTTCCTCGCCGCCTGCGTCCCCCTGGCGGCGGTGTTCTTCCAGCACGAGGGGGCGCTCCCGCTCGACGTCGTTCGCGACCTGAGGCTTCCGCCATCGGCCTTCGGCTGGATGTTCACGATCAACACGATGCTCATCGTCCTCTTCGAGATCCGGCTCAACTTCGCCACCTCGCACTGGCCGCACCGGCGGAGCCTGTTCGCGGGGGGGATGTTCATCGCGGCCGGCTTCGGTGCGATGGCGTTCTGCACGACTCCGCTCGCCATCGCCGGGACGGTTGTCGTCTGGACGATCGGCGAGATGATCCTCCTCCCCAGCATGTCCAACTTCGTGGCGGAGCTCGCCCCGGCGGACCGTCGCGGGGAGTACATGGGGCTGTACTCGATGTCGTGGGCGATCGCCTTCGCGATCGGGCCGTGGCTCGGGACGCTCGTCCTCGAGCGATGCGGTCGGGTGGCGCTCTGGACCGGGGCGTTCGCCGCGGCGGCGGGGGCGGCGATCGCCCTCTCGCGGGTGCGCCCCCCGGGGGCGTCGCGGACGTGATAGCGTCCTTCGCGGTATCCCGATGAATCTCGTCCACCCCGACATCGACACGTACCTCGCCCGCCTCGCCGCGCACGACGACCCGGTGCTCGCCGAGATGGAGCGCCTGGGAGCCGAGCGGAGCTTCCCGATCGTCGGCCCGCAGGTCGGGCGGCTGCTCGAGGTCCTCGCGCGTTCGTGCGCGGCGTCGCGCGTGCTCGAGCTCGGCTCGGGGTTCGGCTACAGCGCGGCCTGGTTCCTCCGGGCCGTCGGGCCGGCGGGAACGGTCCTGCTCACGGAAGGATCCCCCGAGAGGGCCGCGGAGGCGCAGGCGTTCTTGACGCGGCTCGGGTTCGCCGGCCGGTTCCACGTCGAGGTCGGGGACGGGCTCGCGATCGCGGAGTCGCTGGTCCCGCCCTTCGACGTCGTCTTCTGCGACATCGACAAGCAGCACTACCCGAAGGCGCTCCCCGTCGCGCGCCGGCTGCTCCGGGTCGGCGGGTTGTTCATCACGGACAACATGCTCTGGCAGGGGAAGGTGCTTGAGCCGGGGTCCGCCGATGCGGCGACGCGGGGGGTGCTCGAGCTCACGCGCGAGCTCCGCCGGGCCGAGGACTTCGTCATGACGCTCGTGCCCTTGCGCGACGGGCTCACCGTCGCCTCACGGGTGAGCTGAGGATCCGGACCGCTCCGCGAGGCGGAGGTTCTCCCGCGTCTCCTCGTCCGTCGGGTCCAGACGGAGGGCCTCGCGGTACTCGGCGATCGCTTCCACACGCTTGCCGGAGAGCAGAAGAGCGTTGCCGAGGTTCGTGTGGACGGACGCGGGGTTCTCGGGACCGGCGGCGAGAGCCGCCCGGAACGTGTCGATCGCGTCCGGGAGGCGCCCCTGCCTCGCGAGGACGATCCCGTAGTTGCTCAGCGTCTCGGGATCGGACGGGATCCGCCGCAGGACGTCGAGGTAGTGATCGGCCGCCTCGTCGAGGCGCCCGCGGCGCGCGAGGAGCCCGGCGATCCGGTTGTGGGCGGGGCGTGAGCCGGGGTCGAGCTTCAGCGCCTCTTCGTAGTGACCGAGCGCTTCGTCGTCGCGGCCCGCCCCCTCCAGCGCGGCGCCCAGGTTGACGTGCGCCGTGGCGCTCCCCCCGGCGGCCGCGAGCGCGTGCGCGAAGAGCGTCGCCGAGTCGCGCCAGACCCGCGCCTGGACGCCGGTCGCGACCGCGAGCGCCGCCACGACGGCCGCGGCGGGGATCGAGAGCCGCCGGCGCATCCGCGCGGGGACGCTCCACGCGATCATGACGAAGACGCCGATCAGCGGGACGTAGGTGTAACGGTCGGCCCTCGCCTGCACGCCGACCTGCACGAGCCCGATCACCGGGACGAGCGTCCCGAGGAACCACAGCCATCCGACGGCGAGCCACGGACGCGTGGACCGCA
The DNA here is from genome assembly GCA_035649595.1 of Candidatus Polarisedimenticolaceae bacterium. Taxonomy (GTDB): domain Bacteria; phylum Acidobacteriota; class Polarisedimenticolia; order Polarisedimenticolales; family DASRJG01; genus DASRJG01. The sequence goes on from DASRJG010000063.1 coordinate 14,612, forward strand.
GGCGGAGCGCGATCGCGGAGATCGCGGCGAGGACCGCGGCCGCGATCCCCCATCGCCACCACGGGATCGCGGACGGGTACGGGTAGATCGCCGCGAGGCCGCTCGGCCAGACGGTCGCGCCCAGATACGCGAGGTAGGACCACAGGGCGTTGCCGATGCGCTCCGGGAGCGGGATCCTCGTCCACGACGCGACCGCCCCTCCGGCCCGCTGGACGGCGAGCGTGACCGCGCACGACGCCGCGCCGAGGACGAACAGGGGGATCTTCTCCGCGACGAGGCGCCGCCAGCCCGCGTCCGTGCGGCGGAGCGGCCAGACGTCGAGGAGGAGGAGCGCGAACGGGAGGGTGACCGGCATCGGCTTCGCCAGGAGGCCCGCCGCCATCAGCGCGGCCACGACCGCCATCCGGCGGGCCGACGGCGCGCGGGAATAGGTCACGTAGGCCCAGGCCGCGAGGAGCCAGAAGAGCGCGGCCAGGACGTCCTTCCGCTCGGCGATCCACGCCACCGACTCCACGTGGAGCGGATGAGCCGCGAAGAGCGCCGCGACCAGAGCGGACGGCCAAACCTCGGCGGTCATCCGCTCGAGCAGGAGGAACAGCAGGATCGCGTTCGCCGCGTGGAGGAGCAGGCTCGACAGGTGATGGCCCAGCGGGCGCGCTCCGTAGGCGCTCCAGTCGAGGGTGTGCGCGATCCACGTCAGCGGATGCCAGTTGGCCGCTCGCGTCGTCGTGAACGCCCAGCGGACCGCCTCGGCGTCGAGGCCGTGCTTGACGTGCGGGTTGGCGGTGACGTAGACGTCGTCGTCGTAGTTCGTCAGCCCGTTGCGCAGCGACGGCGCGTACGCCGCGAGCGTGAGGGCGAGGAGGGCCCCGCAGACCGCCGCGCGCCGTCCTCGACTCACCCGCGAAGGATACGCCCGGAGGCTGAAGTCGCCCTTTGGGGGCGGTTAGAATGCCGAACGTGGATCGTCCTTTCGTCTCGATCAACATGGCCTCGACCGCGGACGGGAAGATCACGTCGTTCCGTCGCGAGGAGCCGAAGTTCACCTCGCGCCGCGACAAGAAGACGATGGACCGGCTGCGGGCCGAATCGGACGCGGTCCTCGTCGGCGCGGGGACGCTCAGGGCCGACGACCCGCCGCTGCAGGTGCGCGACGCGGAGATGAAGGCGTACCGGCAGTCGCTCGGGAAGCCGCCCGGTCTCGTCAACATCCTCGTCACGCGGAGCGCGTCGGTCGATCCGGGCTCCCGCTTCTTCCGCGACGAGCGCGCGGCCGACCACATCGTCGCGACGGTCGAGGACGCCCCGGCGGAGAACGTGGCGCGGCTCGCGGACGTGGCGCGGGTCTGGACGGTCGGGCGCGGGTCGGTCGACCTGCCCGAGCTGCTCCGGAGGCTCAAGGGGGAAGGGATCGCGCGGCTGCTGGTGGAGGGGGGCGGCGATCTCAACTGGGGGTTCGTGCGGGCCGACCTCGTGGACGAGGTCTACGTCACGATCGCCCCCGCGCTCCTCGGCGGACGCGAGGCCCCCACGCTCTGCGAGGGGGACGGGTTCACGATGGCGGAGCGCAAGCGGCTGACGCTCGTCTCCGCGGACGTGATCGACGGCGAGATCTTCTGCCGGTACGCGATGATCCGGTGATCGACGCCGCCGGCGTCGCCGACGCGCTCGAGGAGATCGGATTGCTGCTCGAGCTCGCCGGCGAGAACCCCTTCAAGACGCGTGCGTACGCGAACGCCGCCCGGATCGTCCGCGGCTTGGACGCAAGGCTCGAGGACCTCGTCGCGAGCGGCGAGCTGGGTGCCGTCAAGGGGATCGGCCGCGCGCTCGCGGGGAAGATCGCGACCTTGGTCGCGACCGGAGAGCTGCCCTACCGCGAGGAGCTGAGGCGGCGGTTCCCGCCGGGGATTCTCGAGTGGCTCCACGTCCCGGGGCTGGGCCCCAAGAAGGCCCGCGTCATCCACCTCGCGCTCGGCATCGCGACGCTGGACGAGCTCGAGGCGGCGGCGGCCGGCGGGCGTCTTCGCGGGCTCGAGGGGCTCGGGGTCGCCAGCGAGAAGAAGATCCTCGAAGGGATCGCGCGCGTCCGGAGTCACGCCGGGCGCTATCTCCGGCCGGTCGCGCTCGGCGCCGCACGCCGGCTGCTCGCCTCCCTGCTGAGCCTCCCCGGCGTACGGGGCGAGGTCGCGGGCTCGGTGCGGCGGGGCACCGAGACGTCGAGGGACATCGATCTCGTGACCACCTCGGCCGATCCCGAGGCGGTGATGGAGGCGTTCGTCGCCGGCCCCGACGTCGTCGAGGTCGTGGGGCGCGGCCCGACGAAGTGCAGCGTGCGGCTCGGGGCGGGGCCGAACGCCGATCTGCGCGTCGTCCCCGCGGAATCCTATCCGTTCGCGCTCCTGTATTTCACGGGAAGCAAGGCCCACAACGTCGCGCTGAGGGGACGCGCGCAGCGGATGGGGCTGCGCCTCAACGAGTACGCGCTCACCCGGGAGAGCGACGGGAGCCCGATCCCCTGCGAGGACGAGGCGGCGATCTATCGTGCGCTGGGACTGTCGTTCGTTCCCCCGGAGCTGCGGGAGGACCAGGGAGAGATCGAGGCCGCCGAGCGGGGGGCGCTCCCGACCCTCGTCGCGCGGGAGGACCTCCGCGGGATCCTCCACTGCCACTCCGACTGGTCGGACGGCCGTAGCTCGATCGAGGAGATGGCGGAGACGGCCCGCGGGATGGGGATGGAGTACCTCGGGCTCTCCGATCATTCCCGCTCCGCCGCCTACGCGGGCGGGATGTCGCTCTCGCGCGTGTGCGAGCAGCACCGCGCGATCGATGCGCTGAACGCCTGCTACGGCCCCGGCTTCCGCGTCCTGAAGGGGATCGAGGTGGACATCCTCGCCGACGGCGCCCTCGACTACCCCGACGACGTGCTCGCCTCGTTCGACCTCGTGGTCGCCTCCGTCCACAGCCGGTTCAACCTGAGCGCGGAGGAGCAGACCGCGCGCATGATCCGCGCCGTCGAGAACCCGTACGTGGACATCGTCGGCCATCCGACCGGACGGCTGCTGCTCCGGCGCGACCCGTACCCCCTCGATCTCTTCCGCGTCATCGACGCGGCCGCGCGGCGAGGGGTCGCGATCGAGATCAACGCGCACCCGCAGAGGCTCGATCTCGACGCGGCGGGGCTGCGCCACGGGCTTCCGCTCGGACTGATCACCAGCATCGACCCGGACGCGCACGAGCCCGCCGGGCTCCACGACGTCGCGTACGGGATCGACACCGCCCGTCGCGGCGGGTGCACGGCGGCCCACGTGCTCAACACGCGCACGCTGCACGAGCTGCTGGCGTGGCTCGCCCGCCGCAGGGCGAGCGCCGGCGTATGAGCCTCGCCGACACGAAGGCGCGGGCGAAACGGCTGGTGTCGCGCCTCAAGCGGCTCTACCCGGACGCGCACTGCGAGCTCGACCACCGGAGCGCGCTCGAGCTCGCGGTCGCGACCATTCTCTCGGCGCAGTGCACCGACCAGCGGGTCAACCTCGTGACCCCGGCCCTGTTCGCGCGCTATCGCACGGCGCGCGCCTACGCGGAAGCCAACCCCTCCGAGCTGGAAGAGCTGATCCGCTCGACGGGATTCTTCCGGAACAAGGCGCGGTCCCTCATCGGCCTCGGACGCGCGCTCGTGGAGCGGCACGCGGGGGAGGTCCCCGGAACGATGGAGGAGCTCGTGCAGCTCCCCGGCATCGGGAGGAAGACCGCGAACGTCCTGCTCGGAACCTGGTTCCATCGCCCCGCGATCCCGGTGGACACGCACGTCGCCCGCCTCTCGGCGCGCCTTTCGCTCGCATCCTCGAGCGATCCGGTCAAGATCGAGCTCGCCCTTCAGAAGGTGCTCGCCGAGCGCGACTGGAGCTTCGCGTCCACGGCGCTGATCTGGCACGGACGGCGCGTCTGCTTCGCGCGAAGCCCCCGCTGCGACGCGTGCGCCCTCCTCGCCGATTGCCCGTTCGGCCGGCGCGTCCGCCGCACGGGCGCTCCCGCGCGCCGTTCGCTATAGTGCCACCCGGCCTGTCGCGAATCGGAGGGGAGCGTCCGTTGCGGTTGGGGGATCGTTTCAAAGCCATCGAGGCCGAGGCGCTCTACGAGAAGCTCGCGATGGGCGAGCCGCTGTGCGTGCTCGACGTGCGGACCGAGAGCGAGTACGCCGAAGGGCACATCCCCGGCTCGATCCTGGTCCCGCTCCACGAGCTTCCCGCGCGGATGGGCGAGCTTCCAGTGGGCGGGACGCCGATCGCCATCGTCGCGGAGCAGGGACACCGGAGCAGCTCCGCCTGCAGCCTCCTCGCGGAGCACGGCTACGCCGAGCTGTTCAACCTGGTCGGCGGCCTGCACCGCTGGCCGGGGCCGCTCGCCGCAGGGATCAACGGGCAGCACTATCCGCAGCAGCTGATCGCGCCGACTCCCTGGCTCGTGGCCAATTTCCATCACCTCCCGAAGGGGCTCGCCCTCGACGTCGCGATGGGGAACGGCCGGAACGCGATCTACCTCGCGACGCGCGGCTTCGACGTGGACGGCGTGGACGTCGATCCGCTGGTCGTGGCGCACGCGCGGGCGACGGCGCGCCGGCTCCACGCCCCGATCCGCGCGGTCGTCGGGAACGTCGAGGACGGCACCTACATCATCCCGATGGAGACCTACGACGCGATCGTGGTCTTCAACTTCCTCCACCGGCCGCTGTTCCGCGACATCAAGGACGGGCTGAGGCCGGGCGGGGTCGTCGTCTTCCAGACCTATCTCGAGGAGCAGATCCGCTTCGGCAAGCCGACGAACCCGGCTCACCTGCTGAAGGCGGGGGAGCTCGCGGCGGTGTTCGCGGACTTCGAGATCCTCCGCCACCACGAGCGCGTCGACGCCGCCGTTCCCGGCGGCCCGCCGTGCGCTCTCGCGGGCATCGTCGCCCGGAAGCCGGAGTAGTCGCCGAGCCGTCACGCGGTACCATGCTGTCATGGCGGAGAGTCGCGTCCTCCCTGTCTTCCCGCTCCCCGACGTGGTGTTCTTCCCCAAGACCGTCCTACCGCTCCACGTCTTCGAGATGCGCTATCGCTCGATGGTGCGCGACGCCCTCGCCGCGGACCGGACCATCGCGGTTGCCCTGCTCCAGCCCGGATGGGAGCGCGACTACGCCCACGCGCCCGCCTACTTCCCGGTCGCCACGGCCGGCAGGATGGACGACGTGGAGACGACCGCGGACGGCCGCTTCTACTTCCGGCTCTCCGGGCTGTGCCGCGTCAGGCTGGGAGAGGTCGTCCGGGACTCACCCTACCGGCTCGTCCGTGCGAGCGAGATCCCGGAGAGGACCGTCGACGACGCCGACGCGGGGATCCACCACGCCAAGCTGGATCTGATCGCCTCCCAGGTCTGCCTGGTTCGCGAGCTGACCGGCCGCGAGCATCCCGCGATCGTCCTCGACGAGGGGATCTCGTTCGAGGCGGCGGTGAACGGCGCGTGCGCAGGGCTTCCGACCGAGCCCGCCGCCCGTCAGGCGCTGCTCGAGCTGGACGATCTGCTCGAGCGCCAGCGGCGCGCGGCCGCGATCCTGGACGAGATCCTGGGGCGGGTCCTCCGGCTGAAGGCGATGCGGTCCCGCGACGAGGGAGAGAGCGGACCCAACTAGACCGGCTGGATCGCGACCGGGCGGCGGATCAGACGCCAGATCAGCCAGACCGCCCCGGCCAGCACGACCAGCGGAAGCAGCGGGATCAGGAGCGCCAGGACGAGCGCGACCGCTCCGATCCCGAGCGCCGCGAGCCCCACCGCCAGCCGGACCGCGAGCCCCGCGAGCTTCAAGGGGAGGAGCGCGAGCGCGATGGCGAGGCGGACGGCGAGCACGACGAGAACCAGGGGGACGACCAGGAGCAGCGCGAGGAACGCGACCAGCGTCAGCAGAGCGATCATGGAGCCCTCCACGGTCAGTGTACGCGGGACCCCTCGCCGGGTTCCGGCCCGTTGCGGTAACCTGCCGCCCTTCGGAGCGCCGCGTGCACGTCGAGATCCGACCGAGGCCAGCCGCGACCCCGGCCCACGCCCGGGCTCGGCGGCTCACGTGGGTCCTGGCGCTGACCGTGGCCTACATGCTCGCGGAGGTCGCCGGGGGGGTGGCCTCGAACAGCCTGGCGCTCCTCGCCGACGCCGGCCACATGGCGACCGACGCGCTCGCGCTGTCGCTGGCGGCGTTCGCCGGATGGGTCGCCCGCCGTCCTCCCGACGCCGGCCGGACCTTCGGCTACCAGCGCGCGGAGATCCTGGCGGCGCTCGCCAACGGTGCGATCCTCGTCCTGGTCTGCGGGTTCATCTTCTGGGAGGCGTTCCGGCGCTTCGGCGCTCCGCCGGAGGTCCGCACGGGGCTGATGGCCGCCGTCGCCGCGGGCGGGCTCGCGGTCAACGGGGTCGCGGCGTGGATGCTCCACGAGCACGTCCACGAGCTCAACGCGAGGGCGGCGTTCCTCCACGTCCTCGGGGACCTGCTCGGCTCGATCGGCACCCTGCTCGCCGCCGGCGCGATCGTGGCGTTCGGCTGGCGCTGGGCCGACCCCCTCGCGAGCGTCCTGATCGGGCTCGTCATCGTGTACAGCTCGATCCGGCTCGTCCTCGCGTCGATCCACGTGCTGATGGAAGGCGCGCCGGCGCACCTGGACGGAGAGGACATCCGCCGGTCGCTCCTCGCGCTGCGCGGCGTCGTGGGGGTCCACGACCTTCACCTGTGGTCGCTGGGAGGGCGCGCGCCGCTCCTCACCGCCCACCTGGTCATCGACCACTCCGCGCGGGCGCACGACGTGCTGCGCGCGGCCACGCACGAGCTCGCGACCCGCTACGGGGTCGGCCACGTCACGATCCAGATCGAGCCCCCCGACTTCAACATCGTCGGCATCGGGGGGGCCGCCGTTGACGCGAGCAAGACCTCGCCGTAGAAGGATGGCCCGTGTCCGCCCGCGCGCTCCCGGTGTTCCTCGTCCTCGCGATCGCGGCGGCGTCCCCACGCGCCGCGGCCGCACCGAGCCCCGAGCCGGACGCCAAGATCACCCCATGGCTCGCCGCGCGCCTCGCCTCCGGTGACGACGCGCCGTTCCTCGTCCTCTTCGACGACCCCGCGCGCCTGGACGCGGCGCTGGCCCCGGCACGGGGGGAGCGCGATCCGCGGCGCGCCGTCTACGACATCCTTCGCTCTCGCGCGCGATCGCTTCAGACGCGCGTCCGCGCCGAGCTCACGGCCGCGGGGATCCCGTACCGGCGGCTCTACATCGTCAACGGCCTCGCGCTCCGCGGTCCGCTCGCGCTGGTCCACCGGCTGGCGGCGCACGAGGAGGTCGTGCGGATCGTCGGCGACCCGGTCGTCCGGGGCCTCTCGTCCGATCTCCTCGCCCCGGTGCCGCTCGCGCCGGCGGCGGGGCCCGAATGGGGCGTCCTCCAGATCAACGCGGACGACGTCTGGAGCCTCGACGGGAAGCGAGGCGAGGGGATCGTCGTCGCCTCCGCGGACACCGGGGTGGAGTGGACCCATCCCGCGATCAAGTCGAAATACAGAGGATGGGACGGAATCTCCGCGAGCCACGATTTCAACTGGTTCGACGCGATCGCGGACACGGCCGCCCCGCTCGACGACCATAACCACGGCACGCACACGACCGGAACGATGGTCGGGGACGACGGCGCCGGGAACCAGATCGGCGTCGCCCCCGGCGCGAGGTGGATCGCCTGCCGCAACATGAACCTCGGGAACGGGCAGCCCTCGACCTACATCGCGTGCAATCAGTTCTTTCTCGCGCCGTACCCGCACGGCGGCGACCCCGAGCGCGACGGAGATCCCTCGAAGGCTCCGGACATCGTCAACAACTCGTGGGGATGCCCGCCCTCGGAGGGGTGCGATCCCGACACGCTGACCGCGAGCTTCGCGGCGCTGCGCGCGGCCGGGATCCTCGGCGTCGCCGCCGCCGGCAACAGCGGCCCCGGCTGCGGCTCCGTCACCGATCCGCCGGGGATCTACGGTGAGGCGTTCGTCTCGGGAGCGAGCGACAGCGGCAATGTGCTGGCGTCGTTCTCCTCGCGGGGCCCGGTGACCGTCGACGGCAGCAATCGCCTCCGCCCCGATCTCGCCGCGCCTGGCGTGAGCGTGCGCTCGGCGATCCGCGGGGGGAGCTATGCGAGCTTCAGCGGGACGAGCATGGCGAGCCCGCACACCGCGGGGGCCGCGGCGCTGCTGTGGTCGGCAAAGCCCCAGGTCCGCGGGCTGATCGGGATCACGCGCTGCCTCCTCAGCCAGGCCTCGCGGCCGGTGCTCCATCAGGTGACGCCGCAGTCCTGCGGGGGCACGACCGCGGCCAACCGGCCGAACAACCTCTGGGGATACGGACTCCTGGACGCGTACGGGGCGATCCACCTGGGTCCCGATCCCGACGGGGACGGGATCGCGTCGGCGTGCGACTGCGCCGCGGCCGACGGAGGCTCCTACGCGATCCCCCCCGAGGTGGAGGGGCTGGGCTTCATCGACGCGACCACGCTCTCGTGGGCGGATCTGGCGCGCGAGGCCGGCGCCGGCACCGTGTACGACGCGATCCGCGGCGACCTCGCGGCCCTCCGCGCCGCCGGCTCGATCGCCGGGGCGGGCTGCCTCGGGACGGGAGGGACCGACACCTCACGCCTGGACCCGCAGCTCCCGGCCGCGGACGCCGCCTACTACTACCTCGTCCAGGCGCGGAACGGCTGCGGGAGCGGCTCGTTTGGATCGGCGTCGGACGGGAGCGCGCGCACGCACCCCGCCTGCCCCTGAGCGCCGCTACAGATCGAACCGGACGCCCTGGGCCAGAGGCAGGTCGCGTCCCCAGTTGATCGTGTTGGTCTGGCGGCGCATGTAAGCCTTCCAGCTGTCGGACCCCGACTCGCGGCCGCCGCCGGTCTCCTTCTCGCCGCCGAACGCCCCGCCGATCTCGGCCCCCGAGGTCCCGATGTTGACGTTGGCGATGCCGCAGTCGCTCCCGACGTGCGAGAGGAACTCCTCCGCCGAGCGGACGCTGTCGGTGAAGATCGACGACGAGAGCCCTTGCGGGACCTCGTTCTGGATCGCGACCGCCTCGCGGAGATCGTCCACCTCGTAGACGTAGAGGATCGGCGCGAAGGTCTCGTCCTTGGGCGTCTCCATTCCCGCGCGGACGCGGACGAGCGTGGGCTCGACGAAGTGCCCCGGCCGGTCCACGCGGCCGCCCCCGTGGATCACCTCGCCCCCCTCGCGCCGCACACGGTCGAGCGCGGCCGCCATGTCGCTCACCGCTCCCGCGTCGATCAGCGGCCCCATCAGCGTCGTGGGATCGAGCGGATCGCCGATGCGCACGTGGGCGTACGCGGCGGAGAGGCGCTCGACGAATCCGGCCGCGATGCCGCGCTGGAGGATCAGGCGCCGCGTCGTCGTGCACCTCTGCCCCGCGGTCCCCACCGCCCCGAACAGGACGGCGCGCAGCGCCAGGTCGAGGTCCGCATCGTCGAGGACGATGATCGCGTTGTTCCCGCCGAGCTCGAGGAGAGTGCGTCCGAGCCTCTCCCCCACGACCACCGCGATGCGCCGCCCCATCCTGCAGGAGCCGGTCGCCGAGACGAGCGGAAGCCGCCGGTCGGCGAGCATCCGCTCCCCGACGTCCGCGCCGCGGCCGATCACGAGGTTGAACACGCCGCGGCAATCGTTCCTCTCCATCACGCGGTGCGCGATGTTCTGGACGGCGATCGCGGTGAGCGGCGTCTTGGAGGAGGGCTTCCAGACCATCGTGTCCCCGCACACCGCCGCGATGGCGGCGTTCCACGCCCAGACGGCGACGGGGAAGTTGAAGGCGGTGACGATCCCGATCGGCCCGAGCGGATGCCACTGCTCGTACATCCGGTGCCGCGGCCGCTCCGAGTGCATGGAGAGGCCGTAGAGCTGACGCGAGAGACCGACCGCGAAGTCGCAGATGTCGATCATCTCCTGTATCTCGCCCCGTCCCTCCGAGAGGATTTTCCCGGTCTCGAAGGAGACGAGGCGCGAA
>DASRJG010000064.1:0-6835 GCA_035649595.1 Candidatus Polarisedimenticolaceae bacterium
TTCGGCGTGCTGGATCTCCTCGAGCAGAACCGGGAGATCTTCAAGGCGTTCCAGACGGAGAAGCTGTTCCTGTTCATCGCGATCGCCCTGATCGTCGTCGTGGCGTCGCTCAACATCGTCTCCACCCTGGTGCTCATGGTCAACGACAAGGTGCGGGAGATCGGAACCCTCACGTCCATGGGCGCGAAGCCCGTGGGGGTCGCGTCCGTGTTCATGCTCCAGGGGCTGGTGATCGGGATCATCGGGACGACGATCGGGCTGGCGCTCGGAAGCGCGTCCGCGTGGTGGCTCGACACCTACCGGGTCATGGCGCTCAACCCCGACGTCTACTTCGTCGATTACGTCCCGTTCTCGAACCGCCCCGGCAACGTGGTGGTCATCGGGCTGGCGGCGCTCGTGATCGCGTTCTGCGCGACGCTGTATCCCGCGTGGAAGGCGGCGCGCCTGCGCCCGGTGGAAGCGATCCGGCATGAGTGACCCGGTCCTCGACGCGCGTGGATTGCACAAGAGCTACCGGAGCGGCGAGCGCCTCCTGCCGGTCCTCCGGGGGCTCGACCTGTCCGTGGCCGCGGGGGAGGCGGTGGCGATCGTCGGCGACTCGGGGGTGGGGAAGTCCACGTTGCTGCATATTCTCGGCGGGCTGGACCTCCCGGACGCGGGGACGGTCTCCTACCGCGGCCGGCCCACCGTCTTCCCGCAGTGTGGCGAATTGGCGGAGTACCGCAACCGGGACGTGGGCTTTATATTCCAGTTCCATCATCTCCTTCCGGAGTTCACGGCGCTCGAGAACGTCGAGATGCCGTTCCGGATCGGGCGGCGTCCGGGGGACGTCTCGGCGCCGGCCCGGGAGATGCTGGACAGGCTGGGTCTTCGGGATCGCGTCGCGCACCGTCCCTCGGCGCTGTCGGGCGGGGAGCAGCAGCGGGTCGCGATCGCGAGAGCGGTGGCTCCGGGTCCCGCGGTGGTGCTCGCCGACGAGCCGACCGGGAACCTGGATCCGGCGACGGGAGCGGCGGTGTTCGCGTTGTTGAGGGAGCTGCAGCGGGAGAGGGGCTTCGCGCTGGTGGTCGCGACGCACAGCGGCCGGGTGGCGCACGGCTGCGACACGATGCTCCGCCTGGCCGAGGGCCGGCTCGGGCCGATGGCCGACGGCGAGGCGGCGCGCTATTTCAGCGGAGAGGAAGCGAACAGCGGCGGCGTGCTGTAGAACATCCATCCGGGGGTTCCCGAGCGCGGAGTCGGCGATGTTCGAGAAGTTCACCGAAAAGGCGAAGCGGATCCTGTTCCTGGCGCGCTATGAGGCGAGCCAGCAGGGGAGCAAGGTCATCGGCACCGAGCACATCCTGCTCGGCCTCCTCAAGGAAGGAGAGGAGACCACGCGCGAGCTGTTCACGCGCGCGAACGTGTCGATGGACCTCCTCCAGGCGGAGCTCGAGCGCCGGAATCCCCCGCGCGAGAAGCTCTCGACGTCGGTCGAGATCCCGTTCAGCGAAGAGACCAAGAAGGCGCTCCAGTTCGCCGAGGAGGAGGCGGAGCGCCTGATGCACCCGCACATCGGCACCGAGCATCTCCTGCTCGGCCTGCTCCGGCTCGAGGACTCGGTCGCCGGGCGGATGCTCGCGGAGCGCGGCATGCGGCTCTTCGCCGTGCGCGAGGACGCGGTCAACATCTACAAGCGGCGGGCGATCCCCAAGAAGAAGAAGGAGACCCCGTTCCTCAACGAGTTCGCGCGCGACCTCTCCGAGATGGCGCAGCGCCGCGTCTTCGATCCCCTCATCGGGCGCGAGGTCGAGCTCGAGCGCGTCGTCCAGGTCCTCTCGCGCCGGCGGAAGAACAACCCCGTCCTCCTCGGCGAGCCGGGGGTGGGGAAGACCGCCATCGTCGAGGGGTTGGCGACGCGGATCGTGGACGGCGAGGTCCCGCCGTCGCTCCTCAACAAGAGGATCCTCGCCCTCGACCTCTCGCTGGTCGTCGCCGGCACGAAGTACCGGGGCCAGTTCGAGGAGCGGCTGAAGGGGATCATCTCGGAGCTGACGTCGTCCGACGACGTGATCATGTTCATCGACGAGATCCACTCGCTCATCGGGGCCGGGTCCGCGGAGGGATCGCTCGACGCGGCGAACATCCTGAAGCCGACGCTCTCCCGGGGCGAGGTGCAGTGCATCGGGGCGACGACGCCGCGCGACTATCACAAGTACATCGAGAAGGACCGCGCTCTCGTCCGCCGCTTCCAGCCGATCACCATCCGCCCGCCGGACGAGATCGAGACGATGGCGATCCTCGAGGGCGTCAAGGAGCGCTACGAGCGGTTCCACGGAGTGCGGTTCGACGAGGAGGCGCTGCGGGCCTCCGTCTACCAGTCGCACCGGTACATCACCGACCGGTTCCTGCCGGACAAGGCGATCGACGTCCTCGACGAAGCCGGGGCCCGCGTGAAGCTCGGAAAGCGCATCTCGTACGGCGAGATCAAGAAGGTGGAGCAGGAGCTGCGGCGCGCCGTGGACGGCATGAAGAACGCGCTCGCCCGGAAGGATTTCGACGAGGCGGTCGCGTTCCACGACAAGGAGGTCATGCTCCGGCGCCGGCACGAGGAGCTGAAGCAGCGCTACGAGGACGAGGCGAACCGCATCCTGGACGTCACGCGCGCGGACGTCGAGGAGGTGATCGCGCGGTGGACCGGCATCCCGATCCAGTCGGTCGCGCAGGAGGAGATGGACAAGCTCCTCAACATGGAGAGCTACCTCCACGAGCGGATCGTCGGGCAGCAGGAGTCGATCTCGGCGCTCTCCCGGGCGATCCGTCGCTCACGCGCGGGGTTGAAGAGCCCTAACCGGCCGATCGGGTCGTTCGTGTTCCTCGGCCCCACGGGGGTCGGGAAGACCGAGGTCGCCCGGACGCTGGCGGAGTTCCTCTTCGGCTCGGAGAAGGCCCTGCTGCGCTTCGACATGTCGGAGTACATGGAGAAGCACGCCATCGCCAAGATGATCGGCTCGCCTCCCGGCTACGTCGGGCACGAGGAGGGCGGCCAGCTCACGGAGCGGATCAAGCGGAAGCCCTACAGCGTCATCCTCCTCGACGAGATCGAGAAGGCGCATCCCGACATCCTCAACATCCTGCTCCAGGTCCTCGAGGACGGGATGATCACCGACGCGTACGGCGAGGTCGTGGACTTCAAGAACACGATCGTGATCATGACCTCCAACATCGGCTCCCACCACGTCGCCCGGACGTCCGGGAAGCTGGGGTTCCAGAACCCGGAGCGCGACCAGCAATTCAAGGACCGTCGCGATCTCGTCCTGGGGGAGATGAGGCGAACGCTCTCCCCGGAGTTCATCAACCGCATCGACGAGATCATCGTCTTCGACGCGCTGAGCGAGGAGCAGCTCCAGGACATCGTCCGGATCCTGCTGCGTCGCGTGAACGCCGCGCTGGCCGACCGGCGCGTCGAGATCGTGGTCGCGGACGAGGTCTGCGCCTGGCTGGTCCAGACGACCTGCACCGACCGGACCTACGGCGCGCGCCCCTTGCGCCGCGCGATCCAGCGCCACATCGAGGATCCGCTGTCCGAGGCCCTGATCAAGGGGACGATCCAGCTGGGGAGCCCGATCGAGGTGTTCATGGACGGAGACCGTCCCGCCTTCCGCTCGGCGCTGCAGACCGCTTCGTCGTAACGGCGGCGGCGCGGAGGCTCCTCAGCGGCTCTTCGGGCGGTCGCCCACCGCCCGCAGTACAATGGCGCGCCTTTTCGATCCAGGGTCCGCCGTTCGCGGTGCCGAGCCATCGCCGAACGGATCCGTGAGGGGCGGAGCGCCGACGACGGAATGAGCCTTCGTACCGCCAAGACCGCGTTCGCGTTCTTCGCCCTGCTCTTCCTCGCATCCCTCGCCTTCGGAGACGCGGGGACGATCGACGAGGTGCAGGTCCAGGGGCTCGTGCGCATGACGAGCGAGGCGTTCGCGCACGCGTTCGGCATCCGCGCCGGGGATCCGTACGACCCGGCGCGCATCCGCACACAGTTCAAGGCCCTGTGGGCGCTCGGGATCTTCGACGACCTGACGATCGAGGCGGAGGACGGGCCCAAGGGGGGCAAGGTCCTGATCCTCAAGGTCAAGGAGCGGCCGAGCCTTTCCTCCGTGAGCTACGAGGACAACAAAGCGCTCACGCGGACGGCGATCGAGGAGCGGCTCAGGGACAAGAAGATCGCGCTCGACGTCGGCAAGCCGCTGAACCTCAAGACGGTGGCGGACGCCGAGGCCGAGATCCGGATGATGCTCGGCGAGAAGGGATACCTCGACGCCGATGTCTCGCACACCATCGGCTCGCCGACCCAGTCGACGGCGTCGGTCGATTTCAAGATCCGGACCGGCGGCAAGACGCGCATCAAGAAGATCGTCTTCCTCGGAAACCACGTGCACAAGTCGAAGGAGCTCCTGAGGCAGCTCCAGCTCACCGCCCCGTACCACTGGTACAAGTTCTGGAGCCAGAAGAGCCTCTACCACCCCGCGAAATGGGACCAGGATTCGTCCCACATCCGCGACCTCTACCTGAACGGAGGCTACCTGGACGTCGACCTGAGGCCGCCGGTCGTCGAGCTGAAGGAGGACCGGAAGGAATCGAAGAAGGCCGCCCAGGCCCCGCCGCGGGCGGAGGCGCCGCCGCCTCCTCCGCCTCCGCCGGACACTTCGACGATGACGCAGAAGGAGCGCAAGAGCGCGGCGAAGGAGCAGAAGAAGGCGGAGCGCGCGGCGAAGAAGGCGGAGCCGAAGGTCAAGCGCTGGGCCTATCTCACCGTGACGGTCGTCGAGGGGCCGCGCTACTCGATCGGGCAGCTCTCGGCCTCGGGGAACACGGTCTACACGGAGCCGGAGCTCTTGGCGCAGGTCCCCCTGAAGAAGGGAAGTGTCGCCTCGAACGGCTACCTCGAGCTGGGCCTCAAGCGGATGCAGAGGATCTACGAGGACAAGGGGTACGCGTACGCGACGGTCCGTCGCGAGATCGACCGCCATCCGGACGAGAAGGTCGCGGACGTCCGGTTCATCGTCAACGAGGACAAGCCGTACTACGTCGGCCGGATCGAGTTCGTCGGGAACACCGCCACGCAGGACAAGGTGCTCCGGCGCGAGTTCCGCCTGAACGAGGGGGACCTGTTCAACCGGAGCGTGCTCGACCTCTCGGTGCGCAAGGTCAATCAGCTCGGCTACTTCGAGGCGAGGCCCGAGAACGTCTCGGTCGAGCCGGTCGAGGGCACGAACAAGGTCCGCGTCCAGGTGCCGGGGGAGGAGAGGGGGCGGAACGAGGTCCAGGTCGGCGGCGGCTACAGCGGCGCCGACGGGGCGTTCTTCACGGGGTATTACTCGACCAAGAACTTCCTCGGGCGCGGGCAGATCGTCTCCCTGTCGCTCCAGCTCGGCGGCCGGCGCAACCTCTACCAGATCGCGGTCCAGGAGCCCTGGTTCCTCAACCGCCCCTACACGCTCGGGTTCACGCTCTACCGCGGGGATCAGGACTACGGCGCCCGGCAGAGAAGCCAGGGGCGAGGGTTCGGCGTCGTGATCGGGCGCCAGATCGGCTACTTCCAGCAGGTCCAGATGCGGTACGACTTCCAGAAGGTGAAGTCGAACGGTCTCCAGCCTCAGGTCGGGTTCGCGACCGCGGCGGGAAGCTCGGCCCCGCTGAGCCCCGTGGTCGCCTCGAACACGATCTCGAAGGTCACGCCGTCCTGGTACTGGAACAGCATCAACGATCCCTATCGCCCCTCCGCCGGCTGGTCCCTGCTGACGGACCTCGAGGTCGCCGGGGGGCCGCTGGGTGGGGACACGGCGTACCTCCGTCCGCGCACGATCCTCACCCGCTACTTCCGGGCATGGCGGCGGACGTTCTTCGGGATCCACGCGGAGATCGGGCAGATCAAGACCTGGAGCGGAGGCAGCAACGCCAACGCCGCCAACGTCAACGGGATTCCGCGGTTTTCACGGTTCTGGCTCGGCGGGGAGAGCTACGGACCGCGAGTGTTCCAGACGCGCGATGTGTCGCCCCTCCGCTACGTGCGCGTCAACGCTGCCGGCGAGGTCGTCGAGACGACGACCGATCCGTCGGGGCGGCCCGTCTCGGATTTCGACCTCAACGGGGACGGCGTCATCAACAGGAACGATCTGGTCGCCCTCGGCGGGGACCGGTATTGGCTGACCATGTTCGAGTACACGGTGCCCTTCCAAACGCCCGTCGAGGTCGCATTCTTCGCCGATTTCGGGAACACTCTCTACGAAGACACGGCGTGGGGGCTCGCCGATTACAGGGCGGCGGCCGGCATCGAGGTGCGGTTCTATCTGCCCGTGTTTCCGGTACCCTTGCGGTTGATCTACGGTTGGCCTCTCCGGAAGCTTCCCGAGGACCGGACGAGCGCGTTCACATTCTCCATCGGGCGCAGTTTCTGAGACGAGGCGAAAGGAGCTCCATGAAGCGCATCCTGACCGGTATGGCGATATTTCTCGCGGTCGCGGCGGGCGGGGTCCGGGCACAGGCCCCGGCGGCCTTCAAGATCGGCGTCTTCGACGCCAACCGCGTGTCGGAAGAGACGAACGAGGGGAAGCGGATCGCGGCGAGGCTTTCGGCGTTCGGCGACAAGAAGAAGGCCGATCTGGCCGCGAAGGACAAGGAGATCAGCGAGCTCCGCGCGCAGCTCGACTCGCAGAACCTCTCCCTCTCCCCCGAGAAGCAGCAGCAGATGCAGAAGGACATCCAGAAGAAGGGGCTCGAGCTCCAGCAGGCGCAGGAGGCGGCGCGCAACGAGTTCCAGATCGAGGTCAGCGAGGCGCAGAACAAGTTCCAGGAGCAG
>DASRJG010000065.1:0-4863 GCA_035649595.1 Candidatus Polarisedimenticolaceae bacterium
GCTCGCGCGGCGCGAGCGGCGCGGCCGCCTGGCGTCGTTCCCCAGCGGCCTGTCGGAGCTCCCCGAAGCGATCGCCTCCGCTCTGGGAAGCCGCCTCCGGCTCGAATCGCCCGCCGTGGGGGTCGAGCGCCGGGGGCGCGCCGGGTTCGACGTCCTGCTCGGCCGCGGAGCCGCGATCGAGGCCGACGCGGTCGTCGTCGCCTGTCCATCCTTCGCGGCCGCGCCTCTGCTCGCCGGGCTCGACGCCGAGCTCTCCCGCCTCGCCGCCTCCATCCCGTGGGCCGCCGTCGCGGTGGTGCACCTCGGATTCGATGGACCGGCCCTCTCCCGCCTTCGCGGCTTCGGAATCCTCGCGCCCCGGCGGGAGAGCGCGAGCGCGCTCGGCGCGTTGGTCCCGTCCAACATCTTCCCCTCGCGGGCGCCGCAAGGTCACGCGCTCGTCACCGTCATGCTCGGCGGCGCCCGGGACCCCGAGGCCGTCCACCGGTCCGATGCGGCGCTGATCGATTCCGCCGCGAGCGCGCTCGGATCCTGGACCGGGGGGCTTCCGCCCGCGGTCTTCGCGAAGGTCGTCCGCCACCCGCGCGCGATCCCGCAGTACACGCTCGGTCACGCCGAGCGGCTGAGCGCGATCGAGGAGCGCGTGCGGCGCGCTCCGGGGCTCGTCCTCACGGGGAGCTCGTACCGCGGGATCTCGGTGAATGCCTGCATCGCCGACGCCACCGCCGTGGCCGCGAGCCTGTTGACCGCGCCCTAGCTGTTGTCCCCGTCGAGCAGACGGCCGAGCCCGCCGAGGAGCGAGCCCTCCTCACGCCCCCCGCGTCCCGCCTGCGGCGCGGCCGCGTAGATCCGCTGCGCCATGCGCGAGAGCGGGAGCGACTGCAGCCACACGCGGCCGGGGCCGCGGAGCGTGGCGAAGAACAACCCCTCGCCGCCGAACAGGATCGACTTCACGCCGCGGACGACCTCGATGTCGTACGAGACGCTGGGCACGAACCCGACGATGCAGCCGGTATCCACGCGGACCATCTCCCCCGGCGCGAGCGTCCGCTCGAGGATCGTCCCGCCGGCGTTGAGGAAGCACCAGCCGTCCCCCTGGAGGCGCTGCATGATGAACCCCTCGCCGCCGAAGAACCCGACGCCGAGCCGCTTCTGGAAGGCGATCCCCAGGCTGACCCCCTTGGCGGCGCAAAGGAACGAGTCCTTCTGCGCGATCAGCTCGCCGCCGATCTCCGCGAGGTGGACGGGGATGATCTTCCCCGGATACGGCGCCGCGAACGCGAGCTTCTTCTTCCCCTGCCCCTGGTTCAGGAACGCGGTCATGAAGAGCGACTCGCCCGTGAGCAGCCGCTTCCCCGCCCCGACCAGCGCGTCGAGGAAGCCGCCGGAGGGACGCGAGCCGTCGCCGAAGATCGTCTCCATGGCCACGCCGTCCTCCATGAACATCAGTCCGCCGGCTTCGGCGAGCGCGGCCTCGCCCGGATCCAGCTCCAGCGTGACGTACTGCATGTCGTCGCCGAAGAGCTCGTAGTCGACCTCGTGCATCTGGGCCATCGGTCGTTCTCCTTGTTCAGTTGCAGACGGCCTGCGAGCGATCGATCTCGACCCCCCCCGAGCGGGCCCCCGCCGGGGACTCGACATCGTCGACGTGGGCCGTGACGAGCGCGTAGCTGTCCTCGCCGGGAAGCTGCGCCTGCGACAGCGCGATCTGGAGCCGGCCGCCCCCCGCGTCCGTGGTCGCGGCAGCGCAGAACGGTCCGGCCGACGGCGCGAGCCCGTGATCGTACGAGCCGGCCCGCAGCGTCGCGAGGCGGCCGAGGTAGAGGTTATAGCGCTGCCCCGCGGGGACGGCGTCGAACGAGAACAGGACGGTGCCGTCGCCGAGGCGGCTCTCCCTCAGATTGGCGACCTCCGCGGGGCGGGGCTTCTGCCAGCCGTAGAGGTCGAGCCAGGCCGCGTCCCACTCGACCTGATACGCGTCGTTCCCCGACGTGAGCGCGACGGGAGCCGCCGCGAGCCGGACGGCGGTGGTCGCGAGGTCCGCTCGTGTGATCGCGGGCCAGTCGTACTCCCCCGCGCCGCCCGCGAGCACCGGGTTCTTCGTCAGCGTCGCGGAGACCTCGCGCGGCGAGGCGACGTTCGGCAGGGCGAGCAGCTTCTCGGTCCCGTAGTCGGGACGCCCGGCGGGAGCGTTCGGGCCGCCGCCGCCGACGATCGGCGTGTAGAAGTTCCAGTTCGTGGTTGTGTAGGCATAACCGCCGGGGGCGCGGAACGTTCCCGTCGGCGAAGCCTCGAACCGGTAGAAATCGTCGGTCACGGTCCCGGTGGTGCGGTAGCGGAGGCCGACGACGACTTTCACGATCTGGTCCTCGTCATAAAAGGTGGGGAAGCCTTGCAGCCGGACCTCCTGCTGACCGATGCCGAGCTGGATCGATGCGGACGCCCCGGCGTCGGCATCGTCGAGCGCCGCGGCGCCGTTTCCGACGACGGCCCCGTTCGCCGCGGTGACCTGCGTCGGGAGGAGGCGGCGAACCCGCCGCAGGTACCCGTGATCCGCGGCGATCGAGGTCCGGGCCAGCGCGTCCTTCGGCCCCAGGTTCACACCGCCCCCCGCCTCCCAGACCTTCTCGCGGAGGATCGTGTAGCCGTTGTTGTTCGGATGGATGTTGTCCAGGCTGAAGATGTCCCGGCAGATCATCTGGTCGAAGCCGGTGCACTGGACGTTCTGGTCCTCGTGAGCGAACTCCGCCGCGACCTCGTTGATCGCCGCCCGCCGCGTCTGACCCCAGGCGAGCTCGCGCAGCATCCGGTTGACGATCGGGAGCCACTGGCGATGGAACGCGGACGAATCTCCGGAGTAGCAGTTGTAGGCGAGGTTGTCGTACAGGGTGTTGAGTCCGATGTCCGCGCCGGGGATCTGGGAGGTCAGCACCGAGAGCGCTTCCTGGAGGTTCTGCCGGGAGTCCAGGATCTCCTCCACCGCGGTGTTGATCTGCGGTTGCGTGGGGGTCCCGGAGGGATCCACGCCGCGAAGATCGTTGCCGATCATCGACAAGGTGATCAGCCGCGGCGGCGGGTTGAGCGCGATGACGCGGAACACGTTGTTCAGGTCGTCGGAGTCGTCGACGAGCAGATCGTCGGTGTGCTGACCGCTGACCCCCGCCTGGTCGAGCGTGACCGAGGCCGCGGGGGCGGTGCAGGCGATCCGCTCACGAACCCGCTTGCTGTACCAGAAGCTCTCGGGCGCTCCGCAGATGTTGAAGTTCGCCGAGATGCTGTCCCCCATCGACGTGTAGCGGAGCGCCCCCGCCTTCAGCCCCGCGATCGCCTGGTCGAAGGCCGACAGTCGCGCGAACCCTACGGGGAAGCTGTACCCGGGCGTCGTGTCGATGACGCTGTCCGCTCGCGTCGAGGATCGTCTCCAGCCGGCCGGATCCGCGCCACGGAGCAGGTAGCACCCGTTCCCCGGGGCGATCGAGAAGCTGCCGTCGGCCGCGGACATCACGGTCTGATCGAACGCCCCGCCGGCGTCCCTCGTCCCGAACAGCTCGACGCTCACCCCCGCGAGCGCCGGCTCGCCGGGGTCGCGCAGCCCGTTCCCGTTCCGATCCTCGAACGTCGACCCCGCGACCTGCGCGTGCGACGGCACCGCGCCCGCGAGCACGACGAGTCCCGCTCCCAGCACCGCTCCCGGAATGCGCATGACCGACCCCTCTCCGTGGCGCGCTCTCTTATACGCTACCCTGGCGGATCGTTCCTGGAGGAATCGACGATGCCGAGGAGACTGGAGGGGCAGGTCGTCTTCGTGACGGGGGCGAGCGCCGGGATCGGGGAGGCCTGCGCCCGCGCCTTCGCCGCCGAAGGCGCCCGCCTCCTGCTCGCGGCCCGCCGGCTGGAGCGGCTCGAGGCGCTCGCGCCGGAGCTACGGTCGGCGGGATCGCCGGAGACCCGTCTCCTCGGGCTCGACGTCCGCGACGGGGAGGCGGTCGCCCGCGCGATCGACGGGCTCCCGGGCCCGTGGAAGGCGATCGAGGTCCTGGTCAACAACGCGGGGCTGTCCCGCGGGCTCGACCGGCTTCACGAGGGCTCGCTCGAGGACTGGAACGAGATGATCGACACCAACGTCAAGGGGGTGCTGCACGTGGACCGCGCGGTCGTGCCGCTGATGGTGGCGCGATCGAGGGGAACGGTGATTCACTTGGGTTCGATCGCGGGACGACAGGTCTACCCCCGTGGGAACGTGTACTGCGCGACGAAGCACGCGGTGCGCGCGCTGAACGAGGGGCTGCGACTGGATCTTCTGGGAACGGGGGTGCGGGTGGCGACGGTCGATCCCGGGATGGTCGAGACGGAGTTCAGCCTCGTGCGCTTCCGCGGCGATCCCGCGCGCGCGGCGTCGGTCTACCGGGGGCTCCGTCCGCTCGAGGCCGCGGACGTGGCGGAGGTGGTCGTCTTCGTCGCCACGCGGCCGCCCCACGTCAACCTCGCCGAGTCCCTCCTCCTCCCCGCCGACCAGGCCTCCGCCGTGGACCTCCACCGGGAGAGCCGATGATCCGTCGCCTCGCCGTCGCGCTCGGGGCGCTGTCCCTCGCGGCGCTCGCCTGGACCGCGGACCCGCCCGAGCAACCGCGGGACGTCGGCCTGATGGAGCAGACCTCGACCCGCCTCGCCCAGCTCGACGTCACCGTGTCCGGACCGCGGGATGCGATCGTCTCGCTCACCGCCGCGGACTTCGAGGTCCGTCTCAACGACAAGCTCGTGCAAGGAGTCCTGCTGGACGACCTGTGCGTGATGCCGCCTCCGACGCCGCGGAAGGAGCAGGCGGCCGAGGCCGTCCCGGTCGCCCCCCCCGCCGCCGCGGCG
>DASRJG010000066.1:0-47997 GCA_035649595.1 Candidatus Polarisedimenticolaceae bacterium
GCGCGCCTCGCGGACCGAAGTACTGGCGGGCAGCGTGATCACGTCCACGCGCGGGGTCATGATCTCGCGGACGAGCGTCTGATCGAGGTCGACGATCCCGCGGACCATCTCCCCCTCGCTCTTCTCGAGGATCCCCTCCCGCTCGCCGACCTCGATGAACGCGTCCACGTCCTCGTCGGCGTCCTCCTCGCTCTCGTCCGCCTCGGCGATCGTCCCCGCCCAACGCCGGAACGCCGCGTGGATGGGGGCGAGCAGCGGATAGGTGAACGCGTGCGCGGGACGCACGAGCCCCGCGGTGATGCGGAGCGCGGTCCGGGGGTCGCGGAGCGCGACCGCGCGCGCGAGGACCGTGTTGATCAGCAGGATCCCTCCGATCGTGCCGATCGCGATCCCTCCCCAGAACCCGCCGGGCCAGCCGGCGGCCGCGAAGGTCCAGCCCACGAGCGCGACCGCCCCGACCAGCGACAGCTCGCGGAGCGTGTGGATCGCCGCGCGGTGGCTCGAGGGGACCGTCTTGAACTCGTCGAGGAACGGGAGGCGGTTCCCGGACTCCGCGTTCATCCGGCGGAGCGCCACGCGCGAGAGCGCCGAGGCGGAGAGGGTCATCACCGAGAGGGCGAAGTCGAGGAGGAAGAGCAAGCCTGCGCCGACGAGGGCGGATCCGATCGCGGAATCGCTCATCGGGACCGCGCCGGGAGGAGCGCGCGCACGAGCCGCGCCTGGAGACGCATCATCTCTCCGTCGTCCACTTCGTGATCATAGCCGAGCAGGTGGAGGTAGCCGTGAAGCGCGAGCAGGCGCACCTCGCGCGCGAGGGAATGTCCCGCGGCGGCGGCCTGCCGCTCCGCCTGCGGGACGGAGATCGCGATCTCGCCCAGCGGCCGCGTCCCGTCCGCGAGCGCATCCTCCCCGGCGGGGAACGAGAGCACGTCCGTCGTGGCGTCGCGGGCGCGGAATCGCGCGTTGAGGCGCCGGACCTCGTCGTCCCCGGTGAGGAGGATCGTCACCGACGACGAGGCGGTCCGCGGAGCGGCCTGCGCGACCCTGCGGATGAACGCGGCGAGCGACGCCCCGGCGACGCGACGCGACGTCGGCCGGCGGATGACCTCGACCTTCATCTCACGCGTTGGGGCGGAAGGAACGGACCTCGCCGGTCGCCCGCTCCGATCGCGCGCGGCCGAAATCGAACCCGGGGTAGTCCACGCGGTGGTGGTACATCCCCACCAGCGCCCTGTGGAACGCCGCCTCGATCCGCTCGAGATCGGCGAAGGTGAGGTCGCACTCGTCGAGCTGCCCGTCGAGGACGATCCGGCCGCTCACCTGGTGCACGGCGTCCTTCAGCCGCGCGGGGGTCGGCTCCTCGATCGTCCGCGCCGCCGCCTCCACGCCGTCGGCGAGCATGAAGATCGCCGCCTCCTTGGTCTGGGGCTTCGGCCCGGGGTACCGGAAATCGTCCTCGTTGACCTCGCTCGCGGTGACCGCCGCCTGCTTCCTCGCCTTCTCGTAGAAGTAGGTCATCAGCCGGGTGCCATGGTGCTGCGGGATGATGTCGATGATCTGCTCCGGGATCCGCGCCTCGCGGGCCATGCGGATCCCGTCCTTGACGTGCGAGGCGATGATGAGCGCGGACATCGAGGGCTGCAGGCGCTCGTGGGGGTTCACGCCGCGCTGGTTCTCGATGTAGTACTCCGGCTTCCGGATCTTCCCGACGTCGTGGTAGAAGGCGGCCACCCGGCAGAACAGCGAATTGGCGCCGATCGCCTTCGCCGCCTCCTCGGCGAGCGTCCCGACGACGAGCGAGTGGTTGTAGGAGCCCGGCGCCTTCACGGCGAGCTGCGACAGGAGCGGGTTGCTGACGTTGGACAGCTCCAGCAGCCGGATGTCCGTGAGGACGCGGAAGACGCCTTCCAGGAGCGGCAGGGCGAACGAGACGATCAGCCCGACGCCGACCGCGCCGCCGACGAGCGCGAGCCCCGCCCCGAACAGGCTGTGCGCCCACGGCTCCCGGGCGTGCGCGATCGCCTCGACCGCGAGCGCGACCGCGGTCCCCGCCGCCCCGACCACGAGCCCGGCGCGCAGGAGCGCCGCGCGCTCGCGGTAGGTTGTGATCGCGTAGATCCCCGCCCACTGCACGAGGATCGCCCAGAGGGCGACCGAGAGGTCCCACGCGTTGAGCGCTCCGAACAGCAGCGCGGCGAACGCGGCGTAGACCATCGCGATCCGTCCGTTCGCGAGCAGCGTGACCAGGATCGCCCCCGCCCCGATCGGGACCAGGTAGACGTACACCCCGGGGTCGCTGAACGGGCTGACGAAGCGCGGGCTGAGCTGCGCGGCGATCCAGACGATCGCCTTCGCGCCGACGAGCGAGACCAGGAGGATCGACACGAGCATGGCGTGGAGGTGCTGCACGCGCTTGAACGCGCGCTGGTGGTAGCTCGCATAGCGGAAGAGGAAGAAGGCGAGCAGGGAGGTCAGGACGACGAGCCCGGCGAGGCGCACCGGGCTCACGCCGGGGGACGATTGCGTCTCGACGATCGACAAGCGCGCGCGCGTGTCGGCGTCCATCTTCTGGCCGCGCGCGACCAGCACGGTTCCCTTCGAGACCCGAACCTGGACCGGCAGGACCGACCGCTCCGCCTGGTCGCGCCTCTGGCCGCGCGCCGCGGCGTCCTCGGACAGGTTCGCGTCGAGGAACGAGGAGAGGAGGTCCGCGAGCGCGGCGCGGGTCGACGGGGGGAGCGTCTGCAGGGACCCGATCCGGACGCGGACGTCGTCCCGGGCCCCCTCGAGGTCCACGACCCCCGAAGCGTCGTGGACGATCTCCTCGCGCATCGAGGGGACGTGAAGGATCGTGATCGCGCGCTCGCGCGCGAGCAGCGTCTTGTTCGCGACCACGAGCCCCTGCATGACGTCGCGCAGCCAGCCGATCAGGAGCTGGCGCTCGGCCGCCGGGAGCGGGAAGCGGGCGTCCAGCTCTTCCGTGAAGGCGCGCTCCAGCGCCGCCGCCTTCTGGGTGTCGTGGACGAACACCACCGGGACGAGAGCGCGCGCGGCCGCCCGCCGCTCCGCGGTCGCCACCTCGTCCGGGACCTCGACGTCCTCCACCGCCCGCACGTCGTACGGGACCGTCTCGCCGATCGCCCAGTGCGGGTAGGTCGAGCCGCAGTGCTGGCTCCCCAGCAGGAGGGTCGTGACCCCCGCGAAGGCGACGGACCAGACCAGGTTCGCGGCCAGCAGGCGGTCGAGCCCGCTGCGGAACCGCTCGCGGAACTTCAGCAAGAGCTTCGACGCCCGCGGCGCCGTCCGCCGCTCGGCCCCCCCCGCTTCACTCACGCCCGCTCCTCCGAGCCTCCGTTCGCGCGCCCCTCCTTCAGGCGGGCGGCGCGCTCGTCGTAGGCGACGACGATGCGCTGGACCAGCGGATGGCGCACGACGTCGGTCTTGTCGAAATGGACGATCTCGATGCCGGGGATCCCCGCCACTACTTCCTGGGCCTCCACGAGCCCCGAGATCTTCTTCTCGGGAAGGTCGATCTGCGTGACGTCGCCGGTGACGACCGCCTTCGAGTCGAGCCCGATCCGGGTCAGGAACATCTTCATCTGCTCGGGGGTCGTGTTCTGCGCTTCGTCCAGGATGATGAACGCGTCGTTGAGCGTCCGCCCGCGCATGAAGGCGAGCGGGGCGACCTCGATCGTCCCGCGCTCGAGAAGGCGCTCGATCCTGTCCGGCTCGAGCATGTCGTAGAGGGCGTCGTAGAGCGGGCGCAGGTACGGATCGACCTTCGCGGCGATGTCCCCCGGGAGGAACCCGAGCTTCTCCCCGGCCTCCACCGCCGGGCGGCACAGGAGCAGCCTCTGGATCCGCTTCTCGTTGAGGAGGGAGATCGCCATCGCGACCGCGAGGTAGGTCTTCCCGGTTCCCGCCGGGCCGATCCCGAACACCAGGTCGTTGTCGCGGATCGCCTCGATGTAGCGGCGCTGGTTGGAGGACTTCGCGACGACGGTCTTGCGGGCGGAAGGGGTCAGGCGCGAGCCGAGGAAGTGCTCGGTGAGCTTCGAGTCCTCGTCGCGCACCATGATCCCGACGGCGGTCCGGATGTCGTCGCGTCCGAGAGAGACGCCTTGAGCGTGCAGCGAGGCGAGCTGACGGAACAGATCGCCGACCCGCTCCTCACGCTGTGCCGCGTCGTCGCCGTCGCCGAGGATCGTCACCTCGCCGCCGCGGGCGGAGACGCTGACGTCGAACCGGTCCTCGATCAACCTGAGGCTCTCATCGAGCGGGCCGGCGAGGGCCTCGATCGTCTTGCTGTCCAGGCTGATCGTCTTCATCGAGCGGCCGCAAGGCCTGCCTTAAGATAGGCCGGGCCGGGCGGTCCGGGCAGGGCCGCGGTGCAAATCGTTGTCACGACAGAGGTTCGGTCGGCTCGGACGGCGGGGTCAGCCGCAGCTCCCGGAGCTGCCTCGGATCGACCTCCGCCGGCGCGTCGCACATCAGGTCGGAAGCGCTCGTCGTCTTCGGGAAGGCGATGACGTCCCGGATCGACTCCGCCCCGAGCAGCAGCGCGCAGAGCCGATCGAACCCGATCGCGATCCCGCCGTGAGGCGGCGCGCCGGACTGGAGCGCCCGCAGGAGGAAGCCGAACTTCGCCTCCGCCTCCTCGGGGGGGATCGCCATCGCGCGGAAGACGCGCTCCTGGACGTCGCGGCGATGGATTCGGATCGATCCTCCGCCGAGCTCCGTCCCGTTGAGGACGAGGTCGTACGCCTGCGCGAGAACGGACCCGGGATCCGACTCGAGCGCGTCGAGATCCTCCCAGCGCGGAGCCGTGAACGGATGGTGCATCGCGACCCAACGGTCCTCCCTCGCATCGCGCGCAAGCAGGGGGAACGCCTCGATCCAGAGGAGGTCCCAGCGATCCTTCGGGATCAGCGCAAGCTCCGACGCGACGCGGAGCCGGAGCACGCCGAGCACCCGGTCGCACACCTCCCGCGTGTCCGCGACGAGGAGCGCGGCGTCCCCCTCCGCGGCGCCGACCGCGGCGGCGACCGCGCGGCACCGTTCCTCGCCGAGCGCCTTCGACGCGGGGGAGGTGATCGCGCCGGAGGCCTCGCGCTTGATCCAGACGAGGCCGCGGGCGCCGGCGTCCTTGGCGGCGGCCGTCCAGCCGTCGAGCTGACGGCGCGTCGCGCCCCCGCCTCCGGGGACCGGGATCCCGCGAACGGCGCCTCCGGAGGCGAGCGGCGCGTCGAAGACCGCGAACCCGCTCCCCGCGGCGTGAGGACCGGCGTCGCGCAGCTCGAGCCCGAACCGGGTGTCGGGGCGGTCCACGCCGAACCGGCTCATCGCCTCGGCGTAGGGCATGCGCCGGAACGGGGCCGGAACGTCCACGCCGATCTCGCGGAACATCCCCTGCACGAGCGGCTCGATCACCGCGTACACGCTCTCGGGATCCGCGAAGGACATCTCGATGTCGATCTGCGTGAACTCCGGCTGGCGATCGGCGCGGAGATCCTCGTCGCGGAAGCAGCGCGCGATCTGGTAGTACCGCTCGAACCCCGCCACCATCAGGAGCTGCTTGAAGAGCTGCGGCGATTGCGGGAGGGCGTAGAAGCGCCCCGGATGGATGCGGCTCGGCACCAGGTAGTCCCGCGCCCCCTCGGGGGTCGAGCGCGTGAGCATCGGGGTCTCGATCTCGACGAAGCCGCGGGCGTCGAGCGCCGCGCGCGCCGCCGCGCCGAGCCGATGCCGCAGCCGCAGGGCCCGCTGCAGCCGGGGACGGCGGAGATCGACGTAGCGGTGCTGGAGCCTCAGCTCCTCGTTCGCCGTCACCTCGTCGTCCACCGGGAACGGCACGCCGCTCGCCGGGTTGTGGACCACGATCTCGGCGACACGGACCTCGACGGTGCCGGTGGGATGCTGCGGGTTCGGGGCCTCGCGCGGGACCACGGTGCCGCGAACCCCGACGACGTCCTCGGCGTGCAGCTTCTCCCCGATCCCGTGCGCCTCGGGGACCTCGGGATCGAAGACGACCTGCACGCGCCCGGTCGCATCGCGCATCTCGACGAAGATCAGCTGCCCGAGGTCGCGGCGGCGGTGGACCCAGCCGGTGAGGACGACTTCGCGGCGCCCCGCGGCGTCCGCGGGACTCACCTCGCCGCAGCCGACCGAGCGGTGAAGGAGGCGCGCGTGATCAGCGGCCATCGCGTCGCCCCTCCCGCACGAGCGCGGCGACCTCGCCGGGCCCGGCCACGACCTGCGTCTGCGATCGGAGGTCCTTCAGCGGATAGCGTCCGGCCCGCACCTCGGACTCTCCGACGTAGAGCGCGAAGCGGGCGCCGAGGCGCTCCGCGCGCTTGAACTGAGCCCCCATCGGTCTCTCCTGCATCGGCATCACCACCGACACCCCGTCGCGCCGCAGCGCGGCCGCGAGCTTGGGCGCCGCCTCGAACCCCTCGGGGCCGAGGGCGATGATCGTCACGTCGAGCCCCGCCTCGGCCGCGGGCGCCGGGAGGAGCGACACGAGCCGCTCCATCCCCATCGCGAAGCCGAACCCCGGGATCGCCGGCCCGCCGAGCTCGGCGACGAGGCCGTCGTAGCGGCCGCCGCCGACGATGGCGTTCTGCGCGCCGAGGTCCGAGGAGACGACCTCGAAGACGGTGCGCCGGTAGTAGTCGAGCCCCCGGACCAGCCTCGCGTCGAGGACCCACGAGACCTCGAGCGCATCGAGCCTCCGGCGGACTTCGGCGAAGTGGTCGGCGCACGGCGCGCACAGCGCGTCCGCGATGCTCGGGGCCGAGGCGAGCAGGCGCCTGTCCGCCTCCACCTTGCAATCGAAGACGCGCAGGGGATTCTCGTCCATGCGGCGCCGGCAGTCGGAGCACAGCTGGTCGCGTCTCTCCGCGAGCCAGGCGACCAGCGTCTCCCGGAACCGCGGGGCGCAGGTCTCGTCGCCGACGGAGTTGATCCTGAGCTCCCGTTCGCGGATCCCCAGCGTGTCGAGGAGGAGCGCGAGCATGTGGATCGTCTCGGCGTCCGCCAGCGGCTCCGGCGCTCCCAGCACCTCCGCGCCGATCTGGTGGAACTGCCGCTGCCGCCCCTTCTGCGGCCGCTCGTACCGGAACATCGGACCGATGTAGAAGAGCCGGACCGGATACCCCGCCGCCACCTCGCGGTCCATCGCGTGCTCGATGAACGCCCGCACGACCGGCGCGGTGCTCTCCGGACGGAGCGTCACGGAGTCGTCCCCCGCCTGGAGCGTGTACATCTCCTTCCGGACGATGTCCGTGGAGGCGCCGACCGAGCGCGCGAACAGCTCGGTCGCCTCGAGGAGCGGCGTCCGGATCTCGCGGAACCCGTAGCGCGCGAACACCTCCCGCGTCGTCGCCTCGAGCCGCTGCCACGCGGCCACGTCGTCCGGGAGGATGTCGTGGGTTCCCCGCAGCGCCTGGTAGCGAGTCGCCATCCGGTGATTATGCACGGGTGGTATCGTGAAACGGTGATCGTCCCGCGCCTCTCACGCTTCGGCGGGGTGTCGCTCGTCCTCGCGGTCCTCGCGTCCCCGGCGCTCGCGCAGTACGGCGCGGCGACCTCCGAAGCCCAGCCGAACAACTACCCGCCCGCCCTCCCCGATCGCCGCGGGCCGGCGCCGCGTCTGATCTTCGAGCGCCTCGGGGAGGTGCCGCTCCCCGGGCCTCTCGGGGAGGTCCCCGCATGGCTCGAGGCCGGCGTGGTGGCGGTCCCGCTGGCCGAGGGAACGGCGCGCGTCGTCCCGGGAGAGGACGCGTCCGCGACGGTCGCGCCGGCGACGACCCCGCCGCCGCCGGTCGAGTGGGTCGTGGCCCCGGACGGGCGCCGCCGCTACCGGGCGACTGCGGACGGGATCGTCGAGGCGCAGAAGCGATCGTCGCCGCGCAAGCGATGGAAGCGCGACTGGAAGATCGTCGCCCCGAACTCGATCTTCGCCCCGCCGCTCCTGATCGGTCCGAGGCTCTGCTACTCGGGGCTCGACGACCGCGTCACCTGTGTCCGCGCGAGCAACGGGCACCGGCTCTGGGCGGTCGACCTCGGCGATCGGATCTCGCGCCCGCTCTCCCGGTGGCCCGAGGACGATCCGGCCACGGGCACGAGGCCGAAGCGCGGGGACCGCGCGGTGGAGGGGGACATCCTGCTCGTGGTCCCGGACGACGGCGCCTCCGTGGTCGCCCTCGACGCCTACGACGGGCGCCGGGTCGCGAGCTACCAGCTCCCGGCGAACCACCGGTTCCTCTCGCCGGCGCTCGTCGCTCCGGGGAACCGGATCGCCCTGGCCCGGAAGGGGTACGCGGAGGACGACACCGGGCTCGTGGTGCTCCGGCTCTCCCCCCTCCCGCCGGCCGGCCCCGCCCCCCCCGTGCCCTATAATGACGCCTCCCCCGCGCAAACCAGCTCACCCGGGAGGTGATTGGTGGCCCCGAAGACCGAGACCCCGAGCCTCCGAGGGCTCGATCGCAGCGCCCTGCTCGAGATGTACCGGGTCATCCTGCTGTCGCGGAAGATCGACGATAAGGAGATCCAGCTCAAGCGCCAGAACAAGATCTTCTTCCAGATCAACGGCGTCGGGCACGAGGCCGTGGGCGCGGCGATGGGGCAGGTCTTCAAGCCGGGGCACGACTGGTTCTTCTTCTACTACAGGGACCGTGCCGCCTCGCTCGCGCTCGGGGTGACGCCGCTCGAGATGTTCCTCCAGGCGGCGGGGGCGAAGGACGAGCCGCAGAGCGGCGCACGCCAGATGCCCTCCCATTTCTCGTCCCGGCGGCTCAACATCGCCAACACCTCCTCCCCGACCGGCACCCAGTTCCTGCAGGCCTGCGGGTGCGCCGAGGCGGGGCTCTACGCGACCGAGCTCCGGGGCGCCGCCGCGATCCCGCACCGCGAGGACGAGGTCGTCGTCGTCACCACCGGGGACGGCACGACGAGCGAGGGGGAGTTCTGGGAGTCGATGAACACCGCCTGCAACCGGAAGCTCCCCGTCGTGTACGTGGTCGAGGACAACGGGTATGCGATCTCGGTCCCGGTCGAGGTCAACACCGCGGGCGGGAGCATCTCGAAGCTCGTGTCGTCCTTCCCGAACCTGCTCGTGCGGGAGGTGGACGGATGCGACCCGCTCGCGACCGTCGAGGCGTACCGCGCGGCGGCCGCCCACGCGCGCTCCCGCCGCGGCCCCGCGCTGGTCCACGCGCACGTTATCCGCCCCTACAGCCACTCCCTCTCGGACGACGAGACCAACTACAAGACGCACGAGGAGCGGGAGGCCGAGGGGAAGCGCGACCCGGTGAAGACGTTCGGGGCGACGCTGGTCCGCGAGGGGATCGTCGAGCAGGAGGTCCTCGACGCGCTGCATGCGCAGCTCGACGAGGAGGTGGCGCGCGCCGCCGACGAGGCCCTCGCCGCCGAGCGGCCGATCGCGGAGTCCGCGCTCGATTTCGTCACCTCCCCCACCGTGGACCCGTCGTCCGCCGCCTTCTCGACGTCACCGGCACCGACCGGCGCGCCGACGACGATGGTGGACCTGCTCAACGCCTGCATGAAGGACGAGATGCGGCGCGATCCGCGCGTGATCGTGTTCGGCGAGGACGTCGCGGACGCCTCCCGCGAGGAGACCCTCTCCCAGGTCAAGGGGAAGGGAGGCGTGTTCAAGGTCACCTGGGGGCTCCAGAAGGAGTTCGGGAGCTCGCGCGTGTTCAACTCGCCGCTGGCGGAGGCCAACATCGTCGGGCGCGCGATCGGGATGGCGCTCCGCGGGATCAAGCCGGTCGTCGAGATCAAGTTCTTCGACTACATCTGGCCCGCCTACATGCAGATCCGCGACGAGCTCGTCACCATGCGCTGGCGCTCGGGGAACGCCTTCTCCTGTCCGCTCGTCATCCGGACCGCGTACGGCGGCTACATCACCGGCGGCGCCATCTACCACAGCCAGTCGGGGGCCTCGATCTTCACCGCGAACCCCGGGCTTCGCGTCGTGTGCCCGTCGAACGCGCTCGACGCGAACGGGCTGCTGCGGACCGCGATCCGCTGCGACGACCCGGTCCTGTTCCTCGAGCACAAGCACCTCTACCGGCAGACGTACAACAAGAGCGCCTACCCCGGTCCGGACTACATGGTCCCGTTCGGATCGGCCTCGCGAGTCCGCGAGGGGAGCGACGTGACCGTCGTGACGTACGGCGCGACGGTCTACCGCGCCCAGCAGGCGGCGCGCGGACTCGAGGAGCGGGGGATCTCGATCGAGATCCTCGATCTGCGCTCGCTCAACCCCGTGGACTGGGACACGATCGCGGCATCGGTGCGGAAGACGAGCAAGGTCCTCGTCCTCACCGAGGACTCGAGGTCGTGGGGGTACGGAGCGGAGATCGCCGCCCGGATCGGCGAGACGCTCTACGCCGATCTCGACGGCCCGGTGCGGAGGCTCGCCGCGACCGACACGTTCGTCGGCTACGCCCCCGAGCTCGAGGACTTCATCCTTCCGCAGGTCGACGACATCGCGCGCGCGGTCGAGGATCTCGCGGCCTTCTAGCGCGCTGGCCACGGCCCTACCTGGGACCGATATTGCGCCGGGTGACGACCCGCGCCCTCCTGCTCGCCGTTCCCTTGGCGGTCGCGTCCTGCGGCGCGCCGGAGGGGCCCGCGCCGGCCTCCCCCGCCCCGTCCGCCCCCGCGCTGGTGGTGGACGACGGGGGCGGCACGCCCAAGCGCGGGCCGGGGGAGATCTACAACGCGTGCGAGCGGATCTGGTGCGTGACCCACGAGCGCAACTTCGATCTCGGCCACTTCCTCACGGGACACATCGGCTGGATCGTCCACGACGAGGCGAGCGGCGACGTGTTCGTGCCCCGCGCGCGGACGAACGGGCCGGCGTTCCCGCACGCCCGGGCCAACGTGCTGCGGCTGTGCGGCAAGCACCTTCATCCTTACTGGCTCGGCCGCGGCGGGCCGATGACGAAGAGCGGCTACAACGTCGCGCTCGGCTACGACCGCGCCCACTTCCGGGCCTACGGAACCCGCGTGCCCCCGTGCTGCCTCAACGCCCAGGGGTGGGGGTTCCTCCATGCGTCGACCCCTCGGGAGTATCGGTTCGGGGATCGGACGACGGTGGAGGAGATGGCGGGGGCGGGGTGGCAGAAGGCCTTCCGGGCCGCGCGCTGAACCGCATGAGCCGGTGGGCGAGCCGGTCGGCGAGCCCCGGGATGCGCCCCTCGATCAGGGTGGACTCGGCCGGCCCGGTCTTGGGCGCTCCCGGATCGACGACGAGCCCCTCGAGCGGGATCCGGGGCAGGAACTTCCGGATCTCGGCGATCGCGTCGGCCGGCGGCGGGACGCCGGGGGCGAGCGCGACGCGCACGACCAGCTCGTCCTCCGGAGTGACGTCGAACGACGCGACCGACGGGCCGGGGCCGAACGCCCAGCCGTCCTCCCCCTCGAGGCGTGCGACCTCGTGGAGGGCGACCACCGGCCGCGGGGGCGCGCCGCCGCCGGACGCGGGAAGGCGGAGCGCGCCGCTCAACCCCTCGAGATCGCTCGCGACGAGCACCCGATTCCCAACCGAGGCGAACGACACCTTCAGGCCGCTGTGGTCCGTGAGCGTGGTCGCGCGGACCCCATCGACGTCGGTCGTGGAGCTGTCCCGGTCGCGGGCGATCATCCACCGCATGATCTTCAGCGCCGCGCGGATCCTGAGGGTCGCGCGGCCGAACGTCGCCCGGCCGGTCCAGCCGGTCTCCGGCCTGAGCGCGAGCTCGAGGCGGAGCGGGAGGATCTCCTGCGTCGGGTCTCGCCGGCTCCCGACGATGAACATCCGGAACGGAGAGTCCCGCACGGCCTCGCGACGCGCCTCGTCGGCGGCGTCCTGGAAGGTCCGACCGAGCGTCCGCAGTCCGGGGTCGTCCGGCTTCAGGTCCAGGCACCAGTAGCGGGTCTCGTCGCCGACGAGGAACGCCTCCTCCGCACGGCCGGGCGCCTCGTCCCGCGTGAGACGCCAGCCGACGATCCCGACCAGGACGAGGACCAGCACGATGCATCCGCCGACGACGAGGGCGCACCCACCGAGGATCCGCAGGTACGGGTCCTTGCGCCGGGGCGTTCCGTCGGGCGCGTACTCGCTCACGCGCCCTCCCGCACCGCGGCCTCGAGCGCGGTCTGGGCCGGCCTCGCGCCCCCCTTGCCTTGAAACGTCCGCCCGCGGCCGCCGCCACGCGCACCGACCAGGTCGCGCACGCGCGCGCCGATCTCGGCGACGTCCTCCGGCCCTTCGGGTCCGGCTTGGACGAGGAAACACCCCTCACCCGCCAGCACCGCGACGGCCTGCGGCCGGCCCTCCACGATCGCGCGAGCGAGGGCGCGCAGCTCGTCCGGCCCGTCGCCGGGCCGCACCGCGGTGACGAAGCGCCCGTCGACGACCGGGAGAGACGACACCGCGGCCGCCGCCAGACGCTCCTCGAGCTCCTCCACGCGCCTCGCGAGACGCTTGCGCTCCCCTTCCCGCGCATCGAGGATCGACGGGAACTCCTCCGCGGCGGTTCCGATCCGGGCGCGCAGCGCGTCCTCGAGGTCCCGCCTGCGGTCGAGGTCGGCGAACATCCGCTCGCCGGCGAGGAACCGGATCCGCGTCCCGCCCCGCGCCGCCTCGGCGTCGAGGATCTCGATCCCCTGGATCTCCCCGAGCCGCGACACGTGGGTTCCTCCGCAGGTGTTGAGATCGAGCCCTTCGATCTCCACCAGCCGGACCGGCCCGACGTGCCCGGCGGGAAGCCCGCGGGACCGGACGGGGAGCGTCGCCAGCTCCTCCGGCGCGACCCAGCGCGCGGTGACCGCGCGGTCCTCGCGAAGGTGGGCGTTCACGGCACGCTCGAGGGCGCGCAGCTTGTCCTTCGAGAGGACGGGGCCTGTGATCTCGATCGCCGTGTGCGCGCTCCCGAGGTGGAACGACGTCGTGGGCCTTGCGTGTCCGTCGAGGAGGACCGCGGTCAGCAGATGCTGGGCGGTGTGCTGCTGGCAGTGGTCGAAGCGCCGCTGCTCGTCGAGGACGATCGACACGGGGCCGGCGGGGACCTCGCGATCGAGCTCGTGCCAGACCTCGGCCCCGCGCGACACGACGTCGAGCACCGTAGCACCGCCGATCGATCCGCGGTCCGCCGGCTGGCCCCCTCCCTCGGGATAGAAGATCGTCTCGTCCAGGCGCACGCGGAAGCCGCCGCCGGACCTCTCCGCCGCGACGATCGACGTGGAGAGCCGCGTCCGCCGCGGCTCGTCATAGAAGAGCTTCCGGTCGGGCATCGCGCTACCTCACGGCGACGAGAGGCTGGCCCGCCCGGACCTCTTCCCCGTCGCCGGCGAGGATCTCGACGACTTCCGCCTCGTCGGGGAGCCCTTCGCCGCCGTACGGGATCGGGTTGAACGTCTTCATCACCTCGATCAGCCCGATCGGCTGTCCCCGGCGCACGCGGCTCCCCGGCGCGACGTAGGCCGCCGCCCCGGCTGTCGGGGCCCGGTAGAACACCCCTGCCGTCGGAGCGACCACCGCACGGCCCGCGACCGCCGCCTTCCGCGCGCGCGGCGCGGGCGCGGCTTTCGCCGAATCGACGAGGGGGACGATCCGGAACAACTCCTCGCCGTACCCGGCGGCGCGCGAGCGGTCCCCCTTCGCCACCGACGCGACGCGCCCTTCGCCTCCGCCGGGGAGGACCAGGGACCGGCGCGAGCGGATGCGCGTCAGGGTGCCGACCACCGCCCCGCTTCCGACGAGCGCGCCGTCCTCCACCGCGATCGTGACGACCCCGACGGCGGGGGCCCGAACCACGAGCGCGCCGTCCGGCGCGCGCTCGATCAGGAGCGGAAGCGGGGCATCGCTCATCCGGCGATCACCTCCTGATCGTGAAGCGACCAGATGCGCGGGTTCTTCACCCGCCGGTACCCGGTCGCCTGGTACGCCATCGCGATCAGCGGCTCGATCCAGGCCCGCAGCTCCCCGGGGCGCACGATCTCGTCCACGTCGCGGCGGGAGGCCGCGAGCACGGGGTCCATCTCGCGGGTGACCCGGTCCTCGACCGCCTGCATGCCGCGCCGGATCTCCTCCGCCTCCTCCGGCGTCTTCGCGACCGGCTTGAACGCGTCGTCGAGACGACTGTTGAACGCCCCGATCGCGAGCGTCCTCCCCTCCATCACCGCGAGGCGGGTCAGCGGGGTCGCGAGCTGGAGGACCGGCGCGTACGGCAGCCCCTCCATCGCGTAGTACCCCGCGCCCGAGGCCTTGCGCAGGAGCACCGTGAACATCGGCACGTCGTTGGTCGCGTTGGTGTAGATCAGGCTCGACCCGAATCCCAGCAGGCCCTGCTTCTCCGCCTCCGGACCGATGTCGAACCCGGAGATGTCCTGGAGCCAGACGATCGGGATCCCGTCGTCGTTGCAGCAGCGCGAGAACTGCGCGACCTTCGCGATCCCCTCCTTGTAGAGGATCCCGCCGGGGCGCTTGACGTCGCGGTGGACCGGGTGATCGGTGAGCGCGAGGTTGTTCGCGACGAAGCCGGCGTACAGCCCCCCGACCCGCGCGACCCCGCAGATCATCTCCCGCCCGACCGACGGCGCGAACTCGCCCAGCATCGAGTGGTCCGTCAGGCGCGCGAGCACCTCGCGCATGTCGTAGCCGGTCCGGTGATCGACGGGGAACACCCCTTCGAGCTCCGACGGCGCGAACCGGGGCTCGGCGGCCTCGGCGCCGTACCGGTAGTAGGCGCAGGCGGAGCCGGGGAGCTTCGCCACCTCCCGACGGACGCACGCGAGCAGGGTCTCGTCGTCGGGGACGCGATGATCCGCGCATCGCGAGAGGTGGACGTGGACGTCCGGCCCGCCGATCGACAGCGACGTGATGTGCTGCGCCTTGGCCCCCTTCACCAGCGCCGCGCCGGCCACGACCATGTAGGCCTGCTCGGTCATATAGACGACGTCGGAGATGATCGGCATGTAGCCGCCGCCGGCGATGCAATCGCCGTGGACGCCCGCGATCTGGGGGACGCCCGCCGCCGACAGGAGCGCGTTCATCCGGAAGATCGCGCCGGCTCCCGTTCGCCCCGGGAAGGTGTGCGACTGCTCGGGCAGGAACAGCCCCGAGCAGTCCACGAGGTAGACGACCGGAAGCCGGAGACGGAGCGCGATCTCCTGCGCGCGCTGGATCTTCTCCGGCGTCTGCGGCCACCAGGAGCCGGAGGCGACGGTGTTGTCGTTGGCGATGACGACCGTGTACCGTCCGGCGACGGTCGCGAACGCGGTGACGACACCGGCCCCCGGAGACGTCTTCCGCTCCTCGCCGAAGGTCCGGCCGTAGTTGACGAGCGTGCCGAAGGGGAGCACCGGCGTTCCGGGATCGCGGAGGCGATCGATCCGCTCCCAAGTCGGGAGCTTCCCCTTCTTGCGGACGCGCGCCGCGTACTCCGGCCCCCAGCCGGCGCGCACCTCGTCCCGCTTCGCCTGCAAGGACGCGCCGAGGGCCTCCGCGTGGGCACGCTGCGCGGCCCACGCCGCTTCGTCCACGGCCCGCTCGCGCGCGCTTCCGATCGGCTCGAGGAGAACCTTCGCCATCGCCCCCTCACGCCTCCGTCGAGACGCTGCCCACCAGCCCCGATCGCTCGAGCGTCCTCACGTCGTAGGTGCCGGCGGCGAACGCGGGATCGTCGAGGAGCCGCAGATGGAGCGGGACGGTCGTCTTGATCCCCTGGATTCCGAGGGCGCGCAGCGCGGATCGCGCGGCCTCGAGGACCTCCGCGCGGGTCCCCGCGTGGACGATGAGCTTCCCGATCATCGAGTCGTAGTGCGGGGGGACGCGCCAGCCCGGCGCGACGCCCGCATCCCAGCGCACGGCGACGCCGGGTGCCGCGGCCGACGGATCGGAGACGGCGGTGATCCGCCCCGGATCGGGACGGAAGCCGGCGTCGGGGTCCTCGGCGTTGATGCGGAACTCGATCGCGTGCCCCGCGAGCGCGACCTCATCCTGGCGGAAGCCGAGCGGCGCGCCGACGGCGATCGCGAGCTGCCACTGCACCAGGTCGAGGCCGGTGACCATCTCCGTGACCGGGTGCTCGACCTGGAGACGCGTGTTCATCTCCATGAAGAAGAGCTCCCCGCGCTCGGTCCGCAGGAACTCGAGCGTCCCCGCGTTGACGTAGCCGAACGAGGCCGCCGCCGACGCCGCGCGCCGGCCGATCGCGTCGCGCTCCTCCGCCGTCAGCGCGGGGGACGGCGATTCCTCGACCAGCTTCTGATGATGGCGCTGGATCGAGCACTCCCGCTCGCCGAGGTGGACCGCGTGGCCGTAGCGGTCCGCGAGGATCTGGAACTCGACGTGCCGTCCTCCGACCAGGTACTTCTCGAGGTACAGCTCGGAGGATCCGAAGGCCGACTCCGCCTCGCGCGCCGCCTCCGCGTACGCCGCGGGGAGGCCGGCGGGAGCGTCGCAGCGGCGCATCCCGCGTCCGCCCCCGCCCGCGGAGGCCTTCAGGAGAACCGGGTAGCCGATCTCGTCCGCCAAGCGCGCGGCATCCGCCGCCGAGGCGAGCGGCTCCGTGGACCCGGGGATGGTCGGAAGGCCGGCGGCGGCCATCGTGCGCTTGGCGCGCAGCTTGTCCCCCATCGCGCGGATCGCCGCGGGGCCGGGGCCGACGAACGTGATCCCGTGCTGCTCGCAGCGCGCGGCGAACAGGGCGTTCTCGCTCAGGAAACCGTACCCGGGGTGAATCGCCCGGCACTCGGTCTGCTCGGCCGCCTGGAGGATCGCGTCCGCATCGAGGTAGGAGCGGGCCGCCGGGGCCGGCCCGATGCAGAGCGTGGCGGTGGCGTCGGCGAGCCACGGAGCGCCGCGGTCGGCCTCCGAGTAGACGGCCACGGTCTCGACGCCGAGCTCCCGGCACGCGCGGATCACGCGGGCGGCGATCTCGCCGCGGTTCGCGATCAAGACTCGGTGGAACAACCGGCCCTCCGGCCCGCCAGGCGCGAAAGATCGTACACTAGCCGCTCGACGTCGAGGAGGCCGTATGGCCACGCGCACCGCACTCTCGCAACGGGCCCGCGTCATGCCCGCGAGCCCGATCCGCCGCTTGGCTCCGCTCGCGGCGGCGGCGCGCGCCTCCGGCAAGACGATCTACGCGCTCAACATCGGGCAGCCGGACATCGAGACGCCGCGGGCCATCCTCGACCGGCTCCGCTCCTACGACGCGCGCCTGATCCCCTACGGCCCGTCGCAAGGTCTCCCGGAGTTCATCGACGCTCTCCAGGCGTACTACGAGGGGGTCGGGCTCAAGCTCGCGCGCGAGAACATCTTCGTCACGACGGCGGGGAGCGAGGCGATCCTGTTCACGCTCGGCGCGATCTGCGATCCCGGGGACGAGGTGCTCGTCTTCGAGCCGTTCTACACGAACTACAACGGCTTCTGCACGATGGTCGGCGTCGTGCCGGTGCCGGTGACGACGCGTGCGGAGGACGGCTACCACCTCCCCGCCCGGGCGGCGATCGAGGCGCGGATCGGCCCGCGCACGCGCGCGATCCTGATCTGCTCGCCGAACAACCCGACCGGGACCGTCTACACCGACGCCGAGATGGGGCTGCTTGCGGCGATCTGCCGCGAGCGCGGCCTCTACCTCATCGCCGACGAGGTCTACCGCGAGTTCGTCTACGACGGCGCGACGCACCACTCCGCGCTGACCCTCTCCGGCCTCGACGATCAGGTCGTGGTGGTGGACAGCGTCTCGAAGCGGTACTCGCTCTGCGGCGTGCGGGTGGGGAACGTCGTCTCGCGAAACGCCGAGCTGATGGACGCGCTCCTCCGGTTCGGGCAGGCGCGGCTCTGCCCCCCTACCCTGGGGCAGTACGCCTGCGCCGCGCTGACGAAGGTCCCTCCGAGCTACATCGCGGGGGTGATCGCCGAGTACGAGCGGCGGCGCGACGTCGTCTTCGCCGCTCTCGACGCGGTCCCGGGGGTCGTGGTGCGGAAGCCCGAGGGGGCGTTCTACCTCTGCGCGCGGCTCCCCGTGGACGACGCGAACGGCTTCGCGGAGTTCCTGCTCCGCGACTTCGAGGACGGCGGCGAGACGGTGGTGATCGCCCCCGCCGACGGCTTCTACGCGACCCCGGGACTCGGCCGCGACGAGGTGCGGATCGCCTACGTCCTCGAGGAAGGGAAGCTCCGCCGCGCGATGGCGATCCTCGCGGCGGCGCTCGCCGCCTACCCCGGACGGACGACCCGCTAGACGAGGGCCTCGCCGAGGGCCGCGACCACCCGCGCCGAGCCGATCTCGCGCATGCAGCGATGGTGCCCCAGCGGGCACACCTGCGGGCCGTGCCGGTCGCAGGGGCGGCAGGCGAGGTCCGGATGCTCGACGATCCGGTGCGAAGGTCCCCAGGGGGTGTAGCCGAACGCCGGCACGGTCGGGCCGAACAGGCTGACGACCGGGGTACCGACGGCGGCGGCCACGTGCCCGGGACCGCTGTCGTTCGAGACGAGCGCGGACGCCCGCGCGAGCACCGCGACGAGGTCCGGAATCGAGAGATCGCCGGCGAGCACCGGGACGCCTCCCGCGAGGCGCGCCACCTCGCGGCACAGCGCCGCCTCCTCGGGGGACCCGACGAGCACGGGACGGAGCGCACGCGCTTGCGCCGCCGCCGCGACCTCGGCGAACCCCTCGGGGGTCCAGCGCTTGGTCCCCCACACGGACCCCGGCGCGAGCGCGAGCACGCGGTCGCCGTCCCCGATCCCCTCGCGCGCGAGACGGGACCGCACGCGCTCCCGCGCGGAGGCTGGCACGGGGAGCATCGGCGCGGGGTCCGCCCGCTCCGGGTCCCCCCCTGCCGGCGCGGCGAGGGCGAGATAGCGAAGCACCGCGTGCCGGTCGGCGAGCCATGGAACCGTATGCGTGTAGGCCCAGCGTCCGGCGGCGCCGGCGAAGCCGACTCGGATCGGCGCGCGACTTGCGCGCACGAGCAGGCCGGTCCGGAACGACCGCTGCGCCGCGACCGCGAGGTCGAACGCCCCGCGCGCGAGCGCCGACGCAACGCGCGCGAGCCCGCGCAGGCCCCGGTCCTCCCCCTTCTTGTCGAAGACGAGGAGCGTGTCCACGTGCGGATGCCCCTCCAGCACCGCGCGGCCCAGAGGCGTGGTCGCCACGGTCACCGCAGCTCCCGGGTGGACGCGCTTGAGCTCGCGCAACAGCGGCGTGGTGAGCACGACGTCCCCCAGGAACGCGGTCTGGACGACGACGATGCGCGCGATCAACGGCCCGATTCGCGCCGCGCCCGCTCGAGGCCCACCGCGGCGGCGAGCAAGGGAACGTTGATCTCGTGGTGGCCGGTCAGCGCGAAGCTCCGCCCGCGGCCGAGCGTGGGGCGGCGGAGGACGTTCTCGTCCGTGCGGTAGTGACGGATCATGTCGAGATTCGCGGTCGCGAAGCCCGTCACGTCGTGCCCGAGGTTCTCGGCGATCGAGAGCGCCTTGAGGAACACCTCGGGGAGCTGCACCGCCGAGCCGAGATTGATCCAGACCCCGCCGGCCAGCTCCGACACGATCGTCACGAGCTTGCGGAAGTCGGTGAACGTCGCCGCGCCGATCGCCGCGCCGTCCGCCGCCGGGTGCTGGTGGACGATGTCGGCGCCGATCGCCACGTGGACGGTCGCCGGCAGGTCGAGCTCGAAGGCGCGGGCGAGCAGGCTCGCCTCCCGGTGCGGCAGGCCGCCCTCGACGATCCGCTTGCCGAGCACCGCGCCGAACCCCGATCCGTCGCGCGCCGCCTCGCGCGCGGCGTCGTTGAGCGCGCGGCCGGTCTCCTCGGCCATCCCGAAGCGCCCGGCGTGCAGCGACCGCCCGACGTCCTCCGACGTCGCGCCGATCGCGGCGATCTCCCAGTCGTGGATCGCCGCCGCTCCGTTGAGCGCGAGCGACGAGATCGCGCCGTCCTCCATCATGCCGACGAGGACGGGGGCGAGCCCCACCTTCACCACGTGCCCCCCCGCCGCGACCACGACGGGCCGGCCCTCGGCGCGGGCCTGCACGATCGCGGCGGCCAGCTCGCGCAGGACCTTGACCGCCAGCACGTCGGGGAGGGCGTCGAGGAAGTCCCCGAGGGACGAGGAGGCGTCGACCGCCCGCGCGAACTCGTCCACGCGGACCTTGTTCGCGCGCTCGGCGAGCGGGTACGTCCTCACCCGCGCGAGGTCGGCCGGCGGGACGTCGCGGCGCACCGCGCCCCTCAGCGCCCGGAGAAGCGCGCCGCGCGCCGCTCGAGGTACGCCTCGAGCCCCTCGCGGGCGTCGTCGGACTCGAACAGCCGCTGCTGCAGCTCGCGCTCGAGGGCGAGCCCCTCGTGGAACCCCGCCTCGAGCCCCGAGACCACGGCGCGCTTGATGAGCCCGACCGCGCGCGAGGCGCGGCCGGGGGGAAGGAACCGCGCGACGTAGTCCCGCACGCTCGCGTCGAACCCGTCGGCGTCGAAGATCTCGTGCACGAGCCCGAGCTCCCGCGCCTCCTCGAACGAGAAGGTGCGTCCGGTCGCCATCAGCTCGAACGCCCGCGCGCGCCCGATCGCGCGCGCGAGGCGCTGGGTCCCTCCCGTTCCGGGGAGCACGCCGAGGTTGACCTCGGGGAGGCCGATCTTCCCGCCGTCCTTCTTGGCGACGCGCAGGTCCGCGGCGAGGGCGACCTCCAGACCCCCTCCGACGCAGTGCCCGTTGAGCGCCGCCACGACCAGCTTGGGGGTCTGCTCGAGGCGGTTGAGCGTCTCGTTCGCGTGAAGGCAGAAGGCGTACTTGAACCCCGGGTCCGCCTCGCGGAGCATCTTGATGTCGGCCCCCGCGCAGAAGAACTTCTCCCCGTCCCCGCGGAGGACGATCGCGTGCACGTCCGCGTCCATGCGGGCGTCGAGGACGGCCGCGTCGATCTCCCGCATCATCGCGTAGCTGTAGGTGTTGGCGGGCGGGTCGGCGAGCACGATCGTCGCCACCCCGCCGCGCTTCTCGTAACGGATCGTGTCGCTCATCCGCGGCTCCTCATGCCGCCGCCCGCACGCGACGGACGACGGCGTCCGCGGCGGCCCGCGTGCCGAGCGCGCCGCCGACGTCGGCGGTGCATTCCTTCGCCTCCAGGCAATCGACGACCGCGCGCTCGATCGCGGCCGCCGCCTCGGGCAGCCCCGTGTGCTCCAGCATCATCGCGGCGGTGAGCAGCGCTCCGAAGGGGTTGGCGGTGTCGGTCCCCGCATACTTCGGCGCGCTCCCGTGCACCGGCTCGAACATCGACACCCGCCCCGGATGGAGGTTCCCCGAGGCCGCCATGCCGAGCCCCCCCTGGAGCGCCGCGCCGAGGTCGGTCACGATGTCCCCGAACATGTTGCAGGTCACGATCACGTCGAACTGGCCGGGGTCCTTGATCATCTGCATCGCGAGCGCGTCCACGTAGAGATGGTTCGCGCGGATCCCGGGAAACCCCGCGGCGACCTCCGCGAAGACCCGCTGCCAGATGTCGTGCGCGTGGCGCAGCGCGTTGGACTTGTCGGACATCGTCACCCGCGTCTTCCCGTGGGCGCGGGCGTGCTCGAACGCCGCGCGGACGATTCGCTCGACTCCCTTGCGGGTGTTGACGTCCTCCTGGATCCCGATCTCGTCGGGGGTGCCCTTCTTGAAGATCCCGCCGATCCCGGCGTAGGCCCCCTCGGTGTTCTCCCGAAAGACGACGAAATCGACGTCGGCGGCGGTGCGGTGGCGCAGGGGGCAGAGCCGCTCGGCGAGGCAGCGCACCGGCCGGACGTTCGCGTAGAGGTCCATGCGGAAGCGGGTGCCGAGCAGGATGTCCGCCGCATGCTTCATGTCGGGGACGCGCGGATCGCCGAACGCTCCCATGAAGATCGCGTCGAACCCCGCCCACGTCTCGAGCGCGCCGTCGGGAAGGGTCTCCCCGGTCTTCAGGTAGCGCTCGGCGCCGTAGTCGAACGGCTCGAGCTTCAGGGTGAACCCGAAGGCGCGGGACGCCGCCTCCAGCACGCGGACCGCCTCGCGCGTGACGTCGACGCCG
This sequence comes from Candidatus Polarisedimenticolaceae bacterium, assembly GCA_035649595.1. Lineage (GTDB taxonomy): Bacteria > Acidobacteriota > Polarisedimenticolia > Polarisedimenticolales > DASRJG01 > DASRJG01. Next base: position 22,073 of record DASRJG010000066.1, read on the forward strand.
ATCCCGTCCCCCGGCACCATCGCGTACCGTCGCTCCATCGCGCTCCCTCTCGCAAGGCGCCCGCCCGGCGCGGATTCTATCCCGCCTACGGGAGCGCTTTGAGCCGCACCGACGCCTCGCGCCAGGCGACCCACGCGGCGGTCGCGGCGACGCCGACCAGGAAGCCGATCGCGTCCGCGAGCACGTCGAGGCCGCTCGCGTCGCGCCCCGGAACGAAATGCTGGTGGATCTCGTCGGAGATCCCCCAGAGGACCACGGCGATCCCGGCGAGCGCGGTGGGGACCGGGCGGGGGCGCGCGAGCCCGCCGTGGAACGCCCGGAGCGCGAGCACGCCGAGCCCGGCGTAGCCGACCACGTGGAGCAGCTTGTCCCAGACGTGCCGCGCGGCGGGGATGTCCGAGAGGGACGACAGCCAGAAGATGACGCCCAGGGCGGCCAGGAACGGCCCCCAGAGCGCGAGGACCGAGCGCTTCACCGCGGGAAGGGAAGCATCAGGTAGGCGAGGAGGAGCACGCCGCCGGCCATGCCCAGCCAGACCAACCCTCCGAACCGGAGCTGCTCGCGGCGATCGCGCCGCGTCAGCGCGGCGAAGAAGACCGCGACGATCCCGGAGTAGAGGACGAGGTGACCGAAGTGGCTCCGCACGTCAATCCTTTCGCCTCATGGCGATGTCCCAGACGTCGAGGAGCAGGAGCAGGTTCATCAGCCCCGCGGTCCACAGGTACGCGGTGCCGTAGGCCGAGACCGCCGAGCGCTGGCGCTTGCGGAACGTCTCGATCCGCCGCACGTAGGTCGGGTCGGACTCCTGCGGGATCGCGTAGGCGACCTCGCCGTAGACGCTTCGCCGCGCGAACGCGTCGGCGGGGCCGATCCCCACGTTCGCGAGGAGCTGCAGCCCGGTGAGGAAGCGCTCCTTGTCGTTGTACAGGGCGAGGCGCCCGTCGTGCGCGAGCCCCAGCCCGAACGAGCCGAGGATGAGCACGAAGAAGAGAGCCGCCCGACGCAGCCTCCCGAGCATCGCGTGCCCCGCGCCGGGGAGCAGCCAGCCGACGGCGACCGCCAGGGCCGCTCGGGCCGGCGAGATCTCGCGCGCCGCCGCTTCCCCGGGGGGTCGGGAGTCGGCCATCGGGCTAGCCGACCTCCTCCGCGACGACGTTGACCGAGATCGGGGCGGTGACCTGGCGGTGGATCTTGACGGGCACCTCGAACGTCCCGAGCGCCCGGATCGGCTCATCGAGCTGGATCTTGCGGCGATCGACCACGACCCCCTTCGCGCGGAGCAGCTCCGCGATCTCCTGGCTCGTCACCGAGCCGTACAGGGTCTCGTTCTCTCCGACCTTCTTCGCGATCGTGATCGACATCCCGGCCATCTTCTCGGCGACCTTCCGGGCGTCGTCGGCCTCGCGGGCCTCCTTCGCCCCCCACGCCTTCTTCTGGAGATCGATCTGGCGGAGGTTCCCCGGCGTCGCCGCGAGGGCGAGCCTCTTGGGGAAGAGGTAGTTCCGGGCGTACCCGGGGGCGACGTTGACGATCTGCCCGCGGTCGCCGAGGTTGTCGACGTCCTCTCTCAGTACGATCTTCACGCGATCCTCCGCGGTCAGTCCGAGGTGAACGGAATCAACGCGAGGTTCCGCGCGCGCTTGATCGCCTGCATCAGCTGCCGCTGGTGCGTCGCGCAGGTGCCGGAGATCCTGCGCGGCAGGATCTTCGCGCGCTCGGGGATGTAGTTCTGGAGCGTGCGCAGGTCCTTGTAGTCGATCCAGCGCGCCTTGTCCTCGCAGAACTTGCAGTACTTCCTCCGGCGGAAGAGGAACCGCCGCCGCCCGCCGGTCCGCGGCGCGCCCGGCCGTCCGCCCCCGCCGCCGCCGCGCGAGCCGTAGCCGCCTCCAGGGTTGTCTCTCATCATGCCCATCGTCTCACTCCTGGTCGTCGAATTCGGCGTCGTCCTCGTCGCGCGGTCGCACGGGAGGAGCGGGCGCCTGATCGGTGAGCAAGCTCGCGCCGCGGACGGCCTCCGATTCATCCACCGGCAGCCCGGCCGCGCGCGCGGCCTCGGCCTCGGCGCGCGCCTGCGCGTCGCGAACCGCCTGCTCCTTGGAGGCCACGGCCCAGTCGGGCTCCATGCAGACGGTCATGTGCCGGATGACCTTGTCGGAGATCCGGAGCCTGCGGTCGAGCTCCTTCGGCACGCCGGACTCCGCGTCGTAGAGGAAGCGCGTGTAGACGCCGTCCTCGAGCTTCTTGATCGGATACGCCAGGCGCCGGCGCCCCATCCGGTCGTTGGCGGTGAAGGTGCCGCCGCCGTCCGACACGACCGCGGCGAACGCGTCCACGGCGGCGCGCTCCTCCTCGTCGGTCATGGTGGGGAGGGTGATGAAGACGGTCTCGTACGTACGGATCACGCGCACCTCCTCACGGCGTATCGCCTCCGGACGCGCCGGAGGCGAGGGGTGCCGGACCGCTCGCGCGGTCCGAGACTCTGAGATTGTCGGCCCGGCCGCGGAGGAACCTCCCCCGCGAGCCGCGAGAGGCTATCACCGGGGGTCACGGGGCGCCAGATCGCGGCGGGCGCTCCTCCGCGTCCGGTCCGTTCCAGGCCCGCTGGGCGGCGACGACACCGTCGCGGACCACGGACTCGACGGCGGCGGCGCCCCGCTCGACCATCCCCTCGACGACGCCGCGCTCGTCGGGGTGGAACCGCTCGAGCACGTAGTCGGCGAGATCGCTGCCGTGCCGCCCCTCGCCGAGGACGCCGAGCTTCACGCGCGGGAACGTTCCGGCTCCGAGGACCTCAACGAGGGAGCGCAGGCCGTTGTGGCCCCCCGTTCCCCCCTCGGGGCGCACCCGCACCCTGCCGAGCGCGAGGTCGGCGTCGTCGTGGACGACGATCAGGCTCTCCAGCGCGAGCGCGTACTTCCTCTGGAGCGCGGCGGCGGCGCGGCCGCTCAGGTTCATGAGCGTCCGCGGCTTCGCGAGGACCACCCGATCGTCGCCTCCGAGATCGATCTCGGCGGTCCAGGCCAGCCGGCCGAGGTCCCCCCGCGCCTGGAACTCCACCCCCGCGCGGGACGCGAGCCGATCGGCGACCATGAACCCGGCGTTGTGCCGGGTCCACCGATACTCCGGCCCCTCGTTCCCGAGCCCGAGGACGAGCCTCAAGCCTTCTTGGCCTCGGCCGTCTTCTTCGGCTCGGGCTTCTTGGCCTCGCCCTCCTCCGGCGCGGCCTCCTTGCCCTTCTTGATGACCTCGGGCTCCGCCGCTGCCGCTTCCGGCGCCTCCTCGACCACCGGCGCCGCCTCTTCCTTCGGAATCGCGACGACGCAGACGATCGCCTCGGGCTCGGCGAGAATCGTGACGCGGTCCCTGGAGGGAAGATCGCGCACGGAGAGGTGCTGGTTGAGGTTCAGCGCGGAGACGTCCAGGTCGAAGTGCTCGGGGATGTCCGACGGGAGGCACTCGACCTCTACCTGCCGGAGGATGAACTCCAGCAGCCCGCCGCCGGTCTTGACCCCTTCGGGCACGCCGAGGATCCGGATCGGGACGTTGACGCGGACGGACTTGGCGAGATCGACTCGGACGAAATCGACGTGGACCAGCCGCTCGCTGACCGGGTCGCGCTGGAGGTCCTTGATCATGACCGCGCGCGACCGGTCCTGGCCGGCGAGCGCGAGCGTGAAGATCGTGTTGCGTCCCGTCTCCAGCCCCAGGACCTCCTCGATCTTCCTCGCGCCGACGGCGACGTTGAACGGGGGACGGTCGAGCCCGTAGACGACCCCCGGTACGCCCCCCGCCTTGCGCAAGCGCCGGGCGGCGTTCTTTCCCTGCTCGGAGCGTTCCTGTACCTCGACGACGATGGCGTTGCTCATGTCCTGTTCCTCACACGAAGAGCGAGCTGACGGACGAGTTGCTGTGGATGCGGGCGATCGCCTCCCCCAGGAGGCTTGCCACGGAGAGAACGGTGATCTTCGGATGTCCCGAGGCGGCCCCGTCGAGCGGGATCGAATCGGTCACGACCACGTGCTCGAGGTCGGACGCGGCGATCCGCTCCATCGCGGGGCCGGAGAGCACGGGATGCGTGAAGCAGCCGAGCACGCGGGCCGCGCCTTCCGCCCGGAGGGCGTGGACGGTGCCCATCAGCGTGCCGGCCGTGTCCACGATATCGTCCACGATGACGCACGTCCGCCCTGCGACCTCGCCGATGACGTTCATGGTCTCGGCGACGTTGGCGTCCACGCGGCGCTTGTCGATGATGACGAGCCCCGCGGAGAGCTGCTTGGCGAACGCGCGCGCGCGCTCCACGCCGCCGGCGTCCGGGGAGACGATGGTCAGGTTCTCGAAGCGCTGCCGATCGACCCAATCGAGCATCACGGGGGCCGCGAAGAGGTGGTCCACCGGGAGGTCGAAGAACCCCTGGATCGCCGGCGCATGGAGATCCATCGTCAGGAGTCGGTCGACGCCCGCGGCGGTCAAAAGGTCGGCGACGAGCTTGGCCGAGATCGGGACGCGCGGCTTGTCCTTCCGGTCCTGGCGGGCGTAGCCGTAGTACGGGACCACGGCGGTGATCCGCGCCGCGGAGGAGCGCTTCATCGCGTCGACCGCGATCAGGAGCTCCATGATGTTCTCGTTGACCGGCCGGCAAGTGGGCTGGATGACGAAGACGTCGGTCCCGCGGACATTCTCGAGGATCTGGCAGTAGACCTCGCCGTCGGAGAAGCGCGAGAGCTTCCACTCGCCGACCGGGATGCGGAGGTACGCGCAGATCGCGCGAGCGAGCTCCGGATTGCCGTTCCCGGCGAAGACCTTGATCTCGTGCTTCATCCGGCCACGACTCCCGACGCGATCGTTCGGCTCGTGCGCACCCGCCAGCCGGGAAACGCGCTCTGCAAACCCGCCGCGATCGATGTCAGATCGGTCCCCGCGCGAAACATCCCGAACACCGTCGACCCGCTCCCGGAGAGGAGCGCGACCTCGGCGCCCGATCGCACGAGAGCGTCCCGGAAGCCGGCGAGCGCGGGGATCATCGCGAACGCCGCGGCCTCGAGATCGTTCCTCGCGAGCGCGAAGTCGTTTCCTTCCGCCAACTTAACGAAGAGCCGCGACACCGTAACACCGTCGTCCGCGGGTGTCAACGGCGCCTGGAGCGCCTCGTAGACGCGCGGCGTCGGGAGCGGCAAAGGGGGGTGCCCGAGGACGAGCGCCCGCTCGGAGATCGGCGTGAGCGGCCGGATCCTCTCGCCTCGCCCGGTCCCCAGCGCCGTCCCGCCGCTGAGGAAGAACGGGACGTCTGAGCCCAGCTCGGCGGCGATTCCGGCGAGGACGCCCTCGTCCGTCCGGAGCCCCCACAGCCGCGACAGGAGCAAGAGCGCCCCCGCCGCGTCGGAGCTTCCGCCGCCGAGCCCGGCCCCGGCCGGAATCCGCTTGACGAGGTGCAGGCGGGCGCCTCGCGCCGCGTCCGCGCCCGCGCGGGCGAGCAGGGAGCGCGCCGCTCTCAGGACGAGGTTGCTCGCATCCGACGGCGCCGCCTCCCCTTCGACCGACAGGGTGAGCGCGACGTCCGGCTCGGCGCGAAGCTCGTCCCAGAGGTCGATCGCCTGGAAGAGGGTGACGATCTCGTGGAAGCCGTCGGGGCGGCGCCCGAGGACGCGCAGCCCCACGTTCACCTTGGCCGGGCAGCGGACGAGGCGCCCGGTCATTCCTCGTCCGCGTCGAGCGACAGATCCTCGAGCGGCCGCACGGCGATCCCCGCCGGAGGCGTCCCCGTTCCCAGCTCCGCTGTCGAGCCCTCGCGCCGCTCCAGCCGCAGCCGCTCCATGCGGACCGATCGCGCTCCGTCGTCGATGCGGAGCGTGGCGGGGAGGAGCCCCGGTTCCCCTTCGCGCAAGACGGTGAGGCCGGGAGGGGACGTCCCGTCCAGGAGCGCCGCCACCGCCTCGGCGATCGAGACGCGCACGCCGACCACCGGCGCGAGAGCCTCCGGTCCGGATCCCCCGGCGAACGCGGTCGCGCGCGGAACGTCCACGATGCACGCGGCGTCCCCGCCGGCGTCGAGCACGAGGCGCACACCCCCGACCGGCGCGAGCAGCTCGGCGTGGAGCCGGTCCGGCCTCATGGCCCAGAGCGAGAGCTTCGCGTGGCGCCGCTTTCCGGCGTCCTCGATCGTCGCTCGGTAAACCCCGACGAGCGTCCCCGCGTCGCCGGCTCCGCGCGCGCCGCGATGCGCGGGGGCGCAGGCGGCCGCGAGGATCACGACGGCTCCCGCGAGTGCGACCTGCGCGCGCCTCACGAGCCGGGGACGACGACCGCGGTCTGGTTCTCGGGAGGTCCGACGGCGGGACGCGCGGCGTCCAGCTTCTTCTGGAGACCGTCCTTGGCTTCGGGTGTCTCCGGGCCCGCCTCCATCGCGCGCTGCCAGAAGGTGCGCGCGCGCCCCTGGTCGCCGGAGCGGGAGAAGTAGTCCCCGAGATGCTCGAGCACGGTGGGGTCGCGTGGGAACTCGCGAACCGCCCGCTCCAGCGGCTCACGGGCCTCGTCGAGGCGGCCGAGCTTGACGTAGGCCCAGCCGAGCGAGTCGAGGTAGGCGCCGTTCCACGGGTCGATCACGAGCGCCTTGCGGATCAGCTCCACCGCTTCCTCGAGCCTCTCCCCTCGGTCGGCCAGGCTGTAGCCGAGATAGTTGAACGCCTCCGCGGAGCGGGGGTCGAGCCGCATCGCCTCGCGCAGCTCGGTCTCTCCCTCGGCGAGACGGCCGGCGCGGTCGAGCCACGCTCCGAGCGCGAGACGACCCTCGGCGTCCTCCGGGGCGGCGGTGACCCAGGCCCGGAGCTGGCGCTCGGCGTCCGCGTCCCGGCCGTTGCGCCTCAGGATCGCCGCCACGTCCCCGCGCGCCTGCGGGCCGCCCTTCGCGACCGCGGCCTCGAAGCGCTCGTTCGCGCGGCTGTTCCGGCCGAGGGTCAGCTCCGCCTCGCCGTCGATCAGGGCGCCGTCCCCGGGCTCCACCGCGCCCAGGAGCTTCGCCAGCCGCTTGGCCTCGCGGGCGTCGCGCGCGAGCAGCGCGGCCCGAGCGCGCACCGCGAGCGCGGGGGTCGCGTCCGGCTTCTCCAGCGTGCCGAGCATCGCCTTCGCGTCGTCGCTGCGCTTGGCGGCGAGGTCGATCGCGGCGATCCGGAGGCGCACCTCGTCGCGCCGGGCGACGTCGTCGGGATCGTCGCCGGCGAGCCCTCGGAGCGCGGCGGCGTACTCGTCGCGCGCCGTGGCGGTCTCGCCGCGCCGCGCGAGGGTCTCCGCGAGCAGGAGGCGGACGAAGGTGTTGTCGGGGTACTCGGACGCGAGGCTCTCGGCGATCTGGGTCGCGTCGGCCAGCCGGTTCTCGGCCTGGTACGCGGCCGCGATGTGGAGCCGCACCATCGGATCGCGCGGGGAGGCCGCCCGGGCGAGCTCGAGATCCTCGAGCGCCTCCTTCGCGCGCCCCTGACGGAGCCGCGCCTCACCGCGCAGCGCTCGGGCACGCGCGTTCTCCGGGTTCGCGGCGATCAGGCCGTCGAGCATCGACTCGATGAGCGACCACTCCCCCGTCTCGCGCGCCATCTCGACGACGAGCGGGAGGAGGTCGTCGCTGTCGTCCGGGTGGGCCTTGATCCAGGCGAGCGTCGTGGCGAGCGCCTCCTTCGTTCCTCCGGAGGCGACCAGCGCCTGATCCAGGAGGCGGAGCGCGGTCTCGTCCCCCGGGCGCCGCGCGAGGTACTTCTTCGCGTCGGCCACGGCCCCGTCGTGATCCCCCGCGGACAGCTTCAGCTTGGCGAGCGCGGCCCAGATCTCGTCGGGCGCCTTCGGGTCCTCGAGCGTCAGCCGCTCGTACAGACGGATCGCCTCGGTGCGGGCGGCCGGATCGGCCTTGGGGCCGAACGACCGCGAGGCGGCGAGGTCCGCGAGCACGCGGACCGCCTCGGTCTGGTGCGCGTCGAGGGTGAGCGCCTGGCGGGCGAGCCGCTCGGCCTCGGCCCGCCGGCCCAGCATCGCGAGCAGCGAGGCGCCCTGCGAGTGGAGCGCCGCGGAGCCCGGCTCGAGCGCGACGGCCTCGCCGATCTCGCGCGCGGCGTCGGCGCCGCGCCCGCGCGAGACCGCGAGCCCCGCGGCGACCAGGTGCGCGTAGGCGTCGCCCCTGCGGATCGTCGCGGCAGAGCCGTCGTCCGCGGGCGTCGCCGCATCCGCCAAGACCGGGGCCGCCAGCGCCGCCGTGACCAGGAGCGCGAACGCGTTCCGAAAGCTCATCAGGGGGGTCCTTTCCGGTCGATCAGGCGGCTTTCGGCGCGGCCTCCGTCACCTCTGTCTTCCCGAACTCGTCGAGCGCCTTCTTGAGCTGCTCGTCATCGCCGTCGGTCGGACGCGCGTCGGCCTTCACGACCTTGTCCGGCACGATGCCGTCCGTGTTCCAGCGCTTCCCGCCCGCGGTCTCCCAGACGAATCCCGGCACGAGCAGCCCGCCCCCTTCGGGGAGCTCGATCAGCTTCGGCTCGGTCCCCAGGCCGTAGGTCGATTCGCCGAAGATCGTCGCGCGGCTGCGGTCCTGAAGGATCATCGCGAGCCCTTCCCCGGCGCCCGCCGTCCCCCCGTTGACGAGCACGCCGACCTTCCCGCTCCAGGCCGGCTTCGGACGCTGCGCGGAGATCGTCTCCACCGCGCGTCCGGCCCGGTCCTTCAACTTGAGGAGCTCTCCTCCGGCGAACAGCTCGGCCACCGCCGCGGCGTGGCGCGTATCGGCCGAGGCCGCGTCCCGGAGATCGACGAGCACGCGGTCCACGCCGCGATCACGGACCGCGACCAGCTCCTGCGCGAGGGCCTCGTTGGGGAGACGATCGAGATCGCGCACCTTGAGCACGGCGACCGCGCCGGTCACGTCGAGCACGAACGGCGCGCCGCGGCGGGCGGCGCGCGCGATCTTCACGACCTCGCGCTTCAGGTCCTTGACGCGGAGCAGGTCGAGCTCCACCGACGATCCGGCGACGCCGCGGAGCAGCCGCTGCGCCTGGTCGAGCGACATCGAGCGCACCGAGCGGCCGTCGATCTTCCGGATCTGGTCTCCCGGCGCGATCCCGTTCCCCTCCGCCGGCGATCCCGCGGCGACCGCGACGACCTGGACGACCGGCCCGCTCTTGAGGACGCTGACGCCGGGGTCGGCGACGTCGTCGGCCGACGGCCCGCGCTTCCACGCCGCCACCTCGTCGGGGGAGAGGTAGGCCCCGTGCGCGTCGAGCCCGCTCATCAGCCCTTCGTACGCCCCGTGCATGAGCTTGTCCGCGTCGACCGGATCGACGTAGTTGTCCATCGCGAACGAGAGCACCTCGCTGAACAGGAGCATCTGCTTGAAGGTCCCCTCGCCGGCGCCCGCGGTCAGCGCGGCTCCGCTCCCGAGCAGGATCAGGACGATGGTCAGCGAGCTGACGAGCAGGAGGGCGCGGCTTCGACGCATGGGCACCTCGGGAGTCGAGCGACGAGAGAAAGCTACACGGACCGCACACCCCCGGCAACTCGAACCGCGAGCGGACGCGGCGCGGTCACCGACTTCGGAGCCACCCGATCGGATCGACGGGCTTTCCGGCGTCGCGGAGCTCGAAATACAAATAGGGACCTCGGAGCGATCCGGATTCCCCCACGCGCCCGAGCTCCTGACCCCGGACCACGTCCTCGCCGGAGGAGACCGTGAGCGCCTGGGCGTGGGCGTAGACCGAGATCACCCCGTTTCCGTGGTCGATCACCGCCGTCAATCCGTAGCCGTGGAGCGCCGCGGCGTACGCGACGCGCCCGTCGAAGACCGCGCGGATCGCGGACCCGGCGGCCGCGTCGATGTCCAGCCCCGGGTGCGGGATTTCGGTTTTGAATCTCGGGTGGACCGCCCGCCCGAAACCGGCGCCCACCGCGCCGTCGGCCGGCCACTCGAGCAGCCCGTGGAACTTCCGCACGTCCAGCGCCGGCGTCGCGCCCTCGCCTTCGAAGGTGCCGACCAGGCGCGACAGGTCCCGCGCCGCCGACTCCAGCTCGCCCAGAGCCTGGTCGTGCTGGACCCGGTCGTCCCGGATCCGCTCGAGGATCGAGGCCCGGGCCGCGCGGCTCGCCGCGAGCGCGGTTCCCTCGCGCGCGGCCTCGTCCCGCAGCGTGGTCAGGCGGGTGCGCTCCCCCGCGAGCGCGGAGCGCCCCTCGTCGAGGCGCCGCGCGTCGCGGCGCCAAGCGTCGATCTGCCGCGCGTCGCGGCGCGCGAGGTACGCCGCATAGCGCAGCCCCTCGATCCCGCGCGCGGAGCGGAGCGGGTCGAGGAGCCAGGCGAGCTGCCCGGCGGCCTTCCGCTTGTACATCTCCCGCAGCCGCGCCGCGAGGAGCGGCGCGCGGCGCGCCTGCGCGGCGTCGAGATCGCCGAGGGCGCGCGTGCTCGCGTCGAGGCGCTCCTCCGTGTCGTGGAGCCGCTCGCTCGTCGCCGCAAGGCGCGCTCCGTGGAGCGCGATCTCGGCGTCCATCCGCGCGACGTCGCCGAGGAGCCCGCGCTCGCGGCTCGCGAGCCCGTCGCGTTCGGCTTGGAGGCGGAGGATCTCGTCCTGCAGCCGCGTGAGACGGCTCGCGCGCGAGCCGTCCGCCGCCGTGAGCGCGGCGACCAGCAGGGCCGCGATCAAAAGAGCGACGTCCCGTCCATCTCGGTCGGGGGGGTCAACCCGAGCGCCTTGAGCACGGTCGGGGCGATGTCCACCATCGACGGATCGTCCCGGTTGATCTTGCGGTTGGAGAAGAAGATCCCGCGCACGAGCGACGGGTCGTTCGAGCAATGATCGCCGGACCAGGCCTTCTTGTTGTCCTCGAGGATGTCGGGCGGGACCCCGCCGAGGCTGGTCTGCCAGGACACGCGGTAGTTCAGGCTGTTCCCGGCGCGCAGGTCGGGGATCAGCGTCGCGTCGAAGCCCGTGTACATCTCCTCGCGCGTCCACACGCGCGCGACGGGATGGTCCCCCGTCGCCGGATCGACCAGCGCCTCGAGCCCGTCCTTGATCGCCTTGCGCACCTCGTCGTACTCCGCCCCCGGCGCGACGATCCCTTCGCGCTCGCGTCCCATGAGGTTGACGTAGATGCTCCCGAGGCCGAGCGCGTAGGCTTTCGTGCGCGACCAGTCGACGTTCTGGAACAGGTCGCGCGTGTCGAAGAGCTTCTCGAGCGTCGCGGGATCGCTCGTCTGCCCCTTGAGCGTCATCAATCCGTTCCGGACGAGCCAGGTGTTGATGTTCACGCCGCGCCGGAACGACGAGAACCCATGGTCCGAGCAGACCAGGAAGAGCGCGTCGGGACCGACGAGCGCGCGCGCGCGGCCGACCATCTCGTCCATCGTCTGGTAGGCGCGCAGGACCTCCGGCGCGAACCGCTGGGCGAGCGCCGGATCGTAGGCGGGGTGCGCCGGGTCGAGGAACCGCCAGAACAGGTGGCCGACGCGGTCGGTGAAATAGAAGATCTGGATGTAGAGGTCGTCGGCGCGATCGCCGAGGAGCCCGGTCATGATCTCCTCGTCCTTCGCCCGGGTGAAGTCCATGTCCTCGAGGAACAGGTTCTCGTCCCCGACGCCCGACGGGAGCGACCAGGTGTCCTCGGGCCAGCCGATCGTCTTGTAGAGCCCGAATCGCTCCCGGAGCGTCTTGGAGTAATCCGGGGGCCACGAGAAGGCGACCGGGTGGCAGTCGGGATGGAAGTTGACCGGCGACAGGTACAGCTCGAGGTAGGGAGAGAGCTTGAGCAGCTTGAAGCGGGCGATCCCCTTCAGCGGGGCCGCCCGGTCCACGAGCCAGTTCACCGGGAAGTTGAGCGTGTACCAGTCGCTCCACTGCCCCACCTTGATCGTCTGGGTCTGCCCCGACACCGTGATCGTGCAGGAGTCGTCGGTGGCGCGGAGCGAGAGGGGAAGGTCGATCCGGCGCGGCACGTCGGCGTCGTCGAGCTCCTGCCGGATCCGCCGCCGCGCGTCCGCGATCTCTCGCCGGTCCTTGAGCGCCGCGGTCTTCCGGTCCACCACGTAGTCGTAGAACGGCTTGTTGTACGGGCCGATCACCCGCGTCTCGATCGCTCCCCGGTGGTCCGAGAGGCGGACGAGCTCGAGGCTGAACTCGTTGGAGGAGCCCCCGCCGGGCTGGAACGTCGGGTCGGAGGTGTAGAAGGTCGGTGTGCCGACCCGCCCGCGCATGTCGGGAACGCCCAGCCCCGAGAGCATGTGCCCCTCGCCGACATCCTCGCCGGGGAAGGTCGCGGGGACGCGGATCACCTGGGCGCGCAGCCCGGCCTTCGCGGCGAGCTCCCACATCGTCTCCCCCCGGCGGTGGTTGATCGCGTCGGGGACCTCGATCGGGAGATAGTGGCGGCTGACGAACGCGGACGGGAGCCCGCCGGCGAGGCCGACGACGGCGGCGATCGCGACGCGCGCGCCCCATCCGACGGGAACGAGGAGAAGGAGTCCCGTCGCGAGCACGAAGAGGGCGACGCCGACCGCGAGCCCCACGACGAGCCCGTTCCGGGCGCCGAACAGGAAGGTCCGGCGCGACTCCGAGTTCATCGCGAAGTCCGGGAGGTAATCGGAGGGATTGCGCATCAGGAAATCGAAGATGCGCGTCTTCCCCGGATTCGTCCCCGTGGCGAACGACGACCAGGAGACCGGCGTCTGCGGCGGGTTCGTGGGCGTCAGCGGAGCGAAGGACCCCTCGTCGCGGAGCTTCGCGAGGTTCGGGAGCTTCCCCTCGTCCATCCATTGAGTGACGAGGCGCGCGTCGGCGCCGTCGAACCCGAGGATGACGACCTTCGGCTTCGCGGCGGCGCGGGCGCCGGCCGTCGCGATCCCGGCGGCGAGGAACGACGAGGCTGCGATCCGGATGGCGCGTCGCGACATGGCGTGATCCCCTTCGACGGCGACGCGAAAGCTTACCATCGCATGTTATTCTGCGCCGCGCCGCGCAGCGTGCGCGACCACGGGCGGACATGCTGCAGGACCTGCTTCCCGATACGCTCCCGCACTCGGACGACGCGGAGCGCTCCGTCCTCGGCGCCGTCCTCCTCGACAACCGGCAGATCCACAAAGCGCAGGAGGTCCTGACGCACGAGGCGTTCTACTCCGAGCGCCACCGGCGGATCTTCCGCGCGATCGAGGAGCTGTCCGGCACGGGGAGCGCGCTCGACCTCGTCACCGTGAAGGACGTCCTGGAGCGCCGCGGGGAGATCGAGGCCTGCGGCGGCCTCGCCTACCTCGCGAGCCTGGTGGACGGCACGGCGCGCTCGGCGAACGTCGAGCACTACGCGAGGATCGTCAAGGAGAAGTCGGTCCTGCGGGAGCTGATCCGCTCCGCGCAGCAGATCCTCTCCTCCGCCATGCGCGCGGAGGGCTCCTCGGACGAGATCGTCGATCAGGCGGAGCGGGCGATCTTCCACGTCTCCGAGGAGCGGCTGCGCGCCGGCTTCCTCTCCATGAAGACCGTCGGCGAGCGCAGCATCAAGATGATCGAGGATCTCACGCATCGCCGCGAGCCGATCACGGGGATCCCCTCCGGGTTCCTCCAGCTCGACGAGTGGACCGCGGGGCTCCAGCCTTCCGACCTGATCATCCTCGCCGCGCGCCCGTCGATGGGGAAGACGGCCCTCGCCCTCAACGTCGCCGCGCACGCCGCTCTCCGGAACGGGCGGACGGTCGGCGTGTTCTCCCTCGAGATGTCGCACCAGCAGCTGTTCTCCCGCATGCTCTGCGCGGAGGCCCGCGTGGACGCGCACCGCCTGCGCACCGGCCGGATCGGGAAGGACGAGTGGCAGCGGATCATCAAGTGCTTCGCGGAGCTGTCCGAGGCCCCCATGTACATCGACGACACCCCCGGGCTCTCGATCGGCGAGATGCGGGCCAAGGCCCGGCGGCTCAAGCTCGAGCGGGGTCTCGATCTGCTGATCGTCGACTACCTCCAGCTCATGTCGGGGCGCGGGCGCTACGATAGCCGCCAGCAGGAGATCTCCGACATCTCGCGCTCGCTGAAGGAGACGGCGAAGGAGCTCGGCATCCCGATCCTCGCGCTCTCGCAGCTCTCGCGCGCCCCGGAGCAGCGAGGGACCGGGGACAAGCGCCCGCAGCTCTCCGACCTTCGCGAGTCGGGGGCGATCGAGCAGGACGCCGACGTGGTCCTGTTCCTGTTCCGGGAGGAGATCTACAAGAAGGACGACCCCGATCTCAAGGGGCGGGCGGAGCTGATCATCGGCAAGCAGCGGAACGGCCCCACCGGCGTCGTCGACCTGCACTTCATCCGCGAGTTCACGAGCTTCGTCAACCCCGAATGGCGGGACGCGTAGGCCCGATCCTCGTCCGCCTCCTCGCGCCGGCGATCGCGCTCGCGGTCCTGCTGGCGTTCCTCGGCGTGCTCCCGCTCTCCACGACCGTGGCCCTCGCGCTCGGGACCGCGATCGCGCTGTCCGCCGAGGCCTATCTCGCGTCGCGCGCCGCCTCGGGATCCGGCGCTCCCGAGAGCGGCCGCCCCCGCGAGGCCCTGGTCGATACCTCCGCCCTGATCGACGGCCGCCTCGCCGATCTGGCGGAGACCGGCTTCCTGTCGATCGACCTCGTCGTTCCGGAGTTCGTCCTCCGCGAGCTGCAGCACGTGGCCGACGCGGCGGACTCGATGCGCCGCGCGCGGGGGCGGCGCGGGCTGGACGTGCTCCAGACCCTCCGCGGCTCGAAGGGGGTTCGCGTGCGCGTCGTCGTGGACGACCTTCCGAACGAGCCGGAGGTCGACCTCAAGCTCGTCGGGATCGCCAAGCGGCGCGGCGCCGCTCTGGTGACGACCGACTTCAACCTCAACAAGGTCGCCGGCATCCGCGGCGTGCGTGTCCTCAACGTCAACGACCTCGCGCACGCGCTGCGCCCGGTGGTCCTTCCGGGGGAGACGCTCCGCGTGACCGTGGTCAAGGAGGGGAAGGAGGCGGGCCAGGGGGTCGCCTACCTCGCGGACGGCACCATGGTGGTCGTCGAGCAGGGACGCGATCTCGTCGGGCGCTCCGTGGGCGTGCTCGTCACGAGCGCCATCCAGACCGCGGCGGGGAAGATGTACTTCGCGAAGCGCGTCGAGTAGGGCTAGATCGTGTAGCCGTCGTCGCGCCGGTCGAGCATGCGGATCTGGCGCTCCCACTGGTGCTTGAGGATGAGGAGGACGCGGAAGGTCAGGTCGGCCTCCTTCCGCGCCGGGCTGCGCCAGTCCTTCTCGATCCGGAGGAGCGCCGTCCAGCGGCTGCTCTCGTTCAGCAGCTTGCTCGCGAGGTTCCAGCGCCCTTCCTTCCCCTGCTGCGCGTGCCACCACTCGAGGTGAGCCATGAACTGCGGATAGCGGTTGAGGAGCCCCATCCGCGCGAACAGCTCCATGTTGACCAGCAGCTCGTCGAGCGCGGCATGCTTCTGGTAGTAGTCGAGCGGGCGGATCCGCAGTCCTCCCCCCTTGACGAAGGAGCCCTTCGCGGTCCGGACCAGGCCGAGGTCGGGGGCGAGCCGCTGGTAGTTCTCCGACATCACGTAGTCGGAGATCTTCTTGAGGCGCATCTTGGCCAGCTCCCCGTCGAGCAGCCAGGGGGAGAACGCGAAGACCCGCATGACGTGGAGGTCCGGCAGGAAGAGGTAGTCGCGCTTCCAGGCGGCCTGCCGGATGAGGGGGTGGCTGGCGCCGATCTCCTCCACCGGGTTGCGCGACACCGGATCGTCCACGAAGCCCGAGACGAGGTCGAGGAGCTCGAGGACCGCGATCCGGCTACGGTCGTCGGCGTACCCGCCGCGAACGAGAAGCCCCAGCGCCAGGACGCGGAGGTACCAGCGGTAGTACCGCTCCCGCTTCTCGTCCGCCTTGACCAGCTTCGCGAACTCGAAGAACTTCAGGTCCTTCTTCGACGTCAGGAATGAGCGGAGCGCGGCCGCCCCTTGCTTGACGGGCTTCGTGTCCCGCGACCAGGCCATCTCGTAGAGCAGCGAGAGGCCGTTCTCGAGCGACGGCTCGAGCCGGCGCGGATCCCCCGCGTGGACGTGCCCTCCCCACGTGCCGTCCTTGCGCTGCAGCCGCTGCAGCTTCAGGGCGGGGGGATAGAGCCCGACCTCGAGCCTCGCCTTCTGGACGTCGGGGTCCTCCTTCGGCCGGTCGAGGAGCTCGGTCAGGACCCGGTACCGGATCGGCGCGCAGGCGTTTTCGAGGAGCCAGGGAGTCGGGTCGGACCGGAGCGTGGACTTCCAGTCGGTCATCAAGCCCCCTTGCCCGCGGCGGCACCGGAGCGGGACCGGTCCACCAGGGCGCGGAACTCCCCGAAGAGCCCGAGCGCGTCGTGCGGCCCGGGGGAGGACTCGGGGTGGTACTGGACCGCGAGGATCTGGCGGTCCTCGTCGAAGAAGCCTTCGCAGGTGCCGTCGTTGAGGTTGACGTGCGTGACCTTCGCCTGGGGCGGAAGCGTGCCGGTCTCCACCGCGTAGCCGTGGTTCTGCGAGGTGATCGCGACGCGGCCGGTCCGGAGGTCCTGAACCGGATGGTTCCCCCCGCGGTGGCCGAACTTCAGCTTGAAGGTCCGCGCGCCGAGCGCGAGCGCCGCGATCTGATGGCCGAGGCAGATGCCGAAGATCGGAACGCGCCCCGCGAGCCCCCGGACCGCTTCGATCGCGTAACCGGCGCTCGCCGGGTCTCCGGGTCCGTTCGACAGGAACACCGCGTCCGGGCGTCGCGCGAGGGCGTCCTCGGCGGCGTACGTCGCGGGGACCACGAGGACGTCGAATCCGGCCTCGTGGAGGAGGCGATAGCTGTTGTGCTTCGCGCCGAAGTCGTAGGCGATGCAGCGCATCCGCGACGCCGCCACCTCGGTCGCGAAGGCCGGGGACCAGCGCGGGTCGCGGGGTGCGCTCCAGACGTGCGGCTCCCGGCAGGTCACGCGCCCCACCAGATCGATCGCGCCGAGGTCCGGCGAGCGGCGCGCGTCGCGGACGAGCGCCTCCCGGTCGCGGCGGACGCTCGAGAGGATCCCCTTCATCACGCCGGCGCTGCGCAGGTGGCGGGTGAGCGCGCGCGTGTCCACCTCGGTGATGCCGGGAACCTTGTGCTCACGGAGGTACTCGTGCAGGACCTGCGTGGAGCGCCAGCTCGACGCCAGCTCCGAGACCTCGCGGACAACCCATCCCTCGACCTCGGGCGCGGTCGACTCCACGTCGATCGCGTTCGTCCCGACGTTCCCCATCTCCGGAGCGGTCATGACCACGATCTGGCCGCGGTAGGAGGGGTCGGTCAGGATCTCCTGGTAACCCGTCATGGAGGTGTTGAACACCACCTCCCCCGCCCGCTCGCCGATCGCGCCGAACGCGCGGCCGGTGAAGACCCGCCCGTCCTCGAGCGCGAGCAGCGCCTCCACTAGGCCTCCACCGCGCACGGGACGGCCCGGAGCTTCCCGTCCTCCTCCGCGAGCGTCGCGAGGGGGAGCTGGTCGTCGTGCTCGAACACCAGACGCCACCCCTCGCGCGCGGCCTCGGTCAGGATCCGCTTCTTCGACGCGAGGGTGCGCAGCGGCTCGACGTCGTACCCCATGATGTACGGGAACGGAACGTGGCTCGCGGTCGGGACCAGGTCGTTGACGAACGCGACCGTGTGCTCCCCCGTGCGGATCACGGGCACGTGCAGGAACGGCGTGTGCCCCGGAGCGAGCCGGACCTCGATGCGGCGGTCGATCCGAGCGTCGCCGTCGACGAGGTCGAACAGCTTCGCCTCCGCGATCGGCTCGAAGCTGTCCGCGACGTAGGAGGCGCGGATCCTCTCGTTGTCCGAGCGCGCGAACTCGAGCTCGCCGCGCTGGACCACGTAGCGGGCGTTCGGGTAGGAGGGAACCGGCCGCCCATCGTCACCGATCGTCGTGTTCCCCCCCGCGTGATCGAAGTGGAGGTGCGTGTCGAGCACGACGTCGATCTGCCCGGGGAGGAGGCCGGCCGGTGCGAGGATCTCCTCGGGGCTCTTCACCGTGAAGCCGTAGATCTCCCGCTGCTTCGCGTCCCACCGGGTCCCGGCGCCGTTGTCGATGAGCGTCCGCTTCGCGCCGTCCTCCACCAGGAGCACGTTCATGCCGAGGCGGATGCGATTCCGCTCGTCGGGAGGGCGGAGCTTGGCCCAGAGGACCTTCGGGACCACGCCGAACATCGCGCCGCCGTCGAGCCACAGGGTCCCCGCCGGAAGGATCGTCAGGCGGAGCTCCCCGCTCTCGAAACGGATCAACGGACCGCCTCCGTCCTCGGACGGGCGATCGCGGCGATCTCGCGCAGCTGCGCGATCAGCTCCGCCGCCTGCGACAGCGGCACCGCCTGCTGCGCATCCGACAGCGCCTGGTCGGGGGCCGGATGGACCTCGATCATCACGCCGTCGGCCCCCGCGGCGACGGCCGCGCGCGCCATCGCAGGGACGCGCTCGCGCCGGCCGGTGGCGTGGCTCGGGTCGACGACCACCGGGAGGTGCGAGAGC
The DNA here is from genome assembly GCA_035649595.1 of Candidatus Polarisedimenticolaceae bacterium. GTDB lineage: Bacteria > Acidobacteriota > Polarisedimenticolia > Polarisedimenticolales > DASRJG01 > DASRJG01. The sequence goes on from DASRJG010000066.1 coordinate 40,576, forward strand.
TCGCGAACGGCGGGAACGATCGAGAGATCGAGCGTGAACCGGCTGTGCTGCGAGAACGTGCGGATCCCCCTCTCGCAGAGGACGACGTCCGGGTTCCCCGCGGCGAGGACGTACTCCGCCGCGAGCAGCAGCTCGTCGAGCGTCGCGGCCATCCCCCGCTTGAGCAGCACGGGCTTCTTGAGCCGTCCGGCGAGCTTGAGGAGCTCGTAATTGTGCATGTTGCGCGAGCCGATCTGGATCATGTCCGCGACAGGAGCGAGCAGGTCGAGGGTCGCCTCGTCCACCGCCTCGGAGACGATCGGGAGGCCGCTCTCCCTCTTGGCCGCGACCAGCAGCTCGAGCCCGGGGCGCCCCATTCCTTGAAAGCTGTAGGGGCTGGTGCGCGCCTTGAACGCTCCGCCGCGGAGCGCGTCCGCGCCGGCGGCGCGGAGAAGCCGCGCCGTCTCGACGAGATGGTCCCCTTCGACCGCGCACGGGCCGGCGATGACGAAGACACCGCCGTCGCCGATCGCGCGCGAGCCGACGCGGACCGACGTCCCTTCCGGCGAAGCGTTCCGCGCGGCGAGCTTCAGAGGCTCGGTGATCGGAATCGCGCGCGCGACGCCGGGGTGGCTCTCGAAGAGCGCCGGGTTGAGGGGACCCGGGTTTCCGCTGATCCCGACCGTGATCTTTCCCGCGGCTTCCACGACGTGCGGGACGAAGCCGAGGGATTCGACGGTCCGGACGACCCGGGCGAGGTCCTCCCGGCGGCTCCCCTTCTTCATGACGATGAGCATCGAGGCGGCGTCTCCGGGGCGCGGCGGTCGGCGGCGTACGGACGCAAAAGGGTAACGAAACGCCGCGGACAATTCAACAGAAACGCCGGAACTCCTTTCCTTCACGGCCTTTGCCGCTGTGTTACCATCTCGCGGTCCCGACGGTTTTCGGGGCGAAAACGGGGTTTGAGACGCTAGGCGAAGGCGCGTAGCTCAGTGGAAGAGCGCTACCTTGACACGGTAGAAGTCCGCGGTTCGATCCCGCGCGCGCCTACCAATGGAACAGGGTCATGCCAGAGACGGTCGCCATGGTCCGCGTCACCCTTCCCGACGGATCGATCCGGGAAGTCGCCGCGGGAACGACCGCGCTCGACATCGCGGCGGCGATCGGCCCGCGTCTTGCGAAGGACGCGGTCGCCGCGAAGGTCGACGGCGTCCCGGTCGATCTGACGCGGGCGATCGTTCGCGACGGCGCGCTCGAGATCCTCACTCCGAAGTCCCCCGGCGCGCTGGAGATCCTCCGCCACTCGACCGCGCACGCGACCGCTCAGGCGGTGCAGGAGCTGTTCCCCGGCACCAAGATCGGGCAGGGGCCCGTGATCGAGAACGGGTTCTACTACGACTTCGACCGCGATCAGCCGTTCACCGAGGCGGACCTCGCCACGATCGAGGAGCGGGTGCGCGAGATCATCACGCGCGACCTTCCGATCGAGCGGATCGAGCTCCCCAAGCGCGAGGCGATCGCGTTCTTCGAGAACGAGCACGAGCCGTACAAGGTGTATTTCGCGACGACCAAGGGGGACGACGTCGTCACGATCTACCGCCAGGGGGCCTGGACCGATTTCTGCCGCGGGCCTCACGTGCGCTCGACCGGCCGGCTCTCGGCCTTCAAGCTCCTGTCCGTCGCCGGCGCCTACTGGCTCGGGTCCGAGAAGAACAAGATGCTCCAGCGGATCTACGGGACCGCGTTCTGGTCCCAGGCCGATCTGGATGCGCACCTCCATCTCCTGGAGGAGGCGCGGCGGCGGGACCACCGGAAGGTCGGCCGCGAGCTGGACCTGTTCATGTTCCACCCGTACGCCCCCGGGGCGGCGTTCTGGACCGAGCGGGGGACGACGCTCTTCAACGTCCTCAACGCCACCATGCGCGAGCTCCAGATCGCCGACTACCGTGAGATCAAGACCCCCCTTCTCTACAACCGCCAGCTCTGGGAGCTGTCGGGGCACTGGGGGAAGTACCGGGACAACATGTTCCTCGTCCTCGACCGCGAGACCGGCGAGCACGAGTTCTCGCTCAAGCCGATGAACTGTCCCTCGCACCACGTCTACTTCGGCTCGAAGACGCACTCCTACCGCGAGCTGCCGATCCGGTTCACGACCTACGACGTGCTGCACCGTAACGAGGTCTCGGGGGCGCTCTCCGGGCTGACGCGGGTCCGTCAGTTCCAGCAGGACGACTGCCACGTCTACCTGCGCGAGGACCAGATCGCCTCGGAGGTCAAGCGGCTCGTCGAGTTCATCCTCGGGTACTACGCGATCTTCGACCTCAGGGCGGATCTCAAGTTCGCCACGCGCCCTCCGGAGCGGATCGGCGACGACGCCATGTGGGACCGCTCGGAGACCGCGCTGCGCGCCGCGCTCGACGCCACCGGGCTCCCGTACGTCGTCAATCCCGGCGACGGCGCGTTCTACGGCCCCAAGATCGACTTCGACGTCGCGGATTCGCTCGGCCGCACCTGGCAGCTCGGGACGATCCAGCTCGACTACGCCGCGCCGGAGCGGTTCGACCTGTCCTACGTCGGCGAGGACAACGCGCCGCACCGCCCCGTGGTGATCCACCGGGCGGTCAACGGCTCGTTCGAGCGGTTCATCGCGATCCTCATCGAGCACTACGCCGGGGCGTTCCCGCTCTGGCTCGCCCCCGAGCAGGTCCGCGTGCTCCCGATCACCGACCGGATCAACGCGTACGGCGAGCGGGTCCGCGCGCGCTGCGCCGCCGCGGGGCTCCGCGTCGCGCTCGACGACCGGAGCGAGAAGATCGGTGCGAAGATCCGGGACGCCCAGCTCCAGAAGGTGCCGTTCATGCTCGTGCTCGGGGACCGCGAGGCCGAGGCCGGCACGGTCGCCGTCCGCTCGCGAGGTGCCGGCGACGAGGGCGCGGCGCCCCTGGACGCGTTCGTCGATCGTGCGCGCGAGCTCGTCGCCGCGCGGAGCAACGAGGTTCGGTTCAAGGAAGGATCGGAGAAGCCATGCCCAAGCTGAAGACGCATCGAGGCGCCGCCAAGCGGTTCAAGAAGACCGCGAGCGGCAAGATCAAGCGGGAGAAGGCCTACAAGAGCCACATCCTCACCAAGAAGACCACCAAGCGGAAGCGCGGTCTGGACATGCCGTCCCTCGTCTCGAAGGCGGACCAGAAGCGCGTCGAGAGGATGATCCCCTACAAGTGACCGACGACCCGTCCGCTCCCGCCGCGCGCGCGCATCGTGCGCCGGCCGCTCATCGGGCCCGCGGGCCCGTCAAGAGGAGACTCCGATGCCGCGCGTCAAGAGAGGCAACAAGCGCCGCCTGAAGCGGAAGAAGATCCTTCGCAGGGCGAAGGGCTACTATCTCGCGAAATCGAAGCTCTACCGGATCGCCAAGCAGCAGGTCGAGCGGTCGCTCGCGTTCGCGACGCGGGACCGCCGCACCCGGAAGGGAGACTTCCGCCGGCTGTGGATCGTGCGGATCAACGCCGCGGCGCGTCTCCACGACATGTCGTACTCGGCGCTCGTCCACGGGCTGAAGGTCGCCGGGGTGACGCTCGACCGGAAGATCCTCGCGGATCTCGCCGTGCACGACCCCGCCGCGTTCGGACAGGTCGTCCGGGCCGCGCGCGAAGCCGTCGCCTCCGCCTAGCCGCGGGACGGACCCGCACGTGGACGACCGGCTCGCCGCTCTCGAGCGCGAGTTTCGGCAGGCGCTCGCGGCCGCGGCGGGGAACCCCGCTGCGGTCGAGGAGCTGCGTGTGCGCTTCCTGGGGAAGAAGGGGGGACTCAATGTCCTCCTCCGGGAGCTCGGCCGCATGGATGCGTCTCAACGGGCCAGGGTTGGATCAGCGCTCAACGAGGCGAAGGGTCGGATCGAAGCCGCGCTCGCCGAGGCGAAGGAAGCCGCGGCGGGAGAGGCGCGGGAAGCCGCGCTGGCCCGTGAGCGGATCGACGTCACGCTGCCGTCGCGCCGGCCCCCTCGCGGCTCGCTGCACCCGGTGACGCAGACCCGCCGCGAGCTCGAGCGGATCTTCACGTCGATGGGGTTCACGGTCGAGACCGGCCCCGAGGTCGAGGACGACTTCCACAACTTCGAGGCGCTCAACCTGCCGCCGGGGCACCCGGCGCGCGATGCCAGCGACACTTTCTATCTGGAGGGCGGCCTGCTCCTCAGGACCCACACCTCCCCCGTGCAGATCCGGACGATGCTCGCGAGGAAGCCGCCGATCCGGATGATCTGCCCCGGCCGCGTCTACCGGAAGGACCTCGACGCCACCCACCTGCCGATGTTCCACCAGCTCGAGGCGCTGGTCGTCGACGAGGGGACCTCGCTCGCCGACCTGAAGGGCACCTGCGCCGCGGTCTGGAGCCGCTTCTTCGGCGACGACGTCGCGATCCGCCTGCGCCCCGGCTATTTCCCGTTCGTCGAGCCGGGGTGCGAGTTCGACATCTCCTGCCGGATGTGCGACGGCCGCGGCTGCCGCATCTGCAAGGAGACGGGATGGATCGAGCTCGGCGGGGCCGGGATGGTCCATCCGGCGGTCTTCGAGGCGGTCGGGATCGACCCCGAGCGCTGGACGGGATTCGCCTTCGGTCTGGGGATCGACCGCATCGCGATGATGCGCTACGGGATCGACGACCTGCGGCTGATGATCGACAACGACGTCCGGTTCCTCCGGCAGTTCCCGTCGTGAGCGCGGCGTGCTGATCTCGCTCGCCTGGCTCCGCGAGCTGCTCGTCGGCGCCGACCGCCTGGCCGCCGAGGACGTGGCGCGCGCGCTGTCCGCCCGTGGCCTGACCGTGGATGCCGTGGGGAGCAGCGGCGCGGACACGGTCCTCGACATCGACGTTCCGGCGAACCGCCCCGACGCCCTCGGCCATCGAGGGGTCGCGCGCGAGGTGGCGGCGGCGCTCGGGCTCGCGCTCGCGCCCCCGCCGGACGCCCGGGCGACGTCCGGCGCTCCCGCCGACGGCGCGGTCCGGGTGGTGATCGACGCGCCGGAGCTGTGCGGCCGGTACACCGCCGGGATCGTCCGCGGCGTCCGCGTCGGACCCTCCCCCGCCTGGGTGGTCGAGCGACTCGCCGCCTGCGGCCTGCGCTCGATCGACAACGTCGTGGACGCGTCGAACCTCGTCATGCTGGAGCTGGGCCAGCCGGTCCACTTCTTCGACCTCGCGCGGCTCGCGGGTCCGGAGATCCACGTGCGCGGGGCCCGCGACGGCGAGCGCCTGACCACCCTCGACGGCGTCGAGCGCACGCTCGCCCCCGGAATGGTGGTGATCGCCGACGCCCGGCGCGCGGTCGCGCTCGGCGGGGTGATGGGAGGTGCTGCGACCGAGATCGGACACGAGACGCGGGACGTCCTCGTCGAGGCCGCATGGTTCGCCCCCGCCGCCGTGCGCGGCGCCGCGCGCGCGCTCGGCCTCTCCACCGACGCGAGCCAGCGGTTCGAGCGCGGCGGGGACATCGAGGCCCCCTCCGCGGCGCAGGTCTCCGCCGCGCGCCGGCTCGCGGAGCTCGCGGGAGGCACGCCCGCCCCCGGCCTCGTGGACGTCCGCGTCGCGGGAGCGGCCCGGCGGAGCGTCGGCGTCAGGCTGTCGCGCGCGCGAACGCTCCTCGGATACGAGCCCTCGCGGGAGGAGGCGATCGGAGCGCTCGAGGCTCTCGGGCTCTCCCCCCGCTCCGAGGGCGAGCGGATCGAGATCCAGGTGCCGAGCTGGCGCGTGGACCTCGAGCGGGAGGCGGACGTCGTCGAGGAGATCGGGCGTCACCTCGGGTACGACCGGATCCCGTCCCGCATGCTCTCCGGCGTGTCGGCGGCGTCCGCAGCCACGAGCGCGCCGCGCGTCGAGGAGCGCGTGCGCGACCGGCTCGCGGGGCTCGGCTTCCACGAGGCGTTCAACTACGCGATGATCGCTCCGGCGGAGGACGACCCGTTCGTTCCCGCGGGCGCGCCGGCTCCCCTCGTCCTGACGAATCCGATCGCGGAGACCTTGGCCGTCCTCAGACGCGCGGTCCTTCCCGGGCTCCTCCGCGCCGCCGACCAGAACCTCCGTCGCGGCGCGACGGAGGTGCGCCTGTTCGAGGTCGGTCACGTCTTCGAGGGAAGCGCCCCGGGCGCGCTCCCCGAGGAGCCGTCCCACGCCGCGTTCGCCTGGTGCGGGAGCGCCGAGCCCCCGCACTGGAGCGGGCCGGCGCGCCCCGCCGACGCTTACGATGCCGCCGCGATGATCGACGAGATCCTCGCGGTCGCCGCGGGCGATCGCCCCTTCCGTCGCGAGCGGGCGGACGTCGCGGCGCTGCACCCGGGACGATCGACCCTCTGGCGCGACGGCGACGGGAGGCGGATCGCCTGGAGCGGGCCGCTTCACCCGGCCCTCGCGGACCGGATCGGCGTGACTCCCGGAATCCTCGTGGGAGAGGTCGATCTCCATGCGGCCGCCCGTGCCGGGGCCCCGCGTCCCTCCCACATCCCCGTCCCGCGGCTGCCGGGGACCTCACGCGACCTCTCGATCGTGCTCTCCCCCGGCGCCGAGGCCGGCGCGGTCGTGGAGGCGCTCCGGCGCGTCCCGTCCCCCGCCCCGGCGTCGTTCGTCTGGATCGACCGTTACGAAGGGAAGCCCCTCGCCCCGGGCGAGGTGGCGATGACGCTGCGTGTTATCCTCCAGCCGCTCGACCGCACGCTCACCGACGCGGACGCGGAGGCGTACCGCGCCGAGCTCCTCGGGGCGCTCGAATCGGTTCGGGGCGCGCGGCTCCGGCGGATTGACACATGAGCGAGATGACCTCTAAGCTGCTCGAGGATCGCATCGTCGCGATCGTGGATCGCGTGCGAGCCCTCGCGGCGGAGCGCGACGTGCTCCGCGGTGAGATCGAGGCCATGAAGACGCGGCTCGACAAGCACGAGCGCGAAAACGACAGGCTCCGGGCCGCGCTCGAGGAGGCGGTCCGGGAGCTCAGACAGGAGTGACCGTGAGCGCCACCGATCCCGCGACGCCGGTCACGATCTTCGGCAAGACCTACCCGCTTCGCGGCGACGGCGACCCCGCCTACCTGCACGAGCTCGCGCGCGAGGTCGACCGGAGGATGAAGGAAGTCGCCGAGATGACGGGGACCGCCGACACGCTCAAGGTGGCGATCCTCGCCGCGCTCAACATCGCCGATGAATGCCTGCAGGCCCGTCGCGGCGTCGTGTCCCCCGACACGGCGCGGCAATGGGGCCGTTGGGTGGCCCTGATCGACGAGACGCTCGACGATCCGGGCTGCAGTCCGCATCGCGCCGGCTACGGCCCGGCGGACGCCTCCGCGTGATCGAACGAAGTCCGATGAAGAAGTCGCCGCCTTCTGGTTGTCCGCCCCTGCGGAGCTCGTGATGGGTTGCATCGCTTGAGCCAACGTCGTCGTTCCGGGAGCCAGACGTC
>DASRJG010000067.1:0-2492 GCA_035649595.1 Candidatus Polarisedimenticolaceae bacterium
CGCCGCACCGTCCAGGTAGGTGCCGAACTCGTCGGGTCCCCGGTGCCTGAGCGCGCCCACCATCGCGCGGAGCCTCGCGTCGTCGGGCACGCCGGCCCGGCCCCAGTGCAGGCAGCCCGCGATGCCGCACATCGCCTAGTGCCGGATCTCCGGAACCGCCTCGACCAGGATCGGGGGGAGGTGGAGGACCAGCGTCGTGCCCCGCTTCGCCTCGATGTCGCGATAGACGTTCCGGACCTGGGCGACCGTGAGGCCCACCACCGCAGCGGCGTCCTCCGCCGGCACGCCGTGGTTGAGAGCCCAGAGGCAGAGGTCCATCTTCGGATACGGGAGCGCGAAGTAGAACTCCTCCTGGCTTTGCGCCAGGGAGTACGTGTCGGTCGTCGGAGGGCGGCGCAGCACTTCGTCGGGTATGCCGACGGCCGCCGCGAGCGCGTAGACCTGGGTCTTGTACAGGTGCGCGATCGGCTTGAAGTCCGCCGCCCCGTCCCCTCCCTTCACGAAGAAGCCCTGGTCGTACTCGAGGCGGTTGGGCGTCCCCGCCACCGCGTAGTGCAGCCGGTCCGCGTGGAAGTACTCCGTGATCTTCCGGGTGCGCTGCTTCATGTTCGTCGAGGCGACGATCTGAAGGTACGCGCCGTACGGCAGCCGCCGCCGGACGGTCTCCCCTTCCGGAGACTGAGCGACGACGTGGAAGAAGTTGAGGCGGGCCTCGTCCCTGATCTCGGGGAGGACGATCTTTGATTTCCATCCCGCGCCGTACTCGGGCACGACGCTCCGGATCGCCTCGTCGCGATAGCGGTAGCAGCCCATCGCGTCGAGCGCGGGCTCGAGGTCGACGACCTCGACGCGAACGCCCTGGCTCTGCGCGACGAGCGCGCCCAGCCGGGCGCTCTCCGGCGAGGAGTCCCGCTCGGGCATCAGAAGGCCCAGCACGCGCTCGGGCCCCAGCGCGCGCGCACACAGCGCGGTGACGAGGGCGCTGTCGATCCCTCCCGAGATCCCGACGACCGCGCCCCGCCGGCGAAGCCTCGCTCCGACGATCTCCCGGATCGACTCCTCGATGCGCGCGCTCTCGGCGTCGAGGTCGAGATCCAGCACTCGGTCGGAGAACATCGTTCCTCCCCGTAAATCGCGGCATTCTAGCAGACGGCGCGGCCGCACCCGGAGGGTCCGAGCGCTTGACGGCGCGTCGCTCGCTCGCGGACAATGCCCTTCAAGAGGCTGTGATCTTGCCGAATTCCTCGAACGATCCGGACGAGCCCGGATACCGCGACGCTCTCCAGAGCTACCTCAAGACGATCCGTCGCTACAAGCTCCTGACGCAGAGCGGCGAGTACCGCCTCGCGGTCGCGTCGCAAGAGGGCGTCGAGCTCGCGAAGAAGCAGATGGTCGAGGCCAACCTTCGCCTCGTCGTCCACCTCGCGAAGGAGTACCGGCATACGCGCGTGGCGCTGGAGGATCTCATCGCCGAGGGGAACCTCGGCCTCATCGAGGCGGTCAACCGCTTCGACCCCGACCGGGGCGTCCGATTCGTCGCCTATGCGGCGTGGTGGATCCGCAAGTACATGCTCCAGGCGGTGGACCGCCAGTCCCATCGCGCGTCCACGAGACGCCCGCGCATCCTCTCGTTCGCCGAGTTCATGCGCGACTCCTCCGACGCCCAGGTCCTGGAGCGCGTGGCCGACGAATCGGCCGAGGACCCCGAGAACGTGGCGCTCGAGCGGCAGCTCGAGTCCGCGCTCCAGTCCGTGCTCCACCGGCTTCCCGCGCGGGAGCGCGAGATCCTCTCCTCGCACTTCGGCCTCGACGGCCGCCCTCCGCGGAGCCTGAAGGAGATCGGCCGCGAGATCGACCTCACGCGGGAGCGCGTGCGCCAGATCGAGCTGCGCGCCTTCGATCGGGTCCGCCGGCTGCTCCAGCGCAGCAACGCGGGCTAGCCGACCAGCTTGTTCTTGCTCCACCGGGGGTTCTTGATCTCGTACTTGGCGACCTTGTAGTTCATGACGCGCGACGAGATGCCCAGGAACTTCGCAGCGTCCTTCTGCACCCAGTTGCTGATCCGCAGCGCCTCGAGGATCGCCTGCCGCTCGAGCTCGTCGAGGGCGATCCCGGTCGGCGGGAGACGGAGATTGAGCGACGCGACGTTGTCGGAGACGCCGCCGCGCCCCCCCGCGCCGAGATTGAGATCGTCCTCCTGGATGAACCGCCCCTCGACCATGAGCACGGCGCGCTCGATCGTGTTCTCGAGCTCGCGGATGTTCCCCGGCCAGGTGTGACGCTTGAGGGCGCGGACGGCCGCGGGATCGAGGCCGCGCACGTCCTTCTTCAGCTCCTTGGAGTAGCGGTCGATGAAGTGCGACGCGAGGGGGACGATGTCCTCCTTGCGCTCGCGAAGCGGCGGCACCTTCACGTTCACGACGTTCAGGCGGTAGTACAGGTCCTCGCGGAACTCCCCTCGCTGGATCGCGTCCTCGAGGTTCTTGTTGGTC
>DASRJG010000068.1:0-10939 GCA_035649595.1 Candidatus Polarisedimenticolaceae bacterium
CGTCGGGGTTGACGACCTGCACGTCGTACGGCCCCGGCGGATGCCCGGGAAGCAGGGACGTCGCCCCGGTGCGCTCTCCGCTCCGCCGCAGGTCCGGGAGCACGGGTTGCAATCGCACCATGGTTTCGTCGACGATCAGCGTGTCGCCGATCGGGAACGCTCCAAAGGAGGCCTTCTCCATCGGGTGCTGCTGGACGAGTCGCAGCCCCTCGGGCCGGGAGATGTCGTAGACGCGCAGCTCGTCGAGGGCGGGGGTCTGGCCTCCCGACGTGACCGCGAGCAAGGGGCCGACGCGGGCGAGACCGAGGGCGTGGAGGTCCGGGATCACCACGGACACGATCATGCGCGTCGGGTCCGCCGCGTCGATTCGGAGCACTCCGGCCTCCCGGTCCGCGATCCAGACGTCGGTCCCGTCGACCACCAGGCGTCCGCCCGCGCCGAACCATCCCGTCACACCGTCGTTCCTGGGCGACCCGGGATCGGCGAGATCGAACGTGAGCAGGAAGATCGGTCCCTGAAACGACGGCACCTGCATGACGTACGCGCGGGAGCCGTCCGCGGAGAGCGCGAGCCGCCAGTCGTACAGGCGTCCGAGCGGAAGGGAGCTCGTGACGTGCATCGCGGCGGGATCGCGGGCGTCGATCGCCAGCATCGCACGAGAGATGAGGTCCAGGGCGTAGACGAATCCGCCCGCGGAGGCGACATGGTAGGAATAGATCCCGCCGATCGACCCCAACCGGACCGGATGCGACGGATCCCCCACGTCGTAGGCGACGATCCGGTTTCCCGACGAGGCCACGTCGGAGACGAACAAGCGATCGCCGTCCACCGCGAGCGCTCCCACGGATCCCGCGTCGGAGATGACGGCGATCTCGCGGGGCGAATCGGGGTCGGACCAATCCTGGATCCGGACGCGACTCGAGTCGTCCACGGCGTAGACGATCGGGCCGCTGCTCGCGAGGGGGGTTCCCGGGAGCCCCTCTAAGGGTCGGAACGCGGCAGGCCGCAGCGGAACGCTCACGTCCAGGACCAGGAAGCCTCCCGCGTTGCTGTCGGCGGACGCGTAGACGTGATCGCCGTGCACCGCGAATCCCCGGATTCCGAAGGGCCCGACTTTGGTGAAGCCCCGCGGCGCCTCCGGTCGCCTCACGTCGAACAGGCGGATTCCATCGAGGTCGAGGAACAGACGTCCACGGTCGGCGACCGCGTTGCGGAAGTATCCGCCGAGCCATGTCTCGGCATCGTACAAGACCCGGGGGGAGGACGGGTCGGAGAGGTCGAGCGAGCGGAGCGTATGCGGATACTCCTGAACGACGAACCCCGTCGAGCCCTCGACGGCGAGGCCGATCCAGTCCTCGGGGTCGTAGTTCGTCCACTCGCGGCGCGAGAGCTCGACCGGCGCCCACGGGTCCGTAACGTCGACCGCTGTGAGCCGCATCCCCGGCTCTCCGGCCTCTTGCGTGAGGAGCCAGGCAACCCCCTGTTGGATCGCGAGGTCGTGCGTGCACCCGGTAAGGGGAAGCTCACCGAGCCGGACGGGCGCTGCCGGGTCGGCGACCGAGAATGCGGTCAGCGCGCCGACCGAGAAGAACCCGCAATACCCCCACCAGGACCCGACGAACAGGACCCCGTCGGCGAGCACGAGCCGCTCCGGCACGAGCGGCGTCGCGACCGCTGCGACGAAGGTGGGCTCGGTGGGCCGCGAGACGTCGTAAAGCTGGACCTCCCCCGTGGGGTAGTAGCTCGACACCGCCAGGACTCCCGCCTCGGTCGCCATCGCGATCGGGCTGCGCGGGCCCGGCACGCTCGCCGCCAGGACCGGATGCCGGGGATCGGAGACATCGATGACGTCGATCTCGAGATAGCTCGCGACCGCGACATACCGCGCGTCGAGCCGGACCACGGGTCCGGCGTCGAGGGGCACGGGCTGGAGAGACCCGGCCACGAACGGCCCGCCGTCGAGAAGGGCGACCGAGGCGCCCTCCTCGAGCCCGTCTCCGGTGAGCGTCAGGGCGGCGGCCTCGTCGGTGAAGACCTGCCTGGGCGTGACGGTTTCGAGGGAAGGCTCGGAGGCCGAAGCCCTGGCTGATGCGACGATCGCAAGCGCCAAAGCGAACGCCTTGCGGATATTCATGAGACCCCCGACCCGCTGTCGGGACGCTACGGCGGAACGCCGCCCGACGCAAGCGGTTGTCCGCAGGTCGAATCGACGCTAGGGTTCCCGCATGACCCTACGACTCGCTTCGATCCTGCTCGCGATCCTGATGGCGGCGGCGCCCTCGAGCGTGCCGAAGGACGATCAGCTCCCCACGCTTGCGAAGTCGCTCGCCGACAGGCTCGCGACGCGGCAGCTCGCGGCCCCCGCGGGGGGGCAGGTCGCGGTCTCGTCGATCCTCAATGAAGAGCGGACGCTCCGCTCGCTGAAGACGATCGCCGAGGGGGGTGGCTGGCCGGCGTCGTGGCTCATCGTGCAGGACAAGAACCAGCCGCACGATCTCGTGCTCAGGGTGGCGCTCGCGCCGGACGGGACGATCGCCGATCCGGACACGATCTTCCTCGCGCCGCGCCGGGACTGGGACGACGACGCGCTCGATCAGGCGGTGCGCGCCGCCACGGGTAAGAAGCCGCCGCGCGACAAGCAGCGCAACGTGGTCGTCCAGTCCTTCTCGACCAAGATCGTGACCGACTACGTCTATACGCTTCCAGCCGTCGGGCCGGCGGCCAAGGGGCTCCTCGCGCTCCTCCCCGAGGGCTCGTTGATCCGCGAATCGGCTCCGGTCGACCTGCGTGACGGGTTCCGGCACACGGTCGCGGTGGTCCTCTCGCGGCCGACCTTCGTCCCGGCGGACTGCGCGACCGAGGAGGGGCGGCGGATCGGGCATCGCGACTCCGGCGGGATCCTGCTCGTGCTGGCGGGAGAGAAAGCTCTCGAGGACAGCCTCGACATCACCGAGACCGTGAAGGGCGCGTCGGGATCGGCGCTGCTCCCGCGGTTCACCTGCCAGCCCGGGGACACCGCGCCGGGGGCGATCGACACGCTTGTCGATTCCAAGTTCGAAGGGCGCGAGGCGGTGCGCCTGCTGCGCTTCGAAGGCTCCACGGCTCAGTCCGAGCTCGACCACCTTCCCGTCATGGTCGGGATCAAGAAGACCGAAGCCGGCTTCAAGCTGTTCGCGAAGCCGATCACGCGCTAGGCGGCTGGAAGCTCGTCCTTCGGCTTCCGGTTCGACCCGAACCAGATGTAGGCGACGAGCGCGAGGAAGCCGACGATCGAGACGACCTGCGAGACGCCGTCGTTCTCGTAGAACGGGGTGCGGATCCAATCCTCGGAGAATCGCGGCGCGAGGCGTAGCCCCGCCCCGAAGACCCCTCCGAGCGCTCCTCCGGCCATGAGCCCCGAGGCGATGACCACCCCACGCTCGCGAATCCACTCGCCGTCCCGTCCCTTCCTCGCGGACTTCCTGGTGACCAGGTGATGCAGCCATCCTCCGACGAGCGCGGGGGAGTTCAGCTCGAGGGGGAGGTACATGCCGAGCGCGAAGGTCAGCGCCGGGACCTGGAGCATCTCGAGCACGACAGCGATCATCGAGCCGACGCCGAACAGCGTCCATGCGATCGGCTCGCGGTTCATGAAGCTCTGGACGAGCGCCTTCATGATCGACGCCTGCGGCGCCGCGAGGATCTTCTCCGGGGCCGTGCCGTCCGGCGCGTCGCCGAAGAAGAACATCTGCGAGAGCATCACGATCGTCAGCCCGGCCGCGATCGACGCCGCGATGACCCCGAGGAACTTGAGCCGCTCCTGCACCTGCGGCGTCGAGCCGAGCCAGTAACCGGTCTTGAGGTCGGTCACGGTCTGTCCCGACACGGAGAGCGCCGTGCAGACCATCCCGGCGATCGCCATCACGAAGAACATCCCCGTCGGCCCCGACACGCCGAACCGGAGGAGGACGACCGACGAGATCATGATCGTCAGCATCGTCATCCCCGAGACGGGGTTGCGGGCCGTGGTCGCGATCGCGTTCGCGGCGACCGAGGTGAAGAAGAACGAGAACAGGAGCATCAGCAGGAGCCCGACGACCACCGCCGCGAGATTTCCGGCCCCCAGCGTGCCGAAGAAGACCGCGGCCAGGAGCGAGGTGACGACGGTCCCGATCAGCATCGTCATGATCGAGATGTCGCGATCGGTCCGCTCGAGCTCGATGTGCCCCTCGCCGTGGCGGAACGCCTTGATCGCGATCCCGAACGAGCCCGCGACGACGCGGAGGGACTTCAGGATGCCGAAGATCCCCGCGGTGGCGATCGCGCCGACGCCGATGAACCGCACGTACCCGCGGAAGATCTCGTTCGCGCTCATCGCGGAGATCGCCTTGGTGCCGGGCGCGACCACGTCCGGGAAGTGTGCGCCGAGGTAGTAGATCAACGGGACGAGCACGAGGTTGGACAGCACGCCGCCGGCGCAGAGGATCATCGACGACCGGAGCCCCATCACGTAGCCGAGCCCGAGGATGAAGGCCACCGCGTCGAAGCGGAGCACGATCTTGGCGTCGTCCGCCGCTCGGCGGACGAGCGGGACGAACTGGAGATCGACGAACTCCTTCCAGACGCGGAAGGTCGTCACGAAGAAGTCGTAGACCCCGGCGATGATCGTCGCCTGGATCAGGAGACGGGCCTGCGAGCCCCCCTTCTCCCCGGTGACGAGGACCTCCGTGATCGCGGTGGCCTCCGGGTACGGGTAGGCCCCGTGCGTCTCGCGCACGAAGTAGCGCCGGAGCGGGATCAGGAAGAGGACGCCGAGGCACCCGCCCGCGAGGCAGATGAAGATCGTCTGGAGAGGATGCGGGGAGAGCTGGAGCGAGTAGAGCGCCGGGAGCGTGAAGATCGCCCCGGCCACGACCGATGCGGAGACCCCGCCGATCCCGGTCATGATCACGTTCTGGAGCAGCGGCGGGTCCTTGGAGAGGACGCGCGTGAGACCGATCGCGAGGATCGAGATCGGGATCGCCGCCTCCATGACCTGCCCGACCTTCAGGCCGGAGTAGGCGGAGGCGACGGTGAAGATCACGCAGAACAGCAGCCCCCAGAACACCGAGACCCCCGTGGCCTCCGGGAGACGGACCCTGGCGGGGACGATCGGCTGGTAGACCTCCCCCGGCGCCAGCGGCTCGTAGGCGTTTCGCGGAAGGCTCTTGGTGTCGGGTGCGTCCATCAGCGGCTCCCTGAGTCGCGGCTCGCGGTGACGGTGGCGTGGATCCACAGGCCGAACGCAGCGGCCAGCCCCACCGCGCCGAATCCCCAGAACATCTTCTCTGGGGCGTGGAGGGACTCCCGCGCCCAGGTCGCGATCGGCCCTCCGATCCACCCGGAGATCAGGCTCCCGAGCGCGATCGGGAAGAATGCGAACCCGAGATACATCCCTTCCTGCCCCTCGGGGGCGAGGCTGCCGAGGTACTTGTAGAAGTGAGCGGAGTAGATCATCTCCCCGATCGAGAACACGATGACCCCGGCGGCCGCCGCGATCACGGACGCGGACGAGCCGATGATCCCGTATCCCGCCGCGCCGACGAACGCGGCGATCCACACCGCCCTCGCCGTGGTCCAGTGCCGGATCAGGTAGCCCACCACGACCTGGGCGACGATGACGAGGAGCGCATCGAGCGAGATGATGAAGTTCGCCCGCTGCTGCGTCATCCCGAGGTCCTGGGTCAGGTAGATCGTGAACGCGCCGAAGAACTGGAAGAAGAGGCTCCAGAACCCCGCGACCAGAACGAACAGCGTCATCAGGCGCGGCGTCGCCAGGATCCCTCCGAAGTCGCGGAGCAGTTCCCCGAGCCGCCGCTGCTGCACCCGACGGCTCGTCGCCGACTCGCGGTAGAGAGCGATCACGAGCAGGAGAGCGAGCACGATCGCGACCGAGCAGGCCGGGAAGACCATCGCGACGCCGGCGGCCGCCGAGACCGCCCCCGACATGTTCGGCCCCAGGAAGCCGCCGACGTTGACCAGCGTGTAGTAGATCGAGAAGCCGACGGGGCGCCTGTCCTCGCTACAGGTCCGCTGGACGGTCCCCGTGATCGCGGGCTTGATGATCGACGCTCCGAGCGCGACCGCGCCGAGGGAGATGACGACCAGCGGGAAGGCCGGCGCGGCCGCCACCATGAGGTATCCGACCGCGAGGAGCACGTAGGCCAGCAGCATCGCCCGCCGGTAGCCGAGCCAATCCGCGAACAGCCCGGAGAGGATGGTGAGCCCGTAGACGATGAAGCCGAGGTTCCCGCCGATGCGGATCGCCGCCCCCTGGTCGAACCCCCGGACCTGGGTCAGGTAGGGCACCAGGACCGGGGCCATTCCGTAGTAGGCGATCCTCTCGAACAGCTCGGAGATGTTCGCCGCCCAGAACGGGCGGCTGAACCCGCGGACGTAGTCCCAGATGCTCGCGCGGGTGTCGGGCACGCCGCGGATCGTAACCCGAGTCGCTAGAGGAGCCTAGACGTCGAATTTGCCGGGGCGGCCGGCGGCATGCCGCGGGGTGAGCCCGATGGGCTGCATGACCTGCGGCCGCCGGACGCGCCTGCGCTGGGTCTTGGGCATGAGGGCAAGCAGAGCGATGCCGGCGACGTAGGCGAGCGTGCCGAAGAGCGGGGGAATCGGCAGCTCGTGGCTACGCGCGGGCATCGCGAGGTTGTGCGTGTGCTCGGTGATCGCCAGGTCCGCGCTCCGGCCACGCGTCGCGTAGGCGACCCCCTGATAGAGAAAGGTCGCGACGCCGAGTGCGATCAGAACGACCGCGAGAGTTGTTCGTCCCGACATAGGTCCTCCTGTCGCCTCGGCGCGCTTGACGGTCTACGGAGTCGTGAGTCTCCGGCCCTGGATCAGCCGGATCAGCACGACGATGATGGCCAGCACCAGCAGGATATGAATGAACCCGCCCATGGTGTAGCTGCTCACCAGACCCAACAGCCACAGCACCGCGAGGATCACTGCGATCGTCCACAGCATGGCGTCCTCCTCCTTCGCGCGTCATCCATCGACGCTGTGGCGATGCTACGTGCGCAGCATGCCCTTCCCCATGGGGTTTAACCCTACTGATTCGAAAAAAAGTTTTGGGTGCGCGCACCTTTGCGGTTGCGCTCCTCGAAGATCACCCGCGGCTACGGCGAACCGAGCGCCGCGGCGGCGCGCTTCAGCTCCGAGTCCTTCGCGGCGACCGACAGGTATCCGCGGATCCGCGCCGCCATCGCGCGCACCTTGTCCACGCTCGTGAAGTCCACGCTCGACAGCTCCCGCCGCAGCGGCGGCTCCGTGAACCAGAACACGCCCATCGCCGCGCGCACCACGCGCCGCGGCCCGGTCAGGAGCCGCAGGGCCTCGAGACGCGCCTGATCCGGCGCCGCGCGAAGGAGCGCCCGCAGCGCGAGCGCCTGCTCCAGCTGGATCGACTTCGCATCCGACCGGCGCCGCAGCGTGATCATCAGGTCCTCGATGGCGTCCGGCGCCGGCTGGTCCCCGAGCCAGCGGAGCGCGGTCAAGCGATCGGGGCTCTCCGGGTGCGTCAGCGTCTCGATCGCGAGCGCCGTCACATAGTCACGCGGCGCCCCCGCCACCGCGAGGATCAGCTCGCCCGGCAGCCCCTTCGGCAGCGCCGCCGCGTCCAGCTCGACCAGCCGGGAGAGCATTCTCTTCGCGAACGGGATGTCGATCAGGTCCCCGGCGGTCGCCCGGAGCGAGCGGGCCTGGCGAACCATCAGGTCGCGCGCGGAGACCAAAGCCTTTCGCTCCGCCTCGTCCTGGGCGGCCCGCTCAGGCTCGACCGGTCGGTCGGGATCCGGGTCTCGAGCGGTGACGTCGCGCCGCTCGAGCGTTCGCTTCGTGGTCGCGACGAGCCCCGGCTGGGCGATCTGCCCCGGGGCGCGGGGCTGGCCCTCGTCGTAGGGGATCGGGGGCATCTTCTCCGGAGGCCGCGGGTCGGGGGGCTTGATCTCGAGCCCGACGCGCGCGCCGCGCTCTTCGGCGACGGCGGTCGCCTCCTTGCTCTCGATGACGAGCGCCCCTTCGGCGGCGTTCAGCTCCGCGCTCGACCGGACGGCGAGCCGTGGCAAGCCTCCGCGCGCGAGGCCGGCACACAGCTCCTCGAGCGGCTTGCCGGAGAGGACGCGCGTCGCCACGGTGAACGACGCCGTCTCCGGCTTCAGCGGCTCCGTGACGAACCAGTCCGCTTCCGCCACCGGCAAGCGCGGGACCTGGGACCGGAGCGTCAGCTCGGTGATCCGCGCGCGGTCCCCGCGGAGCTCCAGCAGGATCGCGTCCCACTCGTCCGCCGACTCCAGGCTCCCCGACCAGGTCCATCCGGTGAGCGCGGCGGGACACGTGGAAGACGGGACCGCCGGCGGGAGCGTCGCGGCGGCGGCCGCGAGCAGCGCGGGGATCACGCGCCGTGCTTGAGAGAGCGGACCATCGCGAGGAACGCCTCGCGCTGCGCCGCGACCGTCGCGTCGGGACCGGTGAGCTTGAAGAACCAGTTCGCGTCCGGACCCGGCGCGATCGCCCCGAGGAGCCTGTAGCCCGGCTTCGGCGTCGCGGGGGCGGAGGTCATCGTCATTCCCCCGTTGTACGTCCCGGCGACCTCGACGACGAGAGCCTCGCCCCCTCCCACCGGGAGGCGCGACGTCGTCATCGCCTCCGTCGCCGGGCGCCCGTCCGGGAGCGTGAACTGCCCCGCCCAGCGGGACGCGTTGGCCATCGGGTCGCCTCCCTGCCCGGGACCGAAGTAGAACACCGCGCACTCGCCGTCCCCGGCTTTCCCCGGGACGCGGTACTGGGCGCGCCGCATCGGCGACGACGGCGTCTCCGCGACCCAGCCCGCCGGGACCGTCCACGCCATCCCCGTGTCCCCGGTCCCCGCGCCTTCCGGGACCGCGGGGACCGCCTGCGATGCCGGCGGCGCCTCCGCGCGCGGGGAGACCGTCGGGAGGTGCTGCGCGTCGCGCGGGACCGCTCCCTGGTCGGAGCAGGCCGCGAGCGCGCCGAGCGCGCCGAGCGCGAGGATGCCGAGGAGCCGACTCATCCCAGCGCCGCCACCTCGACCGCGCGCTTCTCTTCCGGCGCGAGCGGCGGAGGCTCGACCGCCTCGCCGTCCACGAGCCACCGCGCGAGCGCGGCGACGCCGGGGGCGTCCGAGCGGCACAGCCACGCTTCCAGATCGTCCGCGGGAGCGTCCCCCCAGGCGCGAGGATCGTCCGCGTTGACCGCGTCCCGCGCCGCGTTCCTGCGGTAGCGGCGGAAGAAGTCCTGGTGGAAGACGAGGAACCGGCGCGTCCGCGCCCGCCCCCGCTCGTCGTCGCGGAAGTGGGCGCGGCACAGGTCCACGTAGCGGCGCACGACCGCGAGCCGCTCGTCCGGGGACAGCTCGATGTCCCGCTCCTCCGCGAACTCCCGGAAGATCCACGGCTTCGCGAGCGCCCACCGGCCGACCATCACCGCGGCGCAGCCGGTCTCCTCCATGCGCTGCTTGGCGTCCCGCCAGGTGAAGACGTCCCCGTTTCCGATCACCGGCACGGGGACCGACTCGACGAGGGCGCGGACCTGCTCCCACGACGCCGCCCGCCGATAGCGCTGGGCCCGCGAGCGGGCGTGCAGGGCGATCGCGTCCACCCCCGCCTCGACCGCGGCGCGCGCGACCTTGAGGAAGGTCGGCTCCCCGTCCGACCAGCCGAGCCTGAGCTTGATCGTGACCGGCACGGAGACGGCGGTCTTCATCGCCGCCACGATCGCACCAACTTTCGTGGGGCGCTGGAGCAGCGACGCTCCGAAGCCCCGGCGCGTGACCTCGTCGATCGGGCAGCCGCAGTTGACGTCGACGAAGTCCGCCCCCTGATCGACCGCGGCCCGCGCCGCCTCCGCCATCACCTCCGGGACCTTCCCCGCGAGCTGCACCCCGAAGACCGGCTCCGATGGGTGACGGCGGAGCAGGGGGAGATCCCCCCGCTCGCGGCCGTGCGTCTTGTGCGCGTAGGCCATCTCCCCGACGCAGACCGAAGCGCCCCATTCGCGTGCGAGCAGGCGAAACGGGAGATCGGTCCCGCGGGTCATCGGGGCCATGATCAGCCGTCCTCGGAAGATCTGCTCGGCGGTCATCTCAGTACCGGACGTCCTCGTCGCGGGCCGCGGGCGCGTCCCCGGCGGGCTCCGGCTCCCGATCGGCCTCGGCGTCCCGCTCGAGCTGCTCGGTGACGGTCTTCACCTGGATCTCCGCGGCCTGGATCTTCCTGCGGCACAGCGTGACGAGCGCGGCGGCCTCGGCCACGAGCCCGGAGAGCTCGTCGATGTCCACCTGCCCTTCCTCGATGCGGTGAAGGATCTCCTCGAGCCGCGCCGCGGCCTCGCCGTAGGTCGGCTCCTTCGATCCCTTGGCCCGGCTCATCGCTCGCCGCCCTCCGAGATCAGCGCCACGGTCCCGTCCCGAAGCTCCGCCGTGACCCGCGCGCCGGCGGGCGCGCCCCCGGGGCCCGTGACCACGCGCCCCGAGCTCCCGCGCACGATCGCGTAGCCGCGCTCGATGACGCGCCGCGGATGGACGAGGTGGACCCGCCTCTCGCGCTGGCTCACGCGCTCCGCCGCGAGCGCCGTCGCGCGCAGCGCCCGTGGGCGAAGCCCCCGTGCCGTCTCCGTCATCCGGCGGGCCTCGGCCGCGAGGTCGCGCCGCGCCCCCTGTCCCAGCAGGCGCGCCGCGGCCATGAGAGAGGCACGGGACGATTCGATCCTCCGCGCGACGCCGCGGGCGACCCGCTGGGCGGTCTCGCGCCGCCGCCGCCCCGTCTCGTCGAGCAGGTCGCGCGCCATCTCGAGGATCGATGCGCCGTCCGCCTCCACCTTGCGTGCCGCCTCGGCGGCCAGGTCCACGAGCAGGCGCGCCGCGGCGGTCGGGGTCTTCGCCCGGCGCGCGACG
>DASRJG010000069.1:0-26895 GCA_035649595.1 Candidatus Polarisedimenticolaceae bacterium
GCGCGGTCTGCGCGCTCTACCAGTCCTAGAGGGGCCGCAGCACGGCGCGCACCGGGCTCGCGTCGAAGCCGGCGAGCTTGAGAGGGAGCGCGATCAGCTCGTACTCGCCCTCCGGAACCCCGTCGAGCACGAGCCCCTCGAGGATCGCCATGTCGTGCGCGAGGAAACGCGCGTGCGCCACCAGCTCCTTCGCGGAGAAGACGTCCACGCTCGGCGTGTCGATCCCGACCAACCGGGCGCCTCGCGCGTGGAGGTGGTCCACGGTCGCGGGCGCGAGCGCGGCGAAGTCCTGGTTGAACGACTCGGGATCGGGATACGTGCCGGTGCGGATCAGCACCCGCTCGGAGGCGAGATCGCCCGGCAGCGCCTCGGGGGGAATGCGGCTCCCCTGCTCGGCGCGCACGCTGACGACCCGGCACGGTCCCAGGTAGAGCGCGAGCGGGCGCGCCTCGATCGTCGCCGCGTCGCGGCCGTAGTGGCTCGGGGCGTCGGCGTGGGCCCCCAGATGGACGGTCGCGTGGAGCGTGGAGAGCGTGATCGTGTCCCCGCGCGCCAGGTCGCAGAGGACCTCGCGCGTCGGCGGGGTGTCCCCCGGCCAGACGGCGAGCTTGGCGGTGACGGCGGGCGTGATGTCGTAGAGGGTCAGGCGGTCGCCTTCGCGACCTTCGCGAGCCCGAGGAGCTCCATCGTGCGGATGATGGGCCAAGCCGGGTCGATCTCGGACTTGCGGACGCTGAACTTCGCCGCGCGCGGGCTGCCGTGATGGTTGTTGTGCAGCCCCTCGCCGCCGGTCAGGAGGGCGACCGACCGGAAGTTGCCAGCGGTGTTGTCGAAGTTCTTGTAGCCGAAGTAGTGGCAGAGCCCGTTGATCGAGGACGAGAGCACGAACACGTACATGAACCCGGCGAATCCGGCGGCGAACAGTCCCCACCAGCCGAGGAAGATGCAGAGGAGCGCGGTGCCGACGAGCATCCCCGCCCCGCCGTAGTTGAACGCGATCCGGTCCCAGAAGTCCTGCTTGATGTCCTTCGCGAACGCCGCCACGACGTGCGGGTCGCGCGCTTCCTTGACATAGCAGAAGACGTTCCCGAGCTGGACCTTCCAGAAGCCCATCAGCTTGGGGCTGTGCGGGTCCCCGTCCTCGTCGGTGTGCGCGTGGTGCTTCCTGTGCACGGCGACCCACTCGCGCGGGATGATCCCGGTCGTGAGCCAGATGAAGAAACGGAACAACCAGGCCGCGACGGGATTGAGCGTCAGCGCCCGGTGGGTGATCGCCCGATGCAGGTAGATCGTCGTGCTGAAGACCATGATCTGGAGCACGACGAGGGAGACGACGAGCGCTATGACGAAGGATGTCAGCACGTGCACCTCTCTTGAGAGCTTCTCACACCCAAATCATAGCGGTCTTTTGGCGCCGTTTCAAAGCTCGTGCCGGATAGCCCATAGATCGGGGAAAACTGGCTTGAACAAGCCGCGCTTGAGGAACTCGACGCCGAGCGAGCCGCCGGTCCCCCGCTTGTTGCCGATCGTGCGCTCGACGAGCTTCACGTGGCGGTACTTCCACTCCTGGAAGCCTTCGTCGAGATCGGTCATCGACTCGAAGAGGATCCCCAGCTCCGGACGCGTCTTGTAGAGCGCGAGCAAGGCCGCCTGGATCTCCGGATGCGGGAGCGCCGCGTCCTCCACGGGTTTGGCGCGAAGCTCCGCCGGGATCGTCACGCCTTGATGCTCGAGGAAATCGTAGAAGTGGTCGACGAGCGAGCGCTCCCGAAGGCGCCGCGACATCGCCGCCGCGGCCGTGGGTCCGGCCGCGTGCGCCAGCATCTCGGGGCGCTTGTACCCGAGCACGAACTCCAGCTCCCGGAACTGGTACGACTGGAAGCCCGAGGCGGTGTCGAGCCGGTCCCGGAACGCGGAGAACGACATCGGGGTCATCGTCTCCAGGATGTCGAGCTGGCCGACGAGGGTCTTGAAGATCGTGCGGACCCGCTTGAAGGTGTGGATCGCCCCGAAGAGATCGTTTCCCGTGAAGTCGGCCTTGATCTTCTCGATCTCGTGGAGGACCTCCTTGAACCAGAGCTCGAAGACCTGATGGATGACGATGAAGAGCATCTCGTCGTGCTCGGGCGGCACCGAGCGCGGCTCCTGGAGCTCGAGCATCCGGTCGAGGTGGAGGTACGAGGCGTAGGTCAGGTCGGGCATCGCGTCACCTCATCGCCAGGTAGCCGGCGAGGGCCAGGACCACGGTTGCGAGCACCGTGCCCGCGATCGCGAACACCGTCCGCCACTGGCCGGCGGCCCGGCGCACGGCGTCGGCGTACGGGGTCCTGCTGAACGTGATCATGTAGTACAGCGGCACGAACCGTCCGGGGAAGAGCCGCGCGAGCGCCTTCTCGACCTTCTTCCCGAGCAGGAAGGTCCGGGAGGCGGTCTTGTCGCGCATCTCGAGGAAGTTGCCGATGGCGAGGTCCGCCAGCGCGTCGGCGTGCGCCTTGCGGCGCCCCTCGTAGAGCGCGAGCGCTCCGCCGAGGTCCGACGGCCGCTCGCGCAGGCACTCGTCGAGGACGATGCAGTCCTCGAAGGCGGCGTTGGCCCCTTGCCCGTAGAACGGGACGATGGCGTGGGCCGCATCGCCGAGCAGGACGACGCGGCCGGCCACGTGCCACGGGGAGCAGCGCACGGTGACGAGCGAGCCCACCGGATTCGCCAGGAAGTCCTCTTCCAGGTCGGGGATCAGCGCGACCGCGTCCGGGAACACCCGCTCGAAGTAGGCACGGACCTCGGCGGGGGTCCGGAGCGCCGCGAACGAGCCGCTCCCCGCGAACGGCCAGAAGCAGGTCGCCGTGAACGATCCGTCCACGTTGGGGAGCGCGATCATCATGAAGCCCCCGCGAGGCCAGATGTGGAGGGCGTTCGGCTCCATCCGGAAGCCGCCGTCCGCCGCCGGCGGGATCGTCAGCTCCTTGTAGCCGTGCTCGAGGTACGACTGCGCGTACTCGAAGCGATCCGTCTTCTGCATCGCGAGACGGACCTCGGAGTAGGCCCCGTCGGCGCCGATGACCAGGTCGGCGGGCACGGCGGAGCTCGTCTCGGACTCGGCGTCGACGAGCGTGCAGGCCGCGCGCTCGAGATCGACGTCGACGCAGCGCCGGCCGAATTGGACCGAGACGTTCGGCATGGACTCCGCCGCCTCGACGAGGAGCCGGTTGAGCCCCGCTCGCGAGACCGAGTTGATCACGTGATGCGCTTCGTGCCCGTACGGCTGGAAGGCGAGGCCGCCGTCCGCCCGGTGCAGCATGCGCCCCCGCATCGGCACCGCCACCGACAAGAGCGCCCGGTCGAGCCCGACCCGCTCGAGCGCCGCCAGCCCGCGCGTGGAGATCGCGAGGTTGATCGAGCGGCTGCGACCGCCGGCCGCCTTCCTCGGGTCCGGGCGGCGCTCGAAGACCGTCACGCGATGCCCCGCCTTGCCGAGGAACACGGCCATGAGCGCGCCGCCGAGCCCGGCCCCCACGATCGTGATCGACTTCGGGGTGGTCGTCATCGGGGATCAACCCTCGACGTCGCCCGTCGCGCGGCCTCCCCCACGCGGCGCTTGAACGCGGCGAGGTCGTAGTCCTGGAGCATCCGCCGGCGGAGCCCCTCGCGGTCGGCCAGGTGCGCCGGGGGGCTCGTGAGGAGCCGGGCGATCGCCGCCGCGATCTGGGTCCTGCTGTCCGGATCGACCGTCAGCCCGAGCTCTCCGTCGAACAGCGCCTCGCGGCAGCCGAAGCCGTCGCTCGCCACGACCGGGCGCCCGCACGCGAGCGCCTCGAGGAACACGATGGCGAACCCCTCGAACTTGGAGGGCATCGCATAGACGTCGCAGAGGTTGTAGTAGTCGGGAAGCTCCTCTCGAGGGACGGCTCCGGCGAACACGACCTCGTCTCGCAGGCCGTGCCGGTCGAGCGCCTCCCGGATTCGCGGATCCTCGCCTCCCCCGACGATCACGTAGCGCGCTCCCGGGGACTCCCGCAGAACGAGCGGCAGCGCGTCGATGACCCGCTCGTACCCCTTGTGCTCCGCGACGTTGAACCGGGCGACGGTGAGGACGACCTTGCGGCCGTCGAGCCCGTGCCGCTCGAGCAGGTACGGCGGCTTCGGCTGGATCCGGAAGCGGCCGCCGTCGACGGAGTTCGGAATGAGGAAGACGCGGCCCCCCGCGTCGGGATACTGCCGCAGCAGGTGCGCCGCGGTGTAGTGGGAGATCGGCGTGAGGAGGTCCGCGGCGCGCACGGCGGATCCGGTGAGGAAGCGCCGGATCGCGATCGCGTCGATCCCGTATAGCGGGAGCACGTAGCGGACGCCGGAGATCCGTTTGAGCAGGTAGATCACCGGCGAGAAGTTGAGGTGGCCGCACCAGACGAGGTCCGGACGGAACGTCGCGACGCGCCAGGCGATCCGCAGCGCGAACCCGGCCTTCGCGAGCAGCCCGGGCCGGGTGAGCTCCACCAGCCTCAACGTGGCGCCGGACTCGACGAGCCCGTCCCGCACGTTGCGGTTGTACTGCTGGATCCCGCCGATCGCGTTGACATCCGCCGCGACGAGAAGCACTTTCAAGGGTCGGCTCATGCAGGGGTCCCACGAGGGGAGGCGGGATGATAGGGACCCCGCCACGGGGCGTCAATCGGCGGACCTTGCCGTCATCTGCCGCATGTCATCTAATCTGCCGGGCCACGGGAGGACGTCTTGGCGAACAAGAGGGCTCTCATCACCGGGATCACCGGGCAGGACGGCTCGTACCTCGCCGAGCTGCTGATCGAGCGCGGCTACGAGGTCCACGGCATGGTCCGCCGGTCCAGCCTGTTCAACCGCGGGCGGATCGACCATCTCTTCTACGGAAGCGAGTCCTCGGCGGGGACCAGCGGCGCCCACTTCCTCCACTACGGCGACCTGACCGATGCGTCCTCCGTGAACCGCCTCCTCCGCGAGATCCGCCCCGACGAGATCTACAACCTCGGTGCGCAGAGCCACGTGAAGGTCAGCTTCGAGATCCCGGAGTACACCGGCGAGACGGTCGGCATGGGCACGCTTCGCCTGCTCGAGGGGATCCGCGAGAGCGGACTGACGCCCCGCTTCTACCAGGCCGGCTCGTCCGAGATGTTCGGGATGGTCCGGGAGATCCCGCAGCGCGAGACGACCCCGTTCTACCCGCGCTCGCCGTACGGGGCGGCGAAGGTCTACGCGCACTGGATCGCGGTCAACTACCGCGAGGCGTACGGCACGTTCGTCTGCAACGGCATCCTCTTCAATCACGAGTCGCCTCGGCGCGGCGAGAGCTTCGTGACCCGGAAGATCACGCTCGGAGCCGCCGCGATCAAGCTCGGGCTCAAGCGGAGCCTGGCGCTCGGCAACCTCGAGGCGAAGCGGGACTGGGGGTACGCCCGCGACTACGTCGAGGCGATGTGGCTCATGCTCCAGCAGCCGGAGCCGGACGACTACGTCGTCGCGACCGGGGAGACGCACTCGGTCCGCGAGTTCTGCGACCTCGCGTTCCGGCACCTCGGGCTCGACTACCGCGACTTCGTGACCGTCGATCCCCTCTACTTCCGCCCGACCGAGGTGGACGTGCTGATCGGGGACGCGTCGAAGGCGAAGGAGAAGCTCGGCTGGACCGCGAGGACGACCTTCCAGGAGCTGGTCGCGCTGATGGTCGAGGCCGACCTCGACCTGATGAAGACGACGCGGGGACACCGCGTGACGAGCTCGACCGGCGCGCGGCCGAAGACCGCGAAGCCTTACTCCGAGATCGACGCGTGCCGCATCTGCGGCGGCCGCGAGCTCGAGACGGTGCTCGATCTCGGGACGATGGCGCTCTCCGGCGTCTTTCCACGGAGCCCGGAGACGCACGTGGCCGAAGGGCCGCTGGAGCTGGTCCAGTGCCGCGGCGGCAACGGGGCGGACGCCTGCGGGCTCGTGCAGCTGCGGCAGACCTACGACCTTGAGGAGATGTACGGGCAGAACTACGGCTACCGCTCCTCGCTGAATCGATCGATGGTCGCGCATCTCGCCGCGAAGGCGCGGGAGCTGACCGAGCTTTCGGGTCTCGCGAGCGGCGACACCATCCTCGACATCGGGAGCAACGACGGCACGCTGCTGGCGCAGTATGCCGTCCCGGGGCTCACCCGCGTGGGGATCGACCCGACCGCCGCGAAGTTCCGCGCCTACTACCAGCCCGACATCCACGTGATCCCGGACTTCTTCTCGGCCGAGCGCTTCCGCGCCCGCATGGGCGATGCGAAGGCGAAGCTCGTCACCTCGATCGCGATGTTCTACGACCTCCCGCGCCCGCAGGACTTCGTCCAGCAGATCGCGGAGGTCCTCCACGACGAGGGGATCTGGCACTTCGAGCAGAGCTACCTCCCGCTGATGCTCGACCAGAGCTCCTACGACACGGTCTGCCACGAGCACCTGGAGTACTACGCCCTCCGGCAGATCCAGTGGATGGCGGAGCGCGCGGGGATGAGGCTGATCGACGCGGCCCTCAACGACATCAACGGCGGGAGCATCGCGATCAGCGCCGCCAAGGCCGGGTCGTCGCACCGGGGACCGTCGAAGCGCCTGAAGGGCCTCCTCGCCGAGGAGGCCGCCCGGGGGCTCGACGATCCCGCGGCGTTCGCCGCGTTCCGCGACCGGGTCGAGAAGCACCGGGCGGCCCTCGTCGGCATGCTCGAGTCGATCCGGGGCGAGGGGCGAACGGTCCTCGGGTACGGAGCCTCGACCAAGGGGAACACGATCCTCCAATACTGCGGGATCGACGCCCGGCGCCTCCCCGCGATCGCCGAGGTCAACGCCGACAAGTTCGGGTGCTTCACGCCGGGGACCGGGATCCCGATCGTGTCGGAGGACCGCGCTCGGGAGATGACCCCGGACTTCTACCTCGTGCTCCCCTGGCACTTCAGGAATCACATCGTCGAGCGCGAGCGGGCGTTCCTCCAGCGCGGCGGGAAGCTGATCTTCCCGCTCCCGACCCTGGAGGTCGTCTCCGGATGACGCGAGCGCTCGTCGTCGGGGGCCGCGGACAGGACGGCACGCTCCTCCTCGCGCGGCTCCGCGCGGACGGGTGCGAGGCGGAGGGAGTCGATCGGGACGACCCGCGCTGGGACGCCGGGGATCCCGACGCCGCGTCGCGGATCCTCGACGCGCTCCGGCCGGACGAGGTCTACTACCTGGCGGCGATCCATCACTCGGCCGAGGACCGGGCGAGCCTCGGCGGCCGGACGCTCTACGCCGAGAGCCACCGGGTGCACGTCGAGGGGCTGCTGAACCTGCTCGAGGCGATCCGGCTTCGCCGCTCGCCGACGCGGGTCTTCTACGCGGCGTCGAGCCTGATCTTCGGGGAGCCGGCGGCGGCGCCCCAGAGCGAGGCGACGCCGTTCGCGCCGGTGTGCATCTACGGGATCACCAAGGCGACCGGGGTCGCCTGCTGCCGCTTCTACCGCGCGACGGCCGGCGTCCACGCCTCCGTCGGGATCCTGTACACACACGAATCGCCGCTGCGCTCCGCGGATTTCGTCTCGCAGCGGATCGTGCGGGGCGCGGTGGAGATCAAGCAGGGCCGTCGCTCGCAGCTCGTGCTCGGGAACCTCTCCGCGGTCAACGACTGGGGGTGGGCCGAGGACACGGTGGACGCGATGGTGCGGATCGTCCGTCTCGACGAGGCGGACGACTTCGTCGTCGCCACGGGCGAGGCGCACACCGTGGCGGATTTCGTCCAGGCGGTCTTCGCCCACGCCGGGCTCGATTGGAAGCGGTACGTCGTCGAGGACCCCGGGCTCGTCGCCCGCCGGCGCCCGCCGCTGGTCGGCGACGCCTCGCGCCTCCGGGCGCGGACCGGCTGGACACCCACGGTCGGCTTCGAGCGGATGGCCGCGGCGCTCTACGACGCGGCGTTCGGGGAGATCAGCGCGGCGACGCGCCAGACCTCGTGAAACGTGTTGTACAGGGGGACCGGCGCGAGGCGCACCACGTCGGGCGGGCGGTAGTCGGCGACCAGCCCCGCCGTCTGGAGCGCCCGTAGCGTCTCCCGGGGCCGATCTACGAATCGCAGCGAGAGCTGGCACCCGCGCTCGTCGGCCACCATCGGCGTGATCACCTCGAGCGACGCTCCCGCGCGCTCTTTCAGCAGCCATTCCAGATAGCCGGTCAGCACGACCGACTTGCGGCGAAGGGGCTCCATCCCGGCTTCGTCGAAGATGTCCAGCGACGCCTTGAGGGGGGCCATCGAGAGGATCGGCGGGTTCGAGAGCTGCCAGCCGTCGGCGCCGGCGCGCGGCCGGAACTCCCGCTCCTCGTGCATCCGGAACCGGGTCGCCGGGTCGTTCCCCCACCACCCGCCCAGGCGGGGGAGCGTCGCGTCGCGCGCGTGCCGCTCGTGGACGAAGCAGCCCGCAACCGCCCCGGGGCCCGCGTTGAGGTACTTGTAGGAGCACCACGCGGCGAAGTCGACGTCCCAGTCGTGGAGCTTAAGCGGCACGTTGCCCGCGGCGTGGGCCAGGTCCCATCCGGCGACGCAGCCCCTCCGGCGCGCGCAGGCCGTGATCGACGCGATGTCCAGCAGCTGGCCGGTGTAGTACTGCACGCCGGGCAGGAGGACGAGCGCGATGTCGTCCCCCTCGCGCTCGAGGCGGTCGATCAGGTCGGCCGTGCGCAGGAGAGACTCCCCCTCGCGCGGCGCGACGCGGATGAGCCCCTCCGCCGGGTCGACGCCGTGGAGGCGGAGCTGCGTCTCCGCGGCGTACGTGTCGGAGGGAAACGCCCCTTCCTCGATGAGGATCTTCCGGCGCCTCCCCGACGGCCGGTAGAACGTCGCCATCATCAGATGGAGGTTGACGGTGAGGCCGTTCATCATCACGACCTCGCCGGGGAGCGCGCCGACCAGCCGCGCGCCGCTCTCCCGGAAGATCTCGTGGTACGAGAACCAGGGTGTCGCCCCCGCGAAGTGGGCCTCGACCCCCAGCGACGCCCAGTCATCGAGCTCCTGCATCACGCGCTCGCGCGCGGCCTTCGGCATCAGGCCGAGCGAGTTCCCGTTGAGGTACAGCACGGGCGCGCCGTCGCGCTCGGGGATCGCGAATCGCGAGCGGAACTTGGCGAGAGGGTCGCGCTCGTCCAGCCGGAGAGCAAACCCCTCCGAAGCCTCATAGATCGGGATCACGACAGGAACCGCTGGCGATCGAGCGCGAGGAACTCGAGCGCAGTGCCCCCGAGCAGGCGCTCGCGCGTCCTCGCGTCGAACTCGTCGATCGATTCGATCAGCGCGCCGGGCATCGCCTCGCCGAGCGGGAACGGGTAGTCCGAGCCCAGCGCGATCCGCTCGGCCCCCAGGAGGCGCGTCAGATACCGGAGCGCGTCCGCGTCGTGGACGAGGGAATCCACGTAGAAGCGGCCGAGGTACTCGCGCGGCGCCACCGGGTTGTCCACCGCGCAGAGGTCGGGGCGCGACACGAACCCGTGCTGGATCCTCCCGACGGTCCCCGGAAACGAGCCGCCGCCGTGGGCGAACGCGATTCGCAGGCGCGGCAGGCGCTCGAGGACGCCCCCGAAGATCACCGAGCAGATCGCGAGCGCCGTCTCGGTCGGCATCCCCA
The DNA here is from genome assembly GCA_035649595.1 of Candidatus Polarisedimenticolaceae bacterium. Classification (GTDB taxonomy): domain Bacteria; phylum Acidobacteriota; class Polarisedimenticolia; order Polarisedimenticolales; family DASRJG01; genus DASRJG01. Next base: position 9,630 of record DASRJG010000069.1, read on the forward strand.
CGAGCCACGGGAGCCAGTACTTGGTCATGCGCTCCTTCCCGAGGATGTCCCATGGATGGACGAAGACGCAGGCGCCGAGATCCGCCGCGGCCTCGAAGATCGGGAACAGATCCGGGTGGTCGAGGCTCCAGCCGTTGATGTGGGTGCCGATCTGGATCCCCGCCAGCTTCAGGTCGCGCATCGACCGCTCGAGCTCGTAGATCGCGAGGTCGGTCTTCTGCATCGGCAGCGTCCCCAGCCCGACGAACCGCGTCGGGGACCGGTCGACGACCGAGGCGATGTGGTCGTTCAGGATGGCCGCGAGGTCCAGCCCGTGCTCCGGCTTCGACCAGTAGTTGAACATGACGGGAACCGTCGAGAGGACCTGCACGTCCACGCCGGTCCGCGCGCAGTCGTCCAGCCGGCGCCTCGGATCCCAGCAGTTGTCCTGGATCTCGCGGAAGAGCGCCCCGTCCAGGATCATCCGCGCGCATCCGGGCGCGTGGTGGTCGAGCTGGATGAAGCCCGGAGTCCCGTACCGTTCGGTGAGATCCGGAAGGTGCTCCGGAAGGATGTGCGTGTGAAGATCGATCTTCAGCACGCGGTGCGGCGCCACCGCGCCTAGACCGCCTTCACGGGCTCTGGCTTCTGCATCACCGCGCCGCAGCTCTTGCACGTCCGCTTCGCCTCGTCGGCGAAGAACGCCTCGATGATCGGCTTGAGCTCGGTGCCGAGATCCTTGCAGTGGAACGTGGCGTCGTGCAGGAGCGCGCCGCAGCGCTCGCAGAACCAGGTCAGGTGGTCGATCTCCTTCGGCTCGCGCATGCGCTCCACGACCATGCCCACGGTGCCGGCCGGACGCTGGGGAGAGTGCGGGACGTGGGGCGGCAGCAGGAAGATGTCCCCTTCGCGGATCACGATGTCGCGGGGCTTGCCGTCCTCGATCACCTTGACGACGATGTCGCCTTCGATCTGGAAGAACAGCTCCTCGCCGTCCTCGATGTGGTAGTCCTTCCGCGCGTTGGGTCCGCCGACGATCATCACCTGGAACTCCGCGTCCTGCCAGACCAGCTTGTTGCCGACGGGGGGCTTGAGGAGATGCCGGTTCTCGTCGATCCAGCGCTTGAGATTGAAGGCGTTCAAGGCCATGACGGGACCCTCCGAATAGGCGGAATTGTAGCGCGAAAGGGGGTCGCCGATCAGAGCTTGTCGACGACCTTGGGCCGGAGGAACCAGAGAAGCGACGCCTCTCCGGCGCCGAGATCGCGCCAGCGCTCGATCGACGCCTCGAAGGCGAGGAGCCCCGCCGTCGGGACGTCGAAGCTCCCCGAGGCCGCGTCGCACAGCAGCGCCGCCGCCTCGCCGATCCCCGGCGCGTGGGCCACGACCAGCGCGGACTCCGCCTTCGCGGGAAGGGCGCGCAACGCTTCGATCCACGCGCTTCCCGACGCGTCGTAGAGCGACGCGTCCCACCGGATCGCGACCCCGCACTTCATCGCGCGTGCGGCCGCCTCCGCCGTCTGCTTGGCCCGCGCCGCGGGCGAGCTGACGATCGCGTCGGGCACGAGGGTCATCTTCAGGAGAGCGCGCCCCATCGTCGCGGCGTCGTCGCGGCCGCGCGCCGCGAGCTCGCGATCGAAGTCGCGCTGGGCGGCCTCCCCCCGCTCGGCCTTCGCGTGGCGCATCAGGAGAATCGTCTTCATGCATCCCGAATGTACACTCATCCGTCCATGATCCAAATCGACCGGACGTTCTCCGAGTCCGTGGAGCGCGCGGTGCGCCGGGCCGAGGGCGGCACCTCCGCCGAGCTGATCGTCGTGATCGCCGCGCGGTCGGGGCCGTACCTCGACGTCGCGCTCGGCGTCGGCGCCGTGTGCGCCGCGGCGTCCCTGCTGGTCGCGCTGTTCGCCCGCTCCTGGTTCCCGCCGGTCGCGGTCGCGATCGAGGTGCCGCTCGTGTTCGTCGCGGCGACGTGGATCGCCCACCGCTCCCCCCCTCTGCTGCGCGCGCTCGCCCCGGCCTCCCGCCGCAAGCGCCAGGTCGAGCGGGCGGCCGCGTCGCACTTCCTCGACGAGTCGGTGCACGGCACGCGAGGCCGCACGGGCCTTCTGATCTACGTCTCCCGGCTGGAGGAGCGGGTGGCGCTGGTGCCGGACCTCGGGCTCACGGGGATCGTCGCCCCCGCCGCCTGGGAGACCGCACGGTCGGCCGCGGACGTCGTGCGGGGAATCGAGGAGATCGGCGCCCTCCTGCGGACGCGGCTCCCGGGCGGGCCCGGGGACGCGAACGAGAGCGCGGACACCCCGCGCTTCGTGTCGTGAGGCGCCGTGCCGCGTGCGCGGCGGCGGCGGCGCTCGCGGCGATCCTCGCGGCGGGGCCGGCGCTCGCGCGCGTGGGCGGCGGCGGCGGCTACTCCCATGGAGGCGGCGGGGGCGGCGACGGCGACGCGGGGCTGGTCTTCGGACTCGTGCGCCTCCTCATCTGGCTGGTGTTCCGTCAGCCGGTCATCGGGATCCCCGTCCTGATCGTGGTCGTCATCGTGGTGTCGCGGATGGCGCGCTCGGGAGAGCTCAAGCTCCGCGTGGGCGAGCGCCCCGTCGTCTATCCGCTCCGTACGCCGGCGACGGGACCCGCGAACCTCACGCCGGTCCGCGCGACCGACCCTTACTTCTCCGAGCCGGTGTTCGTCGACTTCGCGCAGCTCGTCTTCGCGCGGGCGCACGAGATGCGGGGCGCCGGGCGCCGCGAGCCGCTCGCCCCGTGGATGAGCGAGGCCGCGATCGACCGCCTGTTCTCCGACCGGGCCGGGCTGGAGTCGGTGTCCGAGGTGATCTTCGGCGCGACGCGGATCGCCTCCGCCTCCACGCAGGCGGGCTTCGTCCACGTCGATGTCGATTTCGAGGCGAACGTGACGGAGGTGCGAGCCGGCGTCCGTGCGCAGGTCCTGTGCGAGGAGCGCTGGACCTTCCGCAGGAAGGCCGGGGCGCGCTCCCCCGCCCCCGAGAGGATGCGCGCCCTCGGCTGCGCCGGGTGCGGCTCGACGGAGGAGCCGGCGCCGGACGGCACGTGCGCGAGCTGCGGCACGCCCCGCCGCGGCGGGCTCTCGCAGTGGGAGGTCGCCGCGATCGCGCAGGCCGCCCGGCGTCCGCTCGATCCGCCCGAGCTCGAGACGACCGACGGCGGCGTCGAGCGCGGGACCGACGCGCCGACGATGCTGGACCCGCGGCTCTCCTCCGAGAGGCGGGCGTTCGAGGGACGCCATCCCGATCACTCCTGGGGGGCGTTCGAGGCGGAGGTGCGCGAGACGTTCGTCGCGCTCCAGGCCGCCTGGTCCACAGGGGATTGGGAGCGCGCGCGGGGGCGGGAGACCGACGCCCTTCATCAGGCGCATCGATTCTGGATGAAGCGCTACGCCGAAGCGGGGTGGGTCAATCACGTGGAGCGCGTGGAGGTCGGACGGATCGTCCCGGTCAAGCTCGGCGTCGACGCCTACTACGAGGCGATCACGGTCCGGATCTTCGCCCGTGCCCTCGACTGGACCGAGGACAGGGAGGGACGCGTGATCGCCGGGAGCAAGACCGAGCCTCGCGCCTTCTCCGAGTACTGGACCTTCCTCCGCGCGATCCCCGGGGCCGTCCCCGAGCCGACGTCGTGCCCCTCGTGCGGGGCGCCGCTCCCGGCCGGCGGCGCGGCGGCGGCGGCGGTCTGCGCGTACTGCGGCAGCAAGCTCTCCGGCGGCTCTTCGCGTTGGGTCGCCTCCCGGATCGAGCAGGACGACGCTTTCAGAGCTTGACGCGCTGCCCGTCGCGCAGCGCGTCGAGCGGATACAGCGTTCCCCGCCAGGTGATGCCGCCGTCGCGCAGGCAGCGCCAGGCGGAGCGGGTGACGAGCCCGACGAAGACCGCCGCGCCCAACGGCGCGAGCGCGAGCGGCAGCCAGGGCCTCCGGGCCCGGATCGAGAGGACGAGCGCGTTCGCCGCGACCAGCGCGAGCGCGGCGCCCCCGAGGAGGGGGAGCCACGGCCGGGGCTCGATCCCGAGCGCGACCAGGGGAGCCGGCAAGACGACCGCGGCGCCGGCGAGGATCGCGAGAAGGCGCCGGACCCTGTAGTGGCAGAACGCGCCGAACATGTTCTTCTCGAGCCCGCGCGCCATCGCGCGGAGCGAGCGGTACCAGGTGATCGTCACGTCCCCCAGCCCGATCGCGAAGGCGGCGCGCCCTCCGGCGTTCTTCATCATCAGACCGAGGCCGACGTCGTCGAGGACCTCCATCGCAAGCCAGCGGAACCCTGGCGTCCTCGCGAACGTGCTGCGGCGAACGAGGTTGAACGCGCCGACGCCGACGAACGCCTTCGATCCGGAGCGGCCGACGTCGATCGCCCGCGTCCCCGCGAGGAACGCCGTGATGAACGCGGCGTTGACCATCTCCTCCACGAACCCGGGCGCGATCAGCTCCGGCGCGACGGTGAGGTGGTCGAGCCGCTCGGCTTCGGCGTAAGCGACCGCGCGGCGGAGCACGTCGGAGGAGAAGTGGACGTCGGCGTCGGTGAACAGGAGCCAATCGCCGCGCGCCGCCGCCACCCCTCGATCGAGCGCGTGGACCTTCCCCAGCCATCCGTCGGGCAGCGCGCTCACGTGGACCGCCGCCAGCCGCGGATCGCGGCGGGCGGCGGCGTCGGCGATCCGGCCGGTCGCGTCCCGCGACCGGTCGTCCACCACCACGATCTCGAGCTCCGGGTAGTCCTGCGCCAGGAGCGTCTCGAGCGCGGGACCGATCGTCTCCTCCTCGTCGCAGGCCGCGACGATCACGGAGAGCCGGGGCCAGCTCGCGGGGAGCGGGGCCGAGAGATCGGCGAACCGGCGGAATCGCAGCGCGGTCCGTAAGCCGTGGAGGAGGAACGCGCACCAGGCTGCGGAGAGCGCCCCGGCCGCGATCGCGAGCGTCAGGCCAGCCGCGCCCATGCGTCCGCTACGGTACCATCGCCGCTCATGAGGCCCGCCCGCGGGTGGCTCGCGCTGTCGCTCTCGGGCGGGCTCGCATGGGCGGGAGCGGCGCGCGCGGAGACGCTCCCCCTCACCCGCCTCGACGTCGCGGACGGCCTCGCGCACAGCCGGGTGACGTCGATCCTCCAGGCGCGCCGCGGCGATCTCTGGTTCACGACCTGGGAAGGGGTCAGCCGCTACGACGGCTACCGCTTCACGACCTACGGGAGGCGCGACGGCCTCCCCGAGAACCTGATCACCTGCGCCGCGGAGGATCGCGAAGGCCGTCTCTGGTTCGGAAGCTTCAGCCGCGGCGTCTTTCGCCTCCTCGACGATCCCAAGGAGCGCGGAGCCGATGCGTCGGTCAAGTTCGAGATGTACGCCGTCGATCCCGATCCCGCGTCGGGCCGCGTCGGAGCGCTCGCCGTCGATGCGCGGGACCGCCTCTGGTGCGGCACGAGCAAGGGGGTCTTCCGGGCGGACCTCCGCGGCGCCGGGCCGCCCCGATTCGAGGTGGTGCTCCCGGGAGTCTCCGTCGACTGGCCGCAGCTCCTCGCGCTCGACGAGAAGTCGCGCGCGTGGATCGGGGACGGCCGCGCCGTGGTGGAGATCGGCGACGCGGGAATCGTGACGCATCCGCTCCCCCCCGGCGTCGAGGGGGAGATGTGGAACGTCGTCCCGGCGCGGCGCGGCGGATTGTGGGTCTCGGTCGGTGACCTGTTGTGGCGGCTCGTGCCCAAGGGGGAGGGACGGGAGCGGGATGCGTGGGAGCGGATACCCGTCTCGCTCCAGGCGGGGAGCTACATCCGTATCGTGACGGACGATCCGGACGGGGCGCTGTGGATCGGGACGTACGACGGGCTGGTGCGCTGGCAGGACGGGCGCGCGACCTCGTTCACCACCGAGCAGGGACTTCCCGACGACAAGATCCGCGCCCTCCGGGTCGATGCCGACGGCAATCTCTGGCTCGGCACGCACAACGCCGGCGTCGCCAAGCTCCCTCGCCGCGGCGTGGTGAACATCACGACGGCCGACGGCCTGCCGGACCGCAACGTCCTCTCGGTCGTGGAGTCGGCGGACGGACGGATCTACGCGGGGACCGACCGGGGCGGGATCGTGGAGATCACGCACGGACGGGCCGTCCCCATCCCCGGATCGGAACGGCTCGAGCTGCGGGATCTCGGATTCAACATGGTGCAGGACCGGAGCGGCGACTGGTGGCTCGGCGCGGCTTCGGGGTTGTACCGGTTCGACGGACCGGGACTCCAGCTCGTCCATGGCACGTTGCTCGGGGCGGAGGACGGGCTTCCGGAGCCGGGGCTCGTCATGGGGATCTACCGGGACCGCGACGGCACGCTCTGGGTGGGACAAGGGACCCACTGGCTCGTCCATCTCTGGCCCTCGAGGGAGCGGCCGCTCCGGGTCGAGCGGGTCTCGCTGCCGACGGCGGGGGACCAGTGGCTCGCGCGGCGGATGCTGCGCGACCGATCGGGCCGCCTGTGGATCTCGAGCTTCGGCTCCTTGGGACGGCTCGCGGGGCACGAGATCGCGACGCTCGCCGGCAGCCCCGGGCTTCCCGACGTCGAGGCGCGGTGGCTGTTCGAGGACCGGGACGGCCGGATGTGGCTCGCCCATCGGAACGGCGGGATCTCGATGACGGAGGACCCGGGGTCGGCGGCCCCGCGGTTCCGGAGCTTCAGCACCCGCGAGGGGCTGATCAGCGACGTGGCGTGGACCATCGCGGCGGACGACGCGGGGAGGATCTACGTCGGAACCGCCCGCGGGCTGGACCGGCTCGAGCCGGCTTCGGGTCGGATCCTGCACATGGGTCCTGCGGACGGGCTCGCGGGCTCGATCGTCAACGGCATCCTCAAGGACGCTCACGGCGTGATGTGGGTCGCGACCAGCGGCGGGATCACGATCCTCGATCCGAAGCGCGAGCTCGGTCCGACCCGAGCGCCTCCCGTCTACCTGAGCCGGGTCGCGGTCGCGGGAGAGGACGTGCCGCTCCCCGAGTCCGGTGTGCGCGGGCTCGGCGCGCTCACCCTCCCCTGGCCGCGCAACACGATCTCGTTCGAGTGGGTCGCGATCGCCTTCGAGGGAGAGCGGGACCTGCGGTACGCCTGGCGGTTGGAAGGTGCGGATCGCGATTGGAGCGCTCCGTCCGCCGCGCGCGGCGTCAACTACGCCAATCTCGGCCCCGGCCGCTACGTGTTCCGCGTGCGAGCCGCGGTCCCGGACGGCGCAGCACCGGTCGAGGATGCCTCCGTGTCGTTCCGGATCCTGCCGCCGCTCTGGCGCCGCGGCTGGTTCCTGGCGCTGATGGCGATCCTCGCCGCGGCGGCGGTGTTCGGCGCCTACGAGCTCCGCATCCGCCGCATCGTCGCGCTGGAGCGTATCCGCCGGCAGATCGCGACCGACCTTCACGACGAGATGGGCTCGGGACTGGCGCAGATCGCGGTCCTCTCCGAAGTCGCCAAGCGGCGCACCGGGCGGGGCGACGCGCATCTCCTCGACGAGGTCGGCCGCCTCTCGCGCGACCTGCGCGAGTCGATGAGCGACATCGTGTGGTCGGTGGACCCGAGGCGCGACCGCTTGAGCGATCTCGTGATGCGCTTGAAGCAGGTCGCGCGCAACCTGTTCGAGTCGGATGGGGCGCGGGTCACGTTCGAGACGCCGTCCGAGGAGGCGCTGGCCGCCGTCGAGCTGGCCCCCGACCGCAAGCGTCAGCTCTACCTCGCGGCGAAGGAGGCGCTGACCAACGTCGCCCGCCACGCGCGGGCCGGACGGGTCGCGGTCGGGCTCGAGCTCTCGGGATCGCGGATCACGCTTCGCATCGTCGACGACGGATGCGGGTTCGATCCGGGAGCGCGCTCCGACGGGCGCGGCCTCGTGAACCTCCGGCGCCGCGCGGAGGCGCTCGGCGGCTCGGCGGCGATCACCTCCGCCCCGGGACGCGGATGCGAGGTGCGCCTCACGTCCCCCTGAGACGACCCACCCAACGATGCGGTTGTCGCGGCGGCGGCTTCACCCTAGTGTGACGGCGGAGGTCGGGATGCGGGACGTCCACGTCGCGATCGTCGAGGACCAGCGCGTGCTGCGGGACGGCCTCGTCTCGCTGATCGGCGGGACCGAAGGGTTCGCGGGGGTTCGCGCGTTCGGCTCGATGGAGGAGGCGATCGAGCCGCTGGTCGCCGACCCTCCCGACATCCTCCTGGCGGACATCGGCCTCCCGGGGATGTCGGGCACCGACGGCGTCCGGCGTCTCAAGACGAGAGTGCCGTCCCTCCAGGTGCTGATGCTGACGGTGTACGCCGACAACGATCACGTGTTCGAGGCCATCTGCGCGGGGGCCTGCGGCTATCTCCTGAAGGACACCCCCCCGAACCGTCTGATCGAGGCGATCCGCGAGGTGCTGTCCGGCGGCGCCCCCATGAGTCCCGAGATCGCGCGGAAGGTCGTGGAGACGTTCCAGCGGATCGCCCCGCCGCCCCCCGCCTCCCCGCACCGGCTCTCCCCGCGCGAGATCGACGTGCTGCGGCTCCTGGCCGACGGCCACGTCTACAAGACCGCCGCCGCGGCGCTGGATCTCTCCCTGGACACGGTGCGCTTCCACGTCCGGAACATCTACGAGAAGCTCCACGTCCACTCGAAGTCCGAGGCGGTGCTCGCGGCGCTGCGCCAGGGGATCCTCCGCTAGCCGGCCTACCCGCATGCACATGCGGCTTTTCAAACGCCCCCGACCTGCGTTATTCCTACCCGGTCCGCGGGTCTGCGCGTCGCAGGATCCAGGGCGGACGAGGAGGAAACGTCATGAAGAAGCCGATTCTCGCCGCCGCGCTCGCGCTCGGAGCGGTCGCGCTGGTGCTCGCCGCGGCGCAAGGGGAGCCGAAGGCGGCGCCCGACTGGACGATGAACGCCACGATCATCGAGGCCTGCAGCTGCCCGATGTTCTGCCAGTGCTACTTCAACTCGAAGCCGGCCGCGCACGGCGCCCATGCCGGCCACGGCGGCGGGGAGCACTTCTGCCGGTTCAACAACGCGTTCCGCGTCAACAAGGGGAGCTACGGCGCCGTCTCCCTCGACGGCATGAAGTTCTGGGTCGCAGGCGACCTCGGCGGCGACTTCTCCAAGGGGGCGATGGACTGGGCCGTGCTGACCTTCGAGCCGTCGGCGACGAAGGCGCAGCGCGATGCCGTCGCGGCGATCATGGGGAAGGTGTACCCGGTGAAGTGGAACTCCTTCACCATCGGCGCCGACGCCCCGATGACCTGGTCCGCGAGCAAGGACCACGCCGAAGCGAAGCTCGACGGCGGGAAGGGCGCGGAGGTCGTCCTGAACCGGTTCCCCGGCAACACGGCCGATCCGGTCGTCATCAAGAACCTCAAGTACTGGGGAACGTCGCGCAACGACGGCTTCGTGCTGATGCCCAACGACGTCGAGGCCTACCGCCGCGGCGAGAAGCCGTTCGAATTCAAGGGGACCAACGGCTTCATGATCACGTTCGACATCAACTCGAAGGATTCCTAGGCGATCCTCGCGACGCGCTCTTCGTCACGCGCACCGGAGCGTGACGAGGAGCGCCTCCGGCGGGCAGGCGACGCGCAGGGGGATCCCCGAAGCGCCGAATCCGCGGCTCACCACGATCTGACAGTCCCCATGGCGGTAGTGCCCCTCGTCGAGCCGGTAGCGGCTCATCCGCACGAGGACCGGGCGGCCGGGGATCCGGACCTGCCCGCCGTGCGTGTGTCCGGCGAGCACGAGGGCCACCCCTGTCGAGGCCGCCTCGAAGAAGGCATCGGGATTGTGCGAGGCCAGGACGACCGGCGCGCCCGGCGCGGCACGATGCGCCTCGTCGATCGCGCGCGGGAGATCCGGCCGCCCGAAGTTCCAGTCGTCGATCCCCGCGAGCGCGATGCGCTCCCCCCCGCGCTCGAGCGACGCCGCCTCGTTCCATAGGAGGCGCACGCCGCACGAGGCGTAGAACGCCGCGATGCCCGGAAGGGCGCGCGTGTAGTGATCGTGGTTGCCGTAGACCGCGAACGTCCCCAGCGATCCGGTCAACGATCGCACCGCGTCCGCGTGCGGCAGCACCTCCGCGACGTTGGACGTCGCGATGTCCCCGCCGTGGATCACGACGTCCGGAGCCAACGATGCCAGGCGCCCGAACGCCGCGGCGAGCGCGCGCGCCGAGAGGAACGGCCCGGCGTGGACGTCCGAGACGAACAGGAGCGTCGTCCCGTCGAACGCGCCGGGGAGACCCGCGACGGCGATGTCCGTCTCGCCGACGGTCAGCGACCGGTGCAGGATCGCGCCGTAAAGGAGCGACGCGCCGGGGATGCGCGGCCAGACGTGGCGGCTGAGATAGAGGCTCGTCGCGCGCTCCCATCGGCGGAACCAGCCGTACTTCGGGTCGAAATGGCGGCGCGGCTCTCTCGAGGCCGCGTGCGGCGGCTCGAGGTGAACGTGGGAGACGTCGTCGAGCGCCGCTCGGCGCGGAGGGTCCAGGGCTCGCCGGCGCATGACGGGTATTATCCCCGTCGGCAGGGAGGATCCTTGGCCACCATCCTGGCTCCGTCGCCCGACAACCTCCGGCGCGCCGCCGACGCGCTGCGCCGCGGGGAGCTGGTCGGGATGCCGACCGAGACGGTGTACGGTCTCGCGGCGAACGCCTACGATGCGTCGGCCGTCGCGCGCGTCTTCGCCGCGAAGGACCGGCCGAGCTTCGATCCGCTGATCGTCCACCTCGTCCGCCCCGCGGGCCCCCTGGAGCGGGAGGTCCTGTCGGGGCTCGAGGATCACGGGATCGTCGAGGTGTCGCGGCTCCCGCAGCTCGCGCGCGAGCGCGCCGACGTGCTCCTCCGGCGCTTCTGGCCGGGGCCGCTCACGCTGGTGCTCCCGCGCGGTCCGAAGATCCCGCATCTCGTCACGAGCGGTCTGGACACGGTCGCGATCCGGATGCCGTCCCATCCGGTCGCTCAGGCGCTCCTGAAGGAATCGGCTCTTCCGCTCGCCGCGCCGAGCGCGAACCGCTTCGGTCGGATCAGCCCGACCACGGCGGCGCACGTCGTCGAGGAGCTCGGCGACCGGATCGGGATCGTCCTCGACGGAGGCCCGTCCACCGTCGGCGTGGAATCGACCGTCGTCGCGATCGCGCCGGATGGGACGCTGACGCTGCTCAGACCGGGAGGGATCTCGGTCGAGGCGGTCGAGGCGGCGGCGAGCGTGAGGCTGGCGCGCCCCGAGGCTCCGCTCCGTCCCGGCGCCCCCGCGGCGTCCCCGGGGATGAGCGAGGTCCACTACGCCCCCCGCACCCCGCTCTACCTGCTTCCCGGACCGCCGGCGCTTCCGCGCGGCGCGACGAGCATCGGTCTGATCGGCGTCTTCACCGGCCCCGCGCAGGCGAGCGCGACGGTCGAGGAGCTCGGCCGGCGGTACGGCGTCCCCGTGGTGCTCCGGGCGTTGACCGAGAGCGGAGATCTCGAGGAGGCGGCTCGCAACCTCTTCACGCTTCTCCGGGAGCTGGACGCCGGCGACATTCCGGTCATCCTCGCCGCGCCCCCCGAGGGGAGCGAGGGTCTCGCGCTCGCGATCGCCGACCGGCTGCGCCGCGCATCGCACTGAGACCGTGCCGGAGCTTCCCGACGTCGAGGTGTACGTCGAGGCGCTCCGGCAGCGCGTGATCGGAGCGCGCCTGGAGCGGGTGCGCCTCAACAGCCCGTTTCTCCTTCGGACCGTCGCGCCCCCGTTGGCGCAGACCGAGGGGCGGCGCGTCGCGTCCGTCCGCCGTCTCGGGAAGCGCGTCGTCATCGGGCTCGAGAGCGGGATCCACCTCGCGATCCACCTGATGATCGCGGGGCGTCTGCATTGGAAGGCGAAGGGGGCGAAGCTCGGAGGCAAGGCGATGCTCGCCGCGTTCGATTTCGAGAGCGGGACGCTCACGCTGACCGAGGCCGGGACGAAGAAGCGGGCGGCGCTCCACGTGGTCGAAGGGGATGCGGCGCTCGCTGCGCTGGACCGCGGCGGCATCGAGCCGCTCGACGCGACGCCGCAGGCGTTCCGCGCCGCGCTGACCCGGGAGAACCGCACGCTGAAGCGGGCGCTGACCGACCCATCGATCTTCAGCGGGATCGGGAACGCCTATTCGGACGAGATCCTCCACGCGGCGCGGCTCTCGCCGGCGCAGCTGACGCGGAACCTCGACGACGAGGAGACCGAGCGCCTCCGGCAGGAGGTCCGGACGACGCTGACGACCTGGCGGGACCGTCTCGCCGCCGAGGCCGGCGACGCGTTTCCCGAAGGGGTGACGGCGTTCCGCCCCGGCATGGCGGTCCACGGGCGGTTCGGCGAGCCCTGCCCCGTCTGCGGCTCGAGCGTCCAGCGGATCGTGTACGCGGAGAACGAGGCCAACTACTGCGCCCGGTGCCAGACCGGCGGCCGCCTCCTCGCCGACCGGGCGCTTTCGCGTCTTCTCGGCCGCGATTGGCCGAGGACTCTCGAGGAGCTCGAGCGCCGCTAGGAGGCGGGCGTCCCGCCGATCGCCAGGATCGTCACCCCCTCGGGGCCGGGGAGGATCTTCCGCTTCTGGTTCGGCCCGACGCGGACGAGGGTGCCGGGGCTCAGCGACCAGGTCTGACCGTCGGCCTCGAGCTCGGCGCTCCCTCTCAGGGTCACGTAGACCTCCTCCTGCCCGTCCTTGGCGTGGTCGTGATCCGGGTAGTCCTTCCAGCTCGGGGGAAGGTCGAGCACGTTCATCTTCCAGGCGGTCACGCCGAGACTCTTCCCCGCGTAGAGGAACTGGCGGGCGCGCACCCCCTCTCCTCGGTACGCGTCGAGATCCTCGAACTTCTTGTAAGTCACATCGGGCATGTTCGGAGCCTCCCTCTGTACGGTCACGAAGCGACCATGGCGTGGAACATCCGGTCCATCTCTTCCGGCGAGTACGGCGCATCCTGGTCGATCCACCAACGGAGGAGCGCGAAGAGGGACCCCGCGAGGGCCCGCGCGCGCACGGCGGCCGGAATCGGGTCGCTCCGGAACGACGACGCGAGGCGGCGCTCGATCGTGCGGCTCATCTGCTCGATCCCGACCTGGTACTGGCGATCCAGGACGCGCGCCCGCGCGAGCGCCTGCTGGAACGGGCGGACCTCGCCGACGTGCTCGAACAGCTCCCGCACCGGTGCCACGCGCCGGCTCGGCGTGGGATCGCGCTCGATCGCTCCGTCGAACATGTCGAGCATCCGCTCGAAGCTTCGAAGGAGCAGGTCGTCCTTGCCGCGATAGTGCGCGTAGAAGGTCGAGCGCCCCACGTCCGCGCGATCGAGCAGGTTCTGGATCGTGATCGCGTCGTAGCGCTTCTCCAGAACGAGATCGACGAGCGCACGCGTGAGCGCCCGCTGCGTGCGCCGCACGCGGCGGTCGCCGTTCCGAACAGATGGGGCCGCGTTGTTCATCACCGAACGCTCACTGAGGTTTTGGTTGTTGACGCTCTTCCGGCCCGTTCGCAGACTTCGCGCTCATGGTCGTCCACCGGGAAAGGGCACGCAACATGAATCGCGACAAGACGAGTGGAATCCTGCTGATCGCCGGCGCGCTCACGGGGGTGATCGTGATGGCGCTCCACCCGACCGCCCACGGGCTGCTCGGCTCCGCGGGCGCGGGGCTCGGGCACCTCAACCAGGCGATCCACGCGGTCGCGATCGCGGCGACGCCGGTCGTCTTCATGGGCTTCCTCGGGCTCGCACGCCGGCTCGGCCCGACCGACCTGACCACGGCGGCGCTGGTGGCCTGCGGCTTCGGAGGGGTCGCGATCCTCGGCGCGGCCGTCCCCAGCGGGTTCGTCGCGACGGGGGTCGTCTCGTGGATGCGCGAGGCGGACGGCGCGGCGCGCGAGTCGCTCCACACGCTGCTCGACTACACGGCGCTGTGGAACCAGGCGTTCGCGAAGGTGTACGCCGCCGCGAACGCCGTCGGGATCCTGCTCTGGTCCGCCGCGATCCTCGCGACCGGCAGGATGGCGCGCGGGATCGGCTTCGCCGGGATCGCGATCGGAGCGGCCGTCCTGCTCGGCATCCTGTCCGGGCACGTCCATCTGGACGTCCACGGCTTCGGAGCGATCATGATCCTGCAGTCGGGGTGGATGGCCGCCGTCGGGATCGCGATGCTGCGCGGCGCGCGGTGACCGGGACCGGTCAGCGCTTCGTCCCGTACTCCACGAGCTTCAGCCCCTCGTCCTGCACGAGCCCCACACCCGGCGCGTAGAGCTTGAACTCGAGCTCCCCCGGCTCGAGCGGGTTGGTCTCGCGGACCTTCAGGCAGTGCTCGAAGACCCCGGCGGGGGTCTTGACCGTCTCGTTCAGGGCCGCCGTCTCCGCCTGATCCATGGCGATGCCCGGGGCGACCTCCTGGAAGTAACGGGCGCCGAGGAGGTTGACCCCCGGCATGATCAGCCCGGGCTTCGCCCCGTTCGTACCCGCGAGCCAGCTTCCGCCGTGCCCGACGATCTCGTCCCTCCGGTAGAGATCGACGTCCTCGCCGAAATAGAAGACGCTGTTCGTCCCCTCGCAGATGGCGAAGTAGTTGCGCGACACCTCGACGAGCTTGCCGCCGTGGGTCTCGCGCTCCTCGACGATGCGCGTCTCGACCCCGTCGACGGTCTTCGTCTCGTCCGTCACCGTGATCGTGTTCTCGACCGGCTTGCCGTTCTCGGAGCCCCGGAACAGGGCGCGGAATCCCGGCGTCAAGTCGAAGTACGGGTTCTTGCCCGAGGAGCGGAAGGTGCAGGACTTCGTGTCGAAGTCCTTCGTGAAATCCGCGGCCGCGACGGTTCCCGACGCGGCCACGAGAGCGATGAGAGCTCCGGCTGTGCGCATGGCGGCCTCCATGCCCTCGAGTCTAGATCATCGCTCCGCTACTTCGCCGCGGCCGACTCCAGCACCTCGATCCCCTGGCGGAACACGACGTCGGTCGGAATATCCGCCGATGCGAGGCGGTCGAGGTCGGCCTTGAGAACGGGATCCATCTCGCCCGCCTTCGGGAGGAAGGCGACGGTGCCGTCGTAGTCGCCGTCCCCTTGGAGCCGCAGCATCTTCTCGGCGAGCGCGGTCATGGCGGCCTGCATCTTGGCGGGATCCACGCGGTAGGTTCCCGACGCCGCATCCCGGCTGAAGGCCCCCCGATCGCGGAAGAAGAGGAACTGCGCGAGGTTCGCCCGGCCGTGGGCCTCGGTCGCGCCGAAGCGGATCGACCGGAACAGGCCGGCGAGGAAGGTGACGTAGTTGTCCGTCAGGTCGCGGCCGCCCAGCTCCCCCTTCTCCTTGAGCTTCGTGACCATGTAGAGCCCGAGGATGTCCGCCTTCCCCTCCTCCAGCGCGCCGGCCTGCTCGCGGAGCGCGGCGCGCACGGTCCCCTTGCCGCCGATCGTGTTCTTGATCCCCAGCCCGTGCGCGACCTCGTGGAACATCACGTTCTCGAAGAAGGCGTCGAACCGGACGTGCGCGCGCTCGTCGGCGGCGATCAGGCGGTCGGCGATCGGGACGAGGATCTTGTCGAACTTGGCGCGCATGGCGTTCTTGAGCTGGAGGCGCCGCGTGCCCTTCTCGAGCTGGACCTGCTCGTCGTTCGGGAGGTTGATCGCGATCGTCTTCGAGCCCGCGTTGCAGTCCCCCGCGTAGAAGACGGCGTCGTAGGCGTTGAGGTCGGAGTCCGTTCCGGGCTTCTCCTTCTTGTAGGCGTCCGGCACCGGAAGCCCGCGCTGGAGCTCGGGGAGGAAACGGGCGTACTTCGCGAGCCGCCCGCTCCACTCGCGGTCCTTGATCAGGACGTAACCCTCGTGGGTCGTCTTGTAGCCGAAGAGCGCGTCCTCGTAGTTCTCGATCGGTCCGATCACGACGTCGATGCCGTTCGACTTCATGTCCATCCAGGCGAGGTCGCTCGCGCGGTACGCGTCGTCGAGGAGCGCCTTCGCGCGAAGCTCGAGGTAGCGCTTCAATCCGGGATCGTCCGCGAGCGCCGCGGTCTCGACCAGCTTGGCCGCGGCGTTCTTCGTGTTGGCCGGGAACCCCTCGTGGAACGGCACCGCGACGAGGTTGCGTCCGGCGCTGCGGACCACGATGGTGTACGCGCTCTTGAGCGCCTCGCCCTTGTCCGGGGCCGCCGCGCAGGCCCGGTCGAACTCGTCCGGAGTCATGTCGGCGGGGTAGTACCCGGCCCCCTTGGGCTTCTCCCCGACGCCGGGGAGGAACGGCGCGTTGGCGCGCAGCCGATCCCAGGGACCGTAGTTGATCTCGGCGAAGCGGCGCAGCTCCGGATCGGAGATCGACGCGAGCAACGCGTCCCGGTCTCCGTAGCTCTCCCGCCAGAAGATGGCGTCCATCTCCCGGCAGGCGTCGATCAGGAGCGGCACCATCGCCCGCTCGCGCTCGGTGAGCTTCGGGTAGAGGTCGGAGGTCAGAGCCACCTCGACGTAGGTGGTGCGATCGCGCGCCATCGGCTTGGCCTCCCCCGCGGACGGAGCCGGGGCGGACGTATCGGGCCCGCGGGAGCAGGCCGCGACCAGCGTCGCGCCGGCGAGGACGAGCATGAATCTCATCGATCCCCCCGCCCGCATTCTAACGGGACTTACAATGGCGGACTTCCGAGGAGGTCCCATGATCCGACGAGCCGTGCTCCTGTTGGCCGTCACCGTGCTCTCGACCGGGGCGCTCGCCGACGAGCCTCCCCCGAACATGACGACCTACTATTTCGGCGTCCTCGTCAAAGGCCCGAAGTGGACGCGGGAGGCGACCCCCGAGCGGGCCAAGATCCAGGAGGGGCACCTCGCCCACCTCGACGCGATGTGGAAGGCCGGGAAGCTCGTCCTCGCCGGTCCCCTCGGCGACGACGGGGACTGGCGCGGCGTCCTGATCTACCGGACGCGGACGCTCGAGGAGGCGCAGACGCTCGCGAACGAGGACCCCGCCGTCAAGGCCGGGCGTCTCGCGGTCACGATGCATCCGTGGCTGGTCCAGCGAGGGATCCTGCCCGACCCCCTGGACGCCCCGACCAAGCCCGTCGAGGCGAAGTGATGCCCCCTTCGGGCGCGCCGGAGTGGCACGAGCTCGGCGGCGTCGCCGAGCTCGCGACGAGGCCGCTCCGGCAGATCGCGATCGGGAGGACGAAGATCGCGCTCTCCCACCGCGACGGCACCTTCGGAGCGGTGTCGGGCGTGTGCAACCACGTCGGCGGGCCGCTCGGCGAGGGGCACTGCGACGACGCCGGCTACATCGTCTGCCCGTGGCACAACTGGAAGTTCCACAGGATCACCG
>DASRJG010000070.1:0-2287 GCA_035649595.1 Candidatus Polarisedimenticolaceae bacterium
CATTCGAGCACCCGGCGCACCTCGACGACCTTGCCGAGGATCTTCAGGCTCCCCGCATCGGGGACGATCGGCGCGTACGCGTCGTTGGCGGGGTGCAGCTCGACACGCCCCCGCTTGAGCTCCAGACGCTTGACGGTCGCCTCGTCGTCGATGAGGGCGACCACGACCTCTCCGGCTTCCGCGCGGGGCTGACGGCGCACGACCACGACGTCGCCGTCCAGGATGCCGGCGTCCTTCATGCTGTCGCCGCGCACCCGCAGGCTGAACAGCTCCCCCGGCGCGCGGCGGGTCTGGACGGGCAGGTGGCCTTCGAGGCTCTCGACCGCCGCGTCGAGCGGACCAGCAGGAACGCGTCCCAGGAGCGGGACCATGACGGTCGGGGTCCGGCCCGCGCCGGGTAGGCGGAAGCCGCGGGCGACGCCCGGCTCTTTCTCCAGGTATCCGCTCTCGACCAAAGCGTCGAGATGCTCCCGGGCGGTCTGGGGGGAGCGGAAGCCGAAGGCCTCCATGACCTCCCGAACCGTCGGGGGATGTCCTCCGGCCAGACGGTCGCGGACGAACCGAAAGACCTTTGCCCTCGTCTGGCCGGCCGGTGTGCGTCCCATGCTGGAGAGCATACCGTACATTTGTATGGTATGCAACGAAAACGTCCGGTGCCATGCTGCCGGCAAGGAGATTTCTCATGGCACGCGTCGTCGTCCGCTACTGCAAGACCTGAGTCACCGCGATCCATGCCGCCCGGGTGGCGGCGAGGCTCCGTCGCGACCTGGGGGTCGAGGTCGAGAAGGTCTCGGGACGGTACGGGGAGTTCAAAGTGGAGGTCGACGGAGCCTTGATCGCCGAAGGAGGAGCCCTCGGCGCCCTGGGCGTGCTGCCTTCGGTCAGCGGAATCGTGGATCGCGTGCGCGCCACCCTCGCAAAGTGAGACCTCTCGGGGTATTCTGGGGAATCCTCTAGCGGGGTAGTGGGAAAAGAGAAACACAGCCGGGCAGGGACACCGTAAGACTACGGATCGCGATATGTGTGAGCTCGCGACTCTTGTCCTAGGGCTCTTGGGGAAGTCCCGGACCAACATCGCCGCGGCAGCGCTCGCCGCCGCAGTGGTGGTGTGTGCGCCGGCGCGAGCGGCGACCGCGCCGGTCGGATTCGACGACCGCGTCGTCGTCGAGGACTCCGCCGATACGGGGGCGGTCACTCCGGTCGCGATCGCCTACGAGCCGGGAAGCGGTGCGCTGTTCATCCTCGAGAAGGGGGACGGGGCGCCGAAGGGACACGCGCGCGTGCGCCGGCGCGACCCGGTGACCGGAGCGGTGACGACCGCGCTCGACCTCGCGTGCGTGGACAGCGAAGGGGAGCGCGGCCTGCTCGGCATCGCCTTCGATCCGGACTACCTCGAGCCCGGCGATGCCAGCCGGTACGTCTACCTCTACTACACGCGCGCGGTCGGGGTGACCGGATCGTCGTGCGCCATTTCGGGGATGCTCTGGGGAGGCTACAACTCGATCGTCCGCTACAAGGAGAGCGGCGGGCTCCTCTCCGATGAAGAGCTCCTGCTGCGCGGCCCGCAGCTCGAGGCGAACAACCACAACGGCGGGACCCTCCGCTTCGGTCTGGACAAGACCCTGTTCGCGTCGATGGGGGACAACGACACCGACGCCTACCCGCTCCCCAAGTCACGGGACATGAACGATCTCCGCGGCAAGATCCTGCGGATCAATCGCGACGGATCGATCCCGCCGGACAACCCGTTCGTGGAACAGGCGGGGACGCGCCCGGAGATCTGGGCGTGGGGGCTCAGGAACCCGTTCCGCATGTCGGTCGATCCGCTGGACGGGACCCTGTACATCGGCGACGTGGGCGAGGCCCGTTGGGAGGAGATCAACGCGGGAGTCGCCGGCGCCGATTACGGATGGCCGTGCCTGGAGTCGGGGCAAACCTTCCGGTCCTGCGATCCGGCGCCCACGGAGGACGTCAAGCCGATCTACGCCTACAACCACGGCGAGGGGGATTCGGTCATCGGCGGACCCGTCTACCGGGCGGGATCGTTCCCGCCGGAGTACGCCGGCGCCTACTTCTTCGGAGACTACGGCGGGAACTGGATCCGGCGCGCGACGATCGCGGCGGACGGGACGCTGACCGACGTGCGGACGTTCGTCCCCGACGCGACCGCACTCGTCGATCTCGCGATCTCGCCGGCCGGCTGCTTGACCTGGGTCAGCATCGCCGGGCTCGGGATCCACGACATCTGTTTCGAGGGGGGCTCGAACGGACAGCCGCACGCCGCGGC
>DASRJG010000071.1:0-11704 GCA_035649595.1 Candidatus Polarisedimenticolaceae bacterium
GGCGAGCGTGCTCGAAGGGCGTCTCCTCGTCGCTCATGGGGCGTCCATGCTTACGAGGAACCGGCGCGCGGCGCAACCTCGAACCCCGCGTCCGACGGGCGTGCGGTCGCCTCGATCTCCACGAGCAGCTCGCTCCGGCAGATGTCGGCCTGGAGCCATGCGGCCGGGACCGTCCCGCCCGCGCCCGCGAGCACGGCCTCGCGGACGGCGGGGAGATGCTCCGCGTGCCGGACGTAGACGCGCATCGAGAGCAGCCTCGAGGCGAGCGGCTCCCCCCGGCCGGGGACGGACGCCGCGTCGAGCACCGCGGCGATGTTCCGCAGGGTCTCCTCCACCTGCCTCTCGGGATCTCCGGGGAACACGCTCTCGTGCCCGACGATGCTCGCCGTCCCCGAGACGAACACCGGCGCCGGCGATGCGGTCGACGGAGCGGTCGCGCGGGCGAAGGTCGGGCTCTTCGGGCCGTAGCGCTCGGGGTAGCGGTAGGCGGGCACCTGCCGCGGGTTCTCGATGTGCCGGCCGGGTCGGCGCGCGGCGAGCAGGTGGAGGACCAGCGCGTCCCCGGGACATCCCACCGCCGACGCCGCCGGCAGGCGCTCGGCGTACCCGTCGCCGAACGTCTCGGAGAAGGCCCGGGAGCGCCCCTCGCAGAAACGCATGTAGCGATCGAGCGCGCCGGATCGCTCGTTGATCCGGGGGACGAAGTTCCACACCCGGAGGAGGTGGGGGTATCCGGCGGCCCGCAGCTCGTCGAGGAGGCCGCGATAGGTCTCGAACGTCCGCCGGGTCATGTCGGCCTCCGCTCCCGCGGGGGTCGCGACCGAGGCGAAGAGGCACGAGCCGTCCGCCGCCGCCGGGCCGGAGGCGAGGGGGACCGGCTCGACGGTCCCCTCCGCGCCCCAGACCTCCTCCGGGAGATCGCGCGCGAGGGACGGGATCGGCACGCGCGCCTCGATCGCCGCGGACGATTCACCCGCCGGCGCGTCGCCGAAGCGGATGACCGCGAGCGGGGAGCGCGCCCCGCGGCGCAGCGTCATCCGCCAGCCTCCTCCCGGCTCCGGGCGCTCGTCCACGTACTCGTGCCCTTCGCGCGCGCAGAACGCCTGGACGTCGAGGCGCGCCATCGGGTCGTCCGCGAGGAGGTCGAGAATCAGCCCGGGCGCGAGACGCGCGAGCCCGGCGCGGGCCCGCGCGACCGGCACGGGACAACGAAGCCCGCGCGCATCGAGCAGAGGGGGTGCGGTCACTCGGGGCGTCCGGGCTCGGCGGGTGCGCAGCCCTTGGCCCCCGCGCAGGCGGCGACGCACGCGTTCGGATAGGTGCATCCGCCGTCGCAGCGGACGGGGGCGTAGATCATCGGGCACACGCACTCCGGCTTCGGCGGGGGACAGTCGGAGGCGGAGGAGGGGGCGTCGAGCGTGGCCTCGCGCCGCCGTCCTCCCTCCTTGAACTCCACCTCGAAGGCGACGCTGCCGTCGGGCCGGGTTTGCTTCGACACCGAGAGAGGCGGATCGGGCCCGTGGGCCGCCGCATAGGCGCGCGCCACCTCTGGGGGGACCGCGCTCCAGGCGATCGGCTCCTCGGTCAGCAGCAGCGTGCCGTCGGGGGAGACCTCGCAGGCGAGCTCCCGGCCGTCCGGCCCGGTCAGCTCGACGTCCCAGTGGGTGGTCCCGTTCTCGTGCTCCCGGTCGCACCCGGTCACCTTCGCCCCGGGGTGCGCCGCGAGCGCGGCCGCGGCGACGGGGGGCGGGCACTTCGACGCGCGCGCGTCGGAGACCAGCGCGAGGGCGAGGGCGACCGCGAAAAGGAACGGTTTCATCGCTCGAGGAGGAGGATAAGCCAGCTCCTTGCGCGCTGCTCCCCGGGGCCTAGCTTATCGCCGAGAGATTCGGCCCGGGGGGCGGAGGCGGACCATGACCGGCGAGGCGATCTGCAACGAGCTGGACAAGCTGCGCGCATCGGGGAGCTCGTTCGAGACCATCGTGTCCAGCGCCGTGCAGCGGCTGCATGAATCCCACCCGAAGTTCCACTGGACCGGGATCTACGAGCTGTTTCCCAACGACGTGCTGCGCCTGGGGCCGTTCGTCGGCGCCCCCACCGACCACGTCTTCATCGCGGTGGGTCAGGGGGTCTGCGGGACGGCGGTCGCCGAGAAGCGGAACATCAACGTCCCCGACGTGACCAAGGTCTCCAACTACCTCGCCTGCTCCACGTCCACGAGATCCGAGCTGGTGGTCCTGATCCGTCAGGCGGAGACGATCTTCGCGCAGATCGACGTCGACAGTCACGAGTACGACGCGTTCGATCGCGAGGCGGTCGCCAAGGTCGAGAGCGTGGCCGACTGGCTCGCGCGGGAGTACGCGCGCCGACGGACCGCCGCCGGGAGCCCGGCCCTCTCGCGGCGGTAGCCGCCGAGGCGGGGACGCACCGACGTGAAGGCCGGCCCCCTGGAGAATTCACCGGAGCCCGTCGCCTCGCTCGAGCGGCGCCTCGAGGACCAGGAGCGCTGGGTCCGGATCCTCGACGGCCAGGTCCGGATCCTCGACCGCGAGCGGCAGAAGCTCTCGGCGATCGTCGGCCACGCGGACGCGGGGTTCCTCGTGCTCGATCCCGCGCTCCGCGTCGTGTGGGCCAACGCCTACCTCGACCGCTTCCTCGGGGAGGCCGCTTCCGCGCGGGTGATGGGGGCGGCCTGCCACGGCGTGCTCTGCCGCGAGAGCGCTCCGTGCGCGTCGTGCCCGGCGGCGCGGACGTTCCGGATGCAGAAGGTCGCGCACCACGAGGTGACGCTCGATCTCGACGGGACCCCGCGCACGATCTACGCGACCGCGATGCCGATCCTCTCCCCGGCCGGACGGGTCGAGCAGACGATGGTGATGGTGCAGGACGTCTCGGACCTCGAGGTCCTCCGCCGCTCCGAGCAGCACCTGCGCGAGAGCGAGAGCCGGCTTCGGCTCCTGGTCGAGCAGATGCCGGCGTTGATGTGGAGCACCGACCTGAACCTGAGGTTCACGTCGTCGGTCGGGTCGGCGCTCGCGCACCTGGGGCTCACGCCGAACGAGGTCGTCGGCCGGACGCTCTACGAGTTCTTCCGGACCGCCGACCGGACCTTCAAGCCCATCGCCGCCCACCTGCGCGCCGTCGCGGGGGCATCGGTCTCCTACGAGATGGAGTGGGAGGGGCGCGCGTTCGAGACCTACGTCGAGCCGCTCCTGAGCGAGGACCGCACGATCATCGGAAGCGTCGGCCTCGCCCTCGACGTCACCGAGCGCAAGCACGCCGAGGAGGCCCAACGCCAGAGCGAGGCGCGGAAGCACTCGATCCTGGGGACCTCCCTCGATGCCATCGTCATCATGGACCACGAGGGGAAGATCACCGAGTTCAACCCGGCGGCCGAGGCGATGTTCGGATGGGCGCGGTCGGAGGCGATGGGGCGCTCGCTCGCGGAGACGGTGATCCCGTCGCGGTTCCGCGCCCAGCATCGCGAGGGGCTCGCCCACTACCTCGCCTCCGGGGAGGGACGGGTCATCGGCCGGCGGATCGAGAGCCAGGCGATCCGGAAGGACGGCTCGGAGTTCCCGGTGGAGATCGCGATCACGCGGATCCCGCTCGGCGGCCCCGCGAGCTTCACCGGAACCATCCGCGACCTGACCGAGCGCAAGCAAGCGGAGCGCGCTCTGCGCGAGCGCGAGGAGCAGCTCCGCCACTCCCAGAAGATGGAGGCGATCGGGACGTTGGCCGGAGGGGTCGCGCACGACTTCAACAACATCCTCACCGCGATCCTCGGCTACACGGCGATTCTCAGGAGGGGGGCCGAGCCGGGGGGCGAGATCGCCCGCGCGGCGACGATCATGGACACGGCCGCCCGCCGCGGCGCCGCCTTGACCCAGCAGCTCCTCGGGTTCGCGCGCAAGGGGAAGAACCAGAACGTGGCGGTCGATCTCGGGGCGACGATCGAGGAGGTCATCGTCCTGCTCCGCAGCACCCTCGACAAGAACATCGTCATCGTCCACACCTCGGCGCTTCCGACCGCCTTCGTGTTCGGCGACCCGGGCCAGATCCAGCAGGTGATCCTCAACCTGGCGGTCAACGCGCGAGACGCGATGCCGGACGGCGGCGAGATGACGCTGGCCACCGACGCCGTCGTCGTGACCGACGGCGACCGTCCGGGGCAGCCGGCGGTGCCGCCGGGGGAGTACGTCCGGCTGTCGATCACGGACACCGGCTGCGGGATGGCCGACGAGGTTCGGGCCCGCATCTTCGAGCCGTTCTTCACGACGAAGGCGCTCGGCAAGGGGACGGGGATGGGTCTCGCCATGGTGTACGGGATCGTCCAGAACCACGGCGGATCGATCGCCGTGCGGAGCGAGCCGGAGCGGGGATCGACCTTCGAGGTCTGGCTGCCGCGCGCGGCGCAGGCGACGGAGGGGGAGGCGGTCCGCGTCCGGGGACGGGCCGTGCGCGGCTCGGGACGGATCCTGGTCGTCGACGACGAGGACATGGTGCGCGACGTGGCCGCGGACCTCCTGCGCGATCTCGGCTACGACGTCGTCACCGCTTGCGACGGGGCGGAGGCCGTCCGGCACTATGAGCGCCACTTCGAGGAGATCGACGTGGTCCTGCTCGACCTCGCCATGCCGAAGATGGACGGCCGGGAGTGCTTCCGCGCCCTCAAGGCGATCGACCCGGGGACCAAGGCGATCCTGTGCACCGGGTACGGGTTCAACATCGCGGCGCAGAACCTTCTCGACGAAGGGATGCTGGCCGTCGTTCCGAAGCCGTACGAGATCGAGCAGCTCTCCGACGCCGTGTCCCGCGCGCTGCGGGCTCCGCGGGGCGAGCGGTCATGAGCGGGGGCGAGAGGATCCTCGACATCCTCCATCTGGAGGACGACCCGAACGATCAGGAGCTGATCCGGGCGGTCCTCGAGGGGGAGGGGTATCGCCTCGACGTGACGACGGCCGGCTGTCGCGAGGAGTTCGAGCGGGCGCTCTGGCTGCGCGGCTTCGATCTGGTGCTGTCGGACTTCAACCTGCCCGACTACGACGGCCTCGCCGCCCTACGGCTCGTGAAGGACCGCACCCCGGACACGCCGTTCATCCTGGTCTCGGGGACGATCGGCGAGGAGGCGGCGATCCAGAGCCTCCGCGCCGGCGCGACCGACTACGTCCTCAAGAGCCGCCTGACCGCCCTGCCTCCGGCGGTCAAGCGCGCGCTCGCGGAGTCCGACGAGCGCTGCCGCCGCGCGGAGGCCGAGGCCGAGCTGCAGCGGGAGCAGCGGTTCCTCCGCGCGGTCCTCGAGAACATCGAGGCGGGGATCGCGGCCTGCAACGAGCGCGGGATCCTCACGCTCTTCAACCGCGCGGCGCGCGAGATGCACGGGCGCCCCGCGGAGCCGCTCCCCCCCGAGCGCTGGGCGGAGCACTACGATCTGTGCCGCCCCGACGGGAAGGCCCGGATGGCTACCGAGGAGATCCCGCTGGTGCAGGCGTGGTGCGGGGAGCGCGTCCGGAACGCCGAGATGGTGATCGCGTCCGGAGACGGCCGGAGCCGGACCCTCCTCACCAGCGGGCAGCCGCTGACCGACGGCGCGGGGCGACGGATCGGCGCGGTGGTGGCGATGCACGACATCACCGAGCGCAAGTCGCTCGAGGACCAGCTCCGCCAGGCGCAGAAGATGGAGGCGGTCGGCCGCCTCGCCGGAGGGGTGGCGCACGACTTCAACAATCTGCTCGGCGTGATCCTCGGCTACAGCGAGCTGCAGCTGGCGGAGATGGCGCCGGACGATCCGGGGCGCCCGCGGATCGAGCAGATCCACCGCTCCGCCGAGAGGGGGGCCTCGCTCACGCGCCAGCTCCTCGCCTTCAGCCGCAAGCAGATCCTCGAGCTTCGCGAGCTTGCGGTGGACGCGCTGCTGGCGGACATGGACAAGATGCTGCGGAGGCTGATCGGGGAGGACGTCGAGCTGGTCACCCGCCCCGGCGCCCAGGTCCGCTCGATCCGCGCGGACGCCGGTCAGATCGAGCAGATCGTCATGAACCTCGTCGTCAACGCGCGCGACGCGATGCCGGACGGCGGGACGATCACGATCGAGACCGCGAACGCCGAGGCGCCTTGGGCGGTCCCGGCCGGTCCGTACGTGATGATCGCGGTCACCGACACCGGAACGGGGATGACGCCCGAGGTACGGGCCCAGATCTTCGAGCCGTTCTTCACCACGAAGGACCCGGGGCAGGGCACGGGGCTCGGACTGTCCACGGTGTACGGGATCGTCAAGCAGTCGGGGGGCCACATCGTGGTGGACAGCGAGCCGGGGAAAGGGACCCGCTTCGAGATCTACCTGCCGCCGGTCGAGGACGGCAGCGCCGAGCCCGGAGACCGGGCGGCGCCGAGCGTCTCGGCCCGCGCGGCGGGGGAGACGATCCTCGTCGTGGACGACGAGTCGATGGTCCGCGAGATGCTCTGCGAGTCCCTCAGGGAGTTCGGCTACGAGGTGCTCGACGCGGGGGACGTCCGCGAGGCGCTCGAGATCGGCCGCCGCCACGCGGGGCCGATCCACCTGCTCCTCACGGACGTCGTCCTCCCGGGGATGGGCGGTCGCGAGCTGGCGGAGCAGCTCACCGCTTCGCGGCCCGACATGAAGATCATGTTCATGTCCGGCTACACGGACGACGCGATCGTGCGTCGCGGCGTCCTCGCCGCGGGCGTGGCGTTCCTCCAGAAGCCGTTCACACTGGTCGCGATGGCGCGCAAGGTGCGCGGGACGCTCGACGACGCCCGGGTCAGCTCGCGATCGGGAGCCGCACGATGAACTCGCTCCCCCGGCCGGCGCCCTCGCTCCGCGCCTCGATCGTCCCGCCGTGGAGCTCGACGAGCCCCTTCGCGAGCGACAGCCCGATCCCGAGCCCCCCCTGCGAGCGGGCGAGCTCCGGGTTGGCCTGCGAGTAGATCTCGAAGATCGACGGCAGCATCTCGGGCTCGATCCCGATCCCGTCGTCCTTGATCGAGACCACGACCTGGTCCCCGACCTGCTCGGCGGTCATGCGGATGCTCCCGCCCTCTTCCGTGTAGCGGGCGGCGTTGTTCAGGAGGTTCGCGAAGACCTGCGCGAGACGGACGGGATCGGCATGGACCCGGATCGGCCCGTCGAGCGCGTGGGTGAGGGCGAGCTTGCCGGCCTCGATGAAGGGACGGCTGGTCTCCAGCGCCGACTCGAGCACGTGCCTGAGCTCGATCGTCTCCAGGCGCAGCTCGACGTTGTGCCGGCTCAGTCGCGACACGTCGAGAAGATCCTCGAGGAGGCGCGTCATGATGCGGAGCTGACGATCCAGCACGCCCGTCGCCCAGGAACGCTCGTCGGTGTCGTTTCCGGCGGATCGCAGGATCTCGACCGCGTTGCGCATCGGGGCGAGAGGCTGCCGCAGCTCGTGGGCGAGCGTCGCCATGAACGCATCCTTCTTCCGGTCGGCCTCGCGGAGCGCCGCCTGAGTGCGCTGCAGCTCCTGATAGTGCTGCTGGGCGGTGAGATCGACGGCCAGCAGGCAGAACCCGAACGCCCCTTCGCGGAGCGCGCGGACGCCCAGGTGCGCGGTGCCGCGGCCGCCGTCGGCGCGCTCGATCTCGATTTGCGCCTCCGTCTCGCGTGCCATCCCGCTGCGGAGGAGGGACTCCAGCACCTGCCGGCTCTCGGCTCCGACGAAGCGGCCCAGGGGTTGACCGGCCAGGGCGGTGACCGAATCCTCGCCGAGCAGATCCGCGAACGGCCGGTTGCAGGAGAGCAGGACCCCGTCCGAGGTGAGGATCGCCGCCGGATCGGGCATGTGCCCGACCATCAGCCAGTAGGGCTTGTCGACGGCCTCGAGCGTGAAGACCTGCTCGCGATCGGGCGACGCGACGAGCACCGCGTCCGCCTCCCCGGCCTTCAGCGCGCGGATCGTCTCTTCCGCCTCCTCGAGCCGGCGGCGGAGATCCCCGCTGCCGCCCGCCGACGTGTCGAGGGCCTGGCTCATGATGCGTCCTCCGCGCCGCTCCTGGCGGGACGGAGCTGCAACCCGACGAGGGTGCGCTCCGCGTTGGAGAGATCGCCGATCACCTTGCGGATCGGCTCCGGCAGCTTCCGCACCAGCGTCGGGATGGCGACGATCTGGTCCCCCTGGGCGAGCTGCGGATGGACCAGGAGATCGACCACCTCGATCTTGTACTTCCCGGCCAGGTGCTCCTCGCAGATCCGGCTGAGGTTCTCGAACGCGGCCACCGACTTCGCCGTCTTCCCCGCGACGTACAGACGGAGGTCCCACATCGCCGGATCCACGGTCTCCGCTGCGGCGACCTCGACCAGCCTCAGAGGACCCTCCTCCTGGGGCTCGGGATCGGGGTTGACCTTCACGCGTCGCTCCTCTCCGCGGCCGACCTGTCGGCCTTGCGTATCCGTTCCACGTCCTTGCGATCGTCCCGCAGCCGCTGCGCGGCCGCCTCCTCCTGCCCGATGATCAGCTCGAGCTCGCTCTGCTCGGCTTCGAACTTGGCGCGGAGGGCTTCGATCTGCGCGTCGAGCGCCTGGCGCTTGGTCTCGAGCTCACGCTGACGGCGCTCGATCTCTTGCTGTCGCGTGAGGGTGACCGCTTTCTCCCGCGCCTCCTGGGCGGCCCGCATCGAGCCCGTCAGCACCCCTTCGGGCCCGACGTAGACGTCGTTCAGCTCGACGCCGCGATCGGTCAGGAGGAACTCGCGGATCTGGTTCGAATGGGCCATTCCGCGGGACTTCAGGACGTAGAGCCCGCGATTCCGCTCGCCTCCGAGCTCGATGTCGCGGAGCAGGAGCCAGGTGTCGATGATCGAGGAGATCCCGCCCTCGGTCCGCTCGGCGGCAGTCCCGCCGTGCGTGAGGTTCGTCATGACCGCGGTGATCTGCCGCCCCTTCAAGAAATCGACGAGACGGGTGAGCATCGCCTCGGCTTCCCGAGCGGTGCCGGCGTTCAGGAACGTGCTGATCGGATCCACGGCGACCACGGTGGGATCGAACTCGTTGACCATCTTGTGGAGGGTCGCGAGGTGCATCTCGAGCCCGTAGGCGGTCGGTCGGGCCGCGTGGAAGCGGAGAGCGCCGTTCGCGGTCCACGGCTCGAGATCGATGCCGATGCTCCGCATGTTGCGGGTGAGCTGGCTCTCGGATTCCTCGGAGGCGACGTAAAGACACCGCTCGCCGCGCCGGCAGGCCGCGTCCACGAAATGCGCGGCCACGCTCGTCTTCCCGGTTCCCGCGGTCCCCGAGACCAGGACGCTCGTGCCCTTGAACACCCCCTCGCCTCCGAGCATCTCGTCGAGGCGGGGGATTCCGGTCGAGGTCCGCTCGCCCGACGCCGTGTGCTGCAGGCCGAGCGAGGTGACGGGGAGCACCGAGATCCCGGTGTCGTCGATGAGGAACGGGTATTCGTTCGTGCCGTGCGTGGTCCCGCGGTACTTGACGATGCGCAGGCGCCGCGTCGAGAGCTGCTCGGTCACCCGGTGATCGAGGAGGATCACGCAGTCGGAGACGTACTCCTCGAGCCCATGGCGCGTGAGCGTCCCGTCCCCCCGCTCGGCGGTGATGACCGCGGTGACTCCCTTGCCCTTGAGCCACCGGAACAGCCGCCGTAGCTCGGAACGCACGATCGCGGCGTTCGAGAGGCCGCCGAACAGCGTCTCCAGCGTGTCGAGCACGACGCGCTTGGCGCCGATCGAGTCGATCGCGTGCCCCAGGCGGATGAAGAGGCCGTCGAGGTCGTACTCGCCCGTCTCCTCGATCTCGCTGCGTTCGACGTGCACGTAGTCCACCCGGAGCATGTTCTCGCGTGCGAGGGCCTCGAGGTCGAAGCCCAGTGAGCGCACGTTCTGCGCGAGCTCTTCGGACGTCTCCTCGAAGGCCATGAATACCCCAGGCTCGGCGTACTGGACCGCGCCGCGCACGAGGAACTCGATCGCCAGGAGCGTCTTGCCGCATCCCGGGCTGCCGCACACCAAGGTCGGGCGGCCGCGGGGAAGTCCGCCGCTCGTGATGTCGTCCAGACCTTGGATGCCGGTCGCTGCTTTCGGGAGTGTCCGATTCGAGGTGTCGGGGTTGATCTCGACCCTTCCCATTCCGGGATCCCCACCGGCGAGCGCGACACCAATCCCGGCGCCGGGCCCGTTCCCGTCAGATCTGCAATCGATCCCTCGTCGTGCCGTACGAGGGCCGATCGAAGTTTATCTCAGTCTCCACCGAATGCGTAGCGCTATTTGCGCTATTCGACACTCGCGGGTCGGCCAAGCGACGCGAGGTCAGGCGCCGTGGCGCGCCAGCCGCAGCTCCAGATGGCGTCGAATATCCGGCCATTCCCCCGCGACGATGCTGTAGATGACGGTGTCGCGCGCCGTCCCGTCCCTGCGCGGGGCGTGATGGCGGATCACGCCGTCCTTCTTGGCTCCCAGCGCTTCGATCGCGCGCTGCGAGGCGAAATTGAAATTATCGGTCCGAAGCCCCACCACCTTGCAGCCGAGCGTCTCGAAGGCATGCTCGAGGAGCAGGAGCTTGCAGGCGGTGTTGACGTGGCTGCGCTGCCAGCGCTTCGCGTACCAGGTGTAGCCGATCTCGACCCGGTCGATCGCGGGGACGATGTCGTGGTAGCGCGTGCTCCCGACGACGGCGCCGCTCCCGAGCTCGCGAACGGCCCAGGGAAGCATGTGCCCGTCCTTCTGACCCTGCAGCGCCGTCGCAATGTAAGAAGGAGTCGACGGAGGCTCGGGGACCTGCGTGAACCAAAGCTCCCAAAGCCTGCCGTCGGCGGAGGCGGCGGCCAGGTCCGCCTGATGATCCGGGGAGAGCGGCTCGAGACGGACGCCGCGGCCTTCGAGGACGATCGGACGGGGGTCGATCACCCGCGCAGTCTAGCGCCCGGTCATTCGTCGGTGCGGAGCCGCGACGGGTCGTCCCCGAGCATGGCGCCGACCACGATCAGGAGGAACGAGACGCCGATGAGCCCGTTTCCGAGCCCCGCGGGGAGTGGGATCTCGATCGCTCGCAGGAACTCCACGCCGGCGAACAAGAGGAAGGACGCAACCCAGGACCCGAGCGACCAGCTCGACATGCGTGCGCCGGTCCCCGGCTCGCCGGCATGAAACCGCTCTCGAAGATCCGGATCCGCCCAAAGCCAGCCCGTGGTGAGCGCCACGAGGAGCGTGAAGATCGAAGCGAAGAGATGTCCGTTCATCGTCAGGTTCCAGGGCGAGAACATATTGCGCGGCGGAGCAAGATGCACGCCGGTTTCACCCCCGCGCTTCGTTCTCCCGGGTGGCGATATAGGTCACGGTGTCCCAGGCATTGTGGATGCCGATCAGGACGAGCAGGAGCGTCATCCCGCCGACAAGGAAGAGCCCGCCCTCCGGCCGGGCGCGGAGCGCGACACCGGCGGCAAGCAGGGTCGCGTAGGCGACGAAGGGGAGCGTGACGTGCCAGATCCAGTCCTCGAGGACCGGCTTGTACCCCTTCTGACGGCGAGTACGGTGAAGGACCAGCCACGTGTAGATCAGCCCCGACAGGCCGAACGCGCCGAGCAGTGCGCCGACGATCGCCAGCGAGCGCCACGGCGCGCTCAGGATCGCCGAGATGATCAGGGCGGCGCAGAAATGGACGACGTTCGGCGTCCCGAACGCCGCGATCTCGCGCGACGAGCTCTTGATCTGGCCCTCG
>DASRJG010000072.1:0-2818 GCA_035649595.1 Candidatus Polarisedimenticolaceae bacterium
GGGGAACGATGGTGGGATCGGGCCGCTGCTCGCCGACTATCGGCTGCAGCTTCGCGACGACGTCATCGTGGACCAGGAGGAGATCGCGTTCCTGGGCGCGCGCCTCGGCCTCGACCCAATCATCGAGGACTTCCCCCCGCATCCGATCACGCGAGGGTTCAAGCAGCGCATCCTCCTCTCTCAGGCCCGGTCGCTCTCGATCGCGACCGAGGGCGGCGTCGCCGGCGTGGTCGCGCAGCCGCTCGCGCGCACGCGGGAGACCGCATGGGGGGAGGGGCGGTGGAAGGAGATGCTCGCGACCGGCCGGGTCGGCAAGGATCCCGACGATGCCCCCGGCCCCCTGCTCGTCGCCGCGACGGCCACCGTGCCGATCGCGGGGGACGGAGGGACGCCGGCGCCCGAAGGGACGCGCGAGGCCCGGCTGATCCTGTTCGGCGACGCGGACTGGGTGGCGAACGGGAACCTCGCCGCCTTCTTCAACCGCGAGCTGGCGATGAACGCCCTCCACTGGGTGATGGGGAGCGAGGACCTGATCGTGGGACCGGCCAAGACCCTCCGCGCGTCGCGGCTCGACATGACCACCGCCGATCAGAGGAACCTCTTCCGCTTCGGCGTCCTCTTCCTGCCCGAGGTCTTGCTGATCGGCGGGCTCGCGGCCTGGCTCCTGCGGAAGTCGCTGTGAGCCTTCGCGCGCTCGTGGCGCTGCTCGCCTTGCTGGCGGCGGCGGGGAGCGCGCTCTACTGGCTCGGTCGTTCGCCCGCCCCCGCGACCGCGCCGGCGATCGACGAGCCCCTCGTGCCGGCATTCACGCAGGAGCGGGTCCGCACGATGACGATCGATTGCGACGGCCGGCACGTGGTCCTCGCGCGGGATGCCTCGGGCGCCTGGCGCGTCGAGGCGCCGTTCGGCGCGGTGGCGGATCCCCGGCGCGTCCAGGACCTCCTCGCCGCGCTCCAGGACGCACGGATCCGCCGCAGCATCGCCGAGCGAGGCCAGGAGGCCGGGTTCGGGCTCGCGCCCGCCACGTGCGCGGCGGTCGTCTCGGGGGAGCCGGGCGCGGCCCTCGGCACGGTCCGCTTGGGACGCACGTCCCCGGTCGGCACCGAGCGCTACGCGGCCACGGCGACGGGAAAGATCGTTCTCACGGACGGCTCCCTCTACGGCGCGCTGGCGGTCGATCCCGAGAGGTTTCGCGAGCGCCGGCTGATCCCGGTGGATCCGGAGGCGATCACGCGCATCGTCCTCGACCGTCCCGACGGGCGAGTCGCGCTCGCCGGGAACGCCGAGGGGTGGCGCATCGAAGCCCCGTTCAACGACGCCGCCTCGTCGGACGCCGCGCGACGTCTCGCGCGGGCGATCACCTCGATCGAGGTGGACGAGGCGGCGGGGTCCCCCCGCCCGATCGCCTCCCGCTCCGACCGTCGCCTCGCGATCGAGGTCGGCGCGGGCGCGGGCGCTCCCGTGCGGGCCTTCGTCGCCACCGCGGGGACCGGTGGCAAGCGCCTGGCGTGGCGCGGGGCGGGGGAGCTCTTCGGTCTCGTCGGCGACACCGCGCTCTCCGAGCTCCTCCGCCCGGCGGACACCTACCGCGACCTCCGCGTGGTGACGTTCTCGTCTCCCGATGCCCGCCGGCTGGAGATCGCGCGCGGCGGAGAGACGCTCCGCGTGGACCGCCCGGCGGAGGGATCCGCCTGGACGGGGCAGGACGCGAAGGGGGCGTTCACGCCGGACGCCGGGAGCGTCCTCGGCGTCCTCGATCGCCTGCGGATCCTCACCGCCGCCGGCGTGGAGCGCGGCGGCCCCGCCACCCCGCCGTCCGGCACGCTGTCGGTCGGAGGCGCGCACGGCGATCTGGCGCGGCTGACCTGGGGGCCGCTCCCTCCGGCGAAGGGCTCGAGCGAGGAGGCGGTCTGGATCACGACCCCTTCGCGCCCCGGGGTCGTGTTCCGCGTTCCCGCCGTCGCCTTCGGCCCGATTCCGAAGGACCGGGCCGCCTTCGTCCGATGAAGGTGCTCATCCAGCGCGTCTCGAGGGCCGCGGTGCGGGTCGCGGGACGCGAGGCGGGCTCCATCGGGCGCGGGGCGCTGGTGTTTCTCGGCGTCGAGAGGGACGACCGGCCGTCGGACGCCTCGTCCTACGCGCGCCGCGCCGCGGAGCTCCGGATCTTCCCGGACGAGGAGGGGCGCATGAACCGGAGCGTGGAGGAGATCGGCGGCGCGGTCCTCGTCGTCTCCCAGTTCACGCTGGCCGCCGCGACGCGTCGCGGAAGGAGGCCGTCCTTCGAGGGCGCCGCCGAGCCCGCGGTCGCGCGGGAGCTCTACGAGGCGTTCGTCGCGGCGCTGCGCGCGCGCGGGATCCCGACGGAGAGCGGGGTGTTCGGGGCGATGATGGAGGTCGAGCTGGTCAACGACGGCCCCGTGACGATCCTCCTCGATCCGAAGGACGAGGCGCGCGCGTGAGCGAGCCCTCCGATCCGGCGCTCGCCCTCTGGCTGGAGCATCTCGCGGCGGAGCGCGGCCTGTCGCGGAACACGCTCGCCGCCTATCGCCGCGACCTCGAGCTCCTCCGCCGCCGGGTCGGCGGCCGGGCGCTCGCGTCCGTCCGCCGGGAGGACGTGCTGGCCGTCCTTCACGAGATGCGGGCGGAGGGGCGCTCGCCACGGTCGGTCGCACGGTGGCTCGTCGCGCTGCGCGGCTTCTTCGCGTGGCATGGGGACGCCTCCGGCGGCGCGCCGGATCCGACCTCCCGCATCGATCTGCCGAGGTCCTGGACCCGGCTTCCGAAAGTGCTCGACGGCGCCGACGTCGAGCGGCTGCTC